>CAZQJU010000052.1:0-25852 GCA_964593185.1 uncultured Roseivirgaceae bacterium
AATTGATAGTTCATCACGTTTGGGTTTAAAGATTTATTTTAAATGTCATGACCGGGATATTCGATTCGTTGGCCACATCTTCAGCTCGGCTACCACCGAAAATATGTGCGAGACCCGTTCTGCCATGTGTTCCCATCAAAATCATCCCAGCACCGATTTCTTCTGCGTAATCCACAATGCCGTCTTCGGAGTAATCTGCATCCACCGTGGACACAGAATAGCGCTCAAGGAAATTACGCTTCGCAAAGTCCTTCATCTTTTCCAATGTATCGAATTCCCTTCGCATGTTATGCGGAGTTTTTACTGTGATGAGATGCATATTCACATCTAGCAACTCCTGAATGTCTTTCGCCCGATAAGCGATAAAATCCTGCTCTTCAGAGAGGTCTGAGGCAAACACAATGCTTTTGAAATTCTCAAGATTTGCAGGCCCCTTCACCACAATAACAGGACAATCTGCATTGCGAATGACTTTTTCTGCCACAGATCCAATAAATACTTCCTTTAAGCCGGAAGCACCATTCGAACCCATGATGATGTAGTCTACCTCCTCTTCGGCAATCTCCTTGCTGATGCTTACATAGGGGTTACCGTACTTGATCTTTCCATGTACTTCCACATCGAGAGAAGATTTAATCTGCTCAAGTCGACTGTGCACTCCCTTGATAAACTCCGCACGAAAGACGATGTCTGAACTATTGGAATTCATTTCTCCGGTCGTGTTGAATGACCCGGATGGGAAATCCAGTACGTGCATCAAGGTGATCTTTCCGTTCACCTTTGCGGCAAATTGAATGGCAAATTTGAGTGCTTCTTCTGCTCTTTTTGAGAAATCGGTTGGTACTAAAATCTTTTTCATGGCTATAAGATTTGATGTACTCAAGCTATCAAAAAATGGATGTAAGACTGTTGACAAATGTCAGGGAATCATATGATCTTTCCGTGCTAAAGGATCGCGAGAGAACGCTTGATCGTACCACATTTCTACAAAAATCCCAGAGCTAGTAGGTAGCTTTTTGAGCTATTGATGCGCGCATTGCCAGAATCTGGTCCGAAGTACAGAGATCGGTTTGCTCAAGAAAATAGAAGATGTACTGTCCATAGGCCGGATCAAGTCGAAGCGACGCCGCAGAAGGAAGATTTTTCATGATCATCGTCACGTCCTCCTCCACATGTTCACTCATACCCAAGAAGGTAGGGAGGTTATACTCAATCGCCAGTCGTAGAAACCGAATTTCAATGTTCTCCGGATCTCCAGCTACGGCTAGTGCAATTTTCTCTTGATACTTTCTGACCTGTGTCAGTTTGGAAAATGGATTCCATAGCACACGTGCCAGCATGGCTTCCGAAACCGCTTGATAGGCTAAGACTACCGCCGAAGGATCCTCAAAATTCTCCATGTATCGGTGGAATGGTCGGGACTTGTCGTCACTCATTACAGCCTTATGAAACTCCTTGCGCGCCTCCTCCAGCGTAGCTTTTTGTGCTGTACCTACACAAACACTCAAAAGAAACAAGATGGTCAAAGCGATCCTCACAGTCCAAATAACTGCTGATCACTAGAAAGTGTTGGTTTTTTAGCTTACGAACGTCGGTGCGAAGACCTAAAGTATGGTGAACTGATCGGCGTCTTCCTGAAAACGAAAGCGGTCTCTGAACCTTTTCAGCTCACCGGCATTTAGTTCTATAGTCATGATCTCCGCATTACCTTGTGAAAATGCCTGCTGAATTCCTGCATAGTCATAGAGTGCCGTGTGACCCGTGTAATTCTTTCCGTACTGATCCGTTCCAATACGGTTTACACCCACACAATACGCTAGATTTTCGATAGCACGTGCTCGTAGTAAGGTATCCCAGGCATGAATTCGTGTATCCGGCCAATTTGCAACGTAAAGCAACAGATCATATTCATACGCTGAATCCTCCTGTTTCTGACTTCTGGCCCAAACCGGAAAACGCAGATCATAACAAATCAACGGGTGAATCTTCCATCCCTTGTATTCCAAAATCAACCTGGAATCTCCCGCAGTGTAGGATTGATCTTCGCCTGCAAGCGTAAACAGGTGCTTTTTGTTGTAGTATTCGGCAGTGCCATCCGGAAAAACGAAATACATTCGATTGTAGAACTTTCCCCCTTCTTTCACAATGTAACTACCTGTGATTGCGGCATTCTTCTGTGTTGCTAGCTGGCGCAACCACTTAAACGTCTTTCCTCCTGCAGGTTCCGCAAGTCCGTTCGCATCCATGGTAAAACCAGTCGTAAACATTTCCGGCAGGACAATGAGGTCTGTCTGCTCAATGCTCCAAATGGATTCCTCAAACATGGCCAGATTGGCATCAATCTCTTCCCAGTAGAGATCGGCCTGAATGAGCGAAATGGTTAAGTTTTGCATTACCTGGCTGCTCTGACTCGATATTCAGCATCGGTTTTACCCTTACTAATGTTCGCCAGTTTTCCCTTCAGCAGTCGCTTCTTAAATGGCGTCAAATAATCCGTGAAAAGCTTTCCTTCGATATGATCATACTCGTGCTGTATGACCCGAGCTTCGATATCCTCAAACGTTTCTTCATGTTCGTTCCAATCTTCGTCGAAGTATTTTATGCGAATGTTCGGCTTGCGCTCAACATCCGCGCGTATGCCAGGTATGCTCAAACACCCTTCCTCAAAAGCCCAGGCTTCCCCCTCCTCTGAGAGCATTGTAGGATTAACAAAAGCCTTCTTGAGTCCAGCCTCCTCGTCTTCGTGCATCGGATGTGTATCAATCACGAAGACTCTCAATGACTCCCCAACTTGCGGTGATGCCAAACCAACTCCATTCGCTGCATACATCGTCTCAAACAGATGATCCACAAATTCCTTCACCGAAGCATCTCCATGCTCAACGTCAAGTGCTTTCTTTTTTAAAACGGGATCTCCGTATAAAACTATTGGGAAAATCATGCGATACTCTCTAGATAAGATTGTAAAATTATCGTGGCGCTTACTTTATCAATGTTGCCTTTTTGCCGTCGGTCTTTTCTCTTCATACCCCCCATAATCATCGCGTCCAGGGCCATTTTCGAAGTAAATCGCTCGTCGTGCAAAATTAGTTCCTTCTCGGGGAAAACCTTTCGGAATCGATTGATGAACGCCTGAACCAAAGGGGTGGCATTGGTGTCGGTGCCATCGGTGTTTTTTGGCATTCCCACAACCACCTTTGCGACTTCTTCCTTCTGAAAGTAATCTGTTAGGTAGGGCTCCAACGTGTGCGTGGGCACCACATCCAACGCCGTGGCAATGATTCCAATTGAATCCGTCACTGCTAAACCTGTTCGCTTGGCACCGTAGTCAATCGAAAGCGTCCTGGGCATTAATTCAGCGTGGTGAGCAGTTTCAGCTTGCCTTTGACTTCTTTTTCAAGCTCAAGCGCCTTGGGAAAGAAAATATTGTTCTCGATCTCCGCGTGGTAAATCATCTCTCGGTCGAAAGACTTTATTTCACTTACCAATACTCTTCCATGTAATGTCGATGTATCAATAGATGAGATGAGCGTCCGGATGGCTTCTAGTTCGTCATCACTTTGGTGATGATCGTATTCGTCTTGCAAGGAGTAGGCATCAAATGCAAGCAATTTGCTAAAAGGAGCGCTTTCTTTTCCTTTCTTGATATCTCGTAACAACTGTATGTACTTAAAAGTGGAATCCTCCTCCTCGTAAATATGTCGAATGAGATCTTCGACAAACTCCGGAAGCAATCCTTGTAGGCCTTGATTCTCCTTCATGGTTTTGGCTAGATGTACCATGTAAGGCAGCTTGTCCTTAATGAAGAGATGGTGCGAATGCTTTAAATACTCCATCAACAGTTCAATTGGATAAGTACCCAACTGACGAAAGCTTAGCCGATGGTTCGAGTCAAAATCGTAAAAGCTTTGAATAACCTGTTGACGGTCTAGGCCCTTTTCAGCACAAATGGACTTTAGTTTCACGTCAGGGTTCTCGAAAAAATCAATCCCCAGGTAGTGCAGCGCTCGCGCATACACATAATTCTCATCTACTACTTCACGAATGGTTTTTTCAAAGACCATATACAAAAATAATGACGATATTAAAGCAAGTCAACAGTTTAGCGATCAATCCGTTTCATTAGGGCAATAAAATTTTATTTTTGAGTATGAGCGGAAAGAAGAATTCATCGCTGGCGGTCCGACTGCCACTTTACATTGCAGTAGCTGTTTGCATAGGGGTTTTTATCGGAGCTAACATGGCAGGAAGTTCAAAACCTCCTTCCTCCAATTTCATGCAAAGTCTCACCAAGTTTCGTCAGGTCCTGACTTACATCGAGAACGATTACGTAGACGAAGTAGATAGCGATAAACTGGTGGAAAATGCAATCAAGAGTATGCTCAAGGATCTTGATCCGCACACCTCTTACATTCCTCCTAAAGACCTGGAGCTCATCCAATCCCGACTAGAAGGAAACTACGAAGGCATCGGAGTCGAATTCAATATTTTCAAAGACACTATTCATGTGGTGAGCCCTCTAAGTGGTGGCCCTTCCGAAAAATTGGGCATCAAAGCGGGGGACAAAATTGTAAAGGTGGATGGTGAGAACGTGGCTAGCATAGGCATGACCAATCAAAAGGTAGTGGAGATGCTCCGTGGTCCTGGGGGATCTGAGGTCACCGTTTCCATCCTTCGTGAGGGAGAAGACGAACTGATTGACTTCAACATCATTCGTGACGTCATTCCTCAATATTCGGTGGATGTATCGTACATGGTGGATGACGAAATTGGGTACATTAAGATCGCCCGATTCGCCAATTCGACATATCTGGAGTTCAAGGAGGCTTTATTGAAACTCCAGGATCAGGGAATGAAGAATCTGGTAATCGATCTTACCGGGAACCCAGGAGGCTATCTAAATCGTGCAGTACAGATTGCAGATGAACTGCTTGCGGGACGGCAAATGATCGTTTACACGGACGGAAAAGAAAAGCGCTACACGGAGGAACACTACTCAGGAGAAGATGGTGATTTCGAGACGGGTTCTGTGGTGATCATGGTGGACGAAGGTTCGGCCTCCGCCTCTGAAATCGTGGCCGGGGCGATTCAGGACCATGATCGAGGCTTGATCGTAGGGAGAAGATCCTTTGGTAAAGGACTGGTCCAATTGCCACTAGATCTCACTGATGGCTCTGAACTTCGCCTGACCATTTCGCGCTACTATACACCGAGTGGCCGGAGCATCCAGAAGAACTACGAAAGCGGAAATCTGGATGACTACTACCGGGAAGCGTATGAAAGATACGAGTCAGGAGAATTGTATTCCTCTGACAGCATTAAAGTAAACGACTCACTGATTTACCGAACAGATAAGGGCCGAATCGTTTATGGTGGTGGAGGCATCACACCAGATTTTTTTGTACCACTCGACACCACACAAAATTCCAGGTACCTAAATCGTCTTTTCAGTACCAACTCAATGCAGGAATATACGGTAAAGTACGCACAGGAAAACAGCGAAAAACTTACCGCCATGGGCCTAGCATCCTATCGCAATTCCTTTGAAGTTTCGGATCAAATGTTGATGGACTTAGTGCAGGTTGCAGAAGGCAATAAACTTCCCTTCAACGCCAGTGAATTCAGGAAATCAAAAAAGTTGTTAAGACAACTAACTAAGGCGTATATTGCAAGAGGAATTTGGGACAACGACGGTTTTTATCCCATTTTCAATGAGCAAGATGAAATTTTTCAAAAAGCAATTCAGCTTATGGATGAAGCTGATAAAATCGCATTGAGATAGATGACCTACTATCATAGATTAGGGGAGATACCTCCGAAACGACACACCCAGTTCAGGCAACCAGATGGCAGCCTGTATGCCGAGGAACTAGTTTCTTCACGCGGATTCTCTGGCATCTATTCTAATCTCTATCATATCCATCCCCCAACCCGAGTAGAAAAAGTTGGCCGGTCATACGATTGGAAAACAGACATCGCAAAAGAATATTCCTTAAAACAAACCCACCTCAATACATCGGGAGTACAAACTACCGGAGACGACTTCTTGGAATCTCGAAAGATTCTTTTAAAGAATAAAGATGTTGCAATGGCCATCTGTCACCCAACCAGTAGATCGATGGACTACTATTATAAGAATGGTCAGGCCGATGAAGTTATTTTTATCCATGATGGGAATGGTTGGCTCTACTCCCAATTTGGCAAGCTGCGCATCAGGCAAGGTGATTATGTGGTGATCCCTCGCACTACCATTTACAAGGTTGACTGGGATGAAGGGCCGGTAAAGCTTTTGATCATCGAATCTGTAAATCCCGTCGAGACAGTCAAAAGGTACCGAAACGAGCTTGGGCAGCTGCTGGAGCACTCACCTTACTGCGAGCGGGATATACGCCCACCTTCTGAATTGCTTACTGAGGAGGCAAAGGGAGAATATCTAATGAAAATCAAACATGATGATCAATTGCACGAGTACTTCTATGCGCATTCACCGTTTGATTTAGTTGGATGGGACGGCTATCTGTACCCATACGCACTCTCAATCCACGATTTTGAACCCATTACGGGCCGTATTCACCAACCACCACCGGTGCACCAAACTTTTCAAGCACACGGATACGTTATTTGCTCGTTCGTTCCGCGACTCTTTGATTACCATCCAAAAGCGATCCCAGCACCTTACAATCATTCTAACATTGATTCAGATGAAGTACTCTACTATGTGGAGGGGAACTTCATGAGTCGCAAAGGAATTGACCGAGGTTCTTTTACGTTGCACCCGGGTGGCCTTCCTCATGGTCCTCATCCCGGGACTTTAGAAAAAAGTATTGGTGCTAAGGAGACCGAGGAGCTTGCAGTCATGTTGGATACATTCGGACCCATCTATGTAACTGAAGAAGGAATGCAATACGTAGACGAACACTATCCAATGAGCTGGAAAGCTTAATGTAAGCGACCTTTTTTATTTTTTTCATTCTTCCGTGTAACCATCTGTTCCCCCCGCAGTATTTCTGGTACTGTTTGGAAGATGAATAACACCTAATAACATTAATTAACAGCGATTAACGTCCCTTTTTATAAAATTTGAGGGAATGATGCAACTTTTTAGTGTAGGTAGTCATCTTTTAATCAAAGGTTAGGTTTTCAAAATAGAAGTGATAGACGCTCATTTAGAAAAAAGGACTAAGACTATGAAACCCAAGCTCAATAAACTCATAACGCTACTGCTGCTACTCGGCACATTTGCTTTCTTCATGGAGGCCGAAGAACGAGTAACTTCATTGGCTAAACAAGAGCTTTCTAGATGGGCGTCTTTACTTCCTGAAACCAAATCGCAACCACAGGTAGAAACCCTAAATCCCTATGCCCATTCCGTTTCAATCCGGGAGGTCATCCTTTCTACACTCGAAGAAAAGGACAAGCCAATTATCAACTAGTTAGGGATTACAGGAAAACAATTGTTTATTTGAATGTGTTATGCCGAATGAATGACAGGTGTTTACAGCTATCACTGTAAACAATACTGATTGATTCATTCGTTATTGTGTCAAATAAACTTCACCCGTATGAATTATTTAGATTTTTTGGCTGGATGGCAACAGGTTGCGTTCATTCTAATCTTTGTAGCACTCGTTGCAGCATTGATCAACTACATCATCTATAAGCTCCGGTTTTCTTCCAAAAAGACTTTTAAAGAAAAATTCGATTTGGCTAGTGGGAGCGAGATCAAAGCCTTTCTTACCAGTCATGTACTGGTTGCAACAAGCCTGTTTTTCTTTAACAATACCCTTGTTGAAGAAACCGTAGCCATTAGTCCTATTTGGTTTTTCATTCGGATCTTCATCTCCGGGTGTATTGGATTGCTCTACGGGTATGTGGCCCATCTAATCCTGAAGTACTATTATCCAGGAAAACTTGAAAAGAAGCTGAAAAAACTTCGTTATACCCCTCGTGTCAATCCCGAGAATGGGCACAAAATGAAACTTCTTAGCGAAGAAGAGGAAGATGCCTACCTGGACGAAGGAATGCAAGCAGAGGAAAATGTCTTCTCCGTGGATTACGACGTTTGGATAGACGAGTCCACAGGATTTACGAAGATTGAAAAGTACAAAGGACATTTGAGTGCACTCAAATGTGATCGGTGCGGTTTTCAAACCTTACGTCTCAGCAAAGAGGAAATTGTTCGTGAAGCTACTGAGACGGAAGATGGTGAGCTGCTGAAGGAGTACAACTGCAGCTACTGTGGGAGAATTAAGCGTAAGAACGTGACCCTCTCAAGAACCATTAAAGATCGTAAAGAAAATGCCATCTTAATATCAGATCCTTTGTCACAAGATTCGCAAATCTCCGTCATCAAAGTGGAAGTTCATTTGCGTACCGGGAAAGTGAAGGAATTTGACTTTAGCAACCTTGATCAGGCTAAAAACTTCATGAATCAGTTTAACTTAGAGAGTCTGGAAGAAGAGGTTTATTCTTAAGCACTACAATGTCAAGAAAAAAACTAGGGCTCTTCATGGGGCCCTTTTTATTTTTATTGGTTTTTGTTTTCGAGCCATTTTATGGTTTGTCTCAAGAAGCCAACGCAGTCATGGCCTGCACGTTCTGGATTGCTACTTGGTGGCTATCTGAAGCCTTACCCATCTCTGCTACGGCTCTTTTACCCATTGTGCTACTGCCTTTGACCGGGGGGGCTGAAATAGGGCAAACGACGGCTGCATACGGCGATAAAATGCTGTATCTCTTTGTTGGAGGATTCATCATTGCTATCGCGATGCAAAAATGGAATTTGCACAAGCGAATAGCCCTGTTCATTATCTCGAAAGTGGGTACAAATCCCAATGGAATTCTACTGGGCTTCATTCTTTCTTGTGGCCTGTTGTCAATGTGGATATCCAACACCGCTACCACGTTGATGATGGTTACGATTGGGGGTGCTCTGATCAAGCAGATGAAGGATATCGATGCATCCAAAGGACAGCAGTTTGCCAAACCCCTGTTGCTAGGGATAGCTTTTTCTGCCTCCATCGGCGGAGTCGCTACACTCGTAGGTACACCAACAAACCCAATATTTGTGGCCATCGCCAGCAAACTCTATAACGAAGAATTTTCATTTCTCTCATGGATGGCTTTCGCACTCCCTTTTTCATTGCTGATGCTGCTCATATGTTGGCTTGTTTTGGGTCGGATAATTTTTAAAACCAACAAAGAAAAACTCCCAATTGGAGCGGATTTGATTAACACCGAATTGCATAAGCTCGGTAAAATGAGCTATGAAGAACGCGCAGTAGGACTTGTGTTCGTCGCGACAGCGCTCCTTTGGATTACACGATCATTCATCCTAAATCAACTCATCCCGGGCATCAATGATACCGTGATCGCAATTGGGGCAGCATTGATGATGTTTTTGATCCCCACAAAAGCCGACAGGTCGAAAGCACTCCTGACATGGAAGGAAGCAGAATCACTGCCCTGGGGCGTTATTATTCTTTTTGGTGGAGGCCTTTCGCTGGCGGCAGCCTTCCAAAGTTCAGGCCTTGCAGAGTGGCTAGGAGGACAATTTACTGCTGTAGCCGGTTTACCGCTCTTGGCCATTATTTTAATCATTGCCCTTTCCGTTAATTTTTTAACGGAGGTAACGTCCAATGTGGCAACCGCGTCTATCATGTTGCCCGTATTGGCATCATTGGCTGGTGCCATCGGAATTCATCCGTACCTTTTGATGGTGCCGGCCACCATGGCGGCCTCGTGTGCCTTTATGTTGCCAATCGCTACTGCACCCAATGCCATTGCCTTTAGCGTGGGTGATTTGGAAATGAAGGATATGGTGAAGTCAGGAGTGTGGTTAAACCTATGTTCCAGCCTATTGATCAGTCTTTTGGTATACCTATTGCTACCCTTGTTTCTCTAATAGAAACAACCATCCTCGTGAAACATATCAAGCTTATCTTCATCCTAGCACTTTCATCGTGCACGCAAAACATTGTGACCAATATGACTTCCAGTCCCAGAATTCTTGCTGGAGAAGGAATCTTTTTGATGGACATGAGAAATATAAAGGAAGCAAATGCTTTTGACTACTTTGACCATGCTCGAGACGCCTTTGCGCCCACCAACTCCGTTAAATTCTTGCAACTGGAAGAATATGAGCTACTTGCAAATGGAATTCGAAAAGAAGCGCTCTTTGCTACCTCCATTGAGGATACTGTGATCCATCGCATTGCAGCGATTACCGAAAGCCGCTATTTGCTCCTGATTGACCTAATGGACAAGTATCACAACGCTGTAGAAGCAACCAATAATGCAGAACTGCTCTTCAAAATCGTGGATACCAAGGGAGGTCTTTTCATTTCCGAATTCAAAGTGAATACCACCATAAACCCTCTTGAAATCCCAGATGAGGATGATGAGCCAATCCTGCTCAATACATCAAATACATCTGCTGCCGTTTTTAAAGCATTCAAGAAAGGAATTAGACATATCCGAAAAGGGATTGTCACGAACTAAAGGTTATTCGGCTTGCTGGGCTCGATTCCGGTTTGCGATATAGACTCCTAGGCCGACAGCCATCATTCCAAAGTATTGAATCAAAAAAATGCGTTCGCCATCAATCAAGCCCCATATCACCGCAACAATCGGAATCAAGTACGTCACGGAGGAAGCAAAAAGTGGATCCGTCATTTGGAGAATCTTATTGAAGATGATCATGGCAAGGGAAGTGCCCATGACACCTAAGAGACTGATGTAGAATACTGCCAGTCCAATCCCCTCCGTAGTAGAGAGTTTTAGTCCAAAGTTCGTGAAGCCAAATAGAAAGACCGCAGCAAAGGGTCCAATCATCACAATCGAAATACTGGTGACCGTAAGCGCCTTGACATCGTCAAGCTTTCGCTTGATCAAGATCAAATTGGAGGCATAGCATATGGTCGCCAAGACCACTAAAAGCGCGAAGGCATTAATTCCGCTGATGGACCCTCCCTCGCCTGAAGTAATGAGAATCAATGTCCCAATCAAGCCTAAAGCAATTCCCAGGAAAGCCTTCCTCGTTTGTCGCTGTCCAAAAAGAAAATAGGATAGGATGATCGTAAAGATTGGCACCAGGGTGTTCAGCACACCCGTAATTGAACTATTGAGCCTGGTCTGCGCAATGGCAAACAAAAAAGCGGGTATGAGGCTACCCAGAAAACCTACACTGGCAAGGGCAGCAAATTTAGTTTTAGGTACTTTCCTTAAGCGGAGGATCGCAAAAGGGAGCAATGCCACAGACGCTGCCACGATTCGCAAGGAGCCTACTTCCTGTGGTGATAGTGCCACCAGCCCTTTTTTGATGAGTATAAAGGAACTTCCCCATATCAGGGCCAATCCAATAAGCATGACCCAGGCCAGTGCCGGTGTTTTTTGCATGGGGGCAAATTAAAGTCACTCCAGCGAGCAACTACACTAGATCAGCAACAAATTCTCCAAATTTCTCAGGGACCTGGAATAAGGTATCCTTCACTTCCGCATACGATTCGGATTCGACAAGCGTCGTTCGGACAGGCTTGAAATTTGGTATGCCTCTAAAATAGTTGGTATAATGCCTTCTCATTTCGAAGAGTCCTTTCCGTTCACCCTTCCACTCAACAGAAAAATCAAGGTGTTGGATGGCTACATCCACTCGTTCCTCAAGTGAGGGGGCAGCCAAAAGCTCGCCTGTACTCATATAGTGCTTAATTTCTTTGAAAATCCATGGATACCCGATGGCCGCTCGACCAATCATGATCCCATCAACACCATATCGATTTTTATACTGAAGTGCCTTTTCGGGAGAATCTACATCACCATTACCAAAGATTGGAATGTGAATACCCGGATCGTTCTTCACAGCAGCAATCGGCTCCCAGTTGGCTTCTCCTTTGTACATCTGCTTTCGGGTACGACCATGAATGCTCAGTGCCTTGATCCCCACATCCTGCAGCCGATGTGCTACCTCCTGAATTTTTATAGTGGATTCATCCCACCCCAATCGCGTTTTTACCGTCACCGGCTTGTTCACACGTTTTACGATTTCCGCCGTCATCTCCTGCATTTTGGGTAAATCCAACAAAATACCCGCACCTGCACCTTTGCAAGCCACCTTTTTAACAGGACATCCATAGTTTATATCCACAATTTCCGGATTCGCTTCTTCAGCAATTGCCGCCGCTTCTCGCATCGACTCGATTTTATCTCCGAATATCTGAATACCTATGGGCCTTTCATAATCGTAAATGTCGAGTTTTTGCACACTTTTTTCCGCATGCCGAATCAAGCCTTCCGAAGAAATAAACTCGGTGAACATCAGATCCGCGCCATTCTGTTTGCAGACAGCACGGAATGGTGGATCACTTACATCCTCCATCGGTGCAAGCAATAAGGGAAATTCTCCAAGTTCTATGTCACTGATCTTAACCACTTTCTACACGTATATTTGCCGCAAAGTTAGCTTATGCAAGATATTCTGAAGAACCTACCCGATGAGAAGCAAATTTCCAGAGCCTGGATTGCACTGATCATCTTGCTGGTTTACTTCGGCCTCTACGTTGGATTTAACATCCTTGCTTCAGTGCTTGTTGAGATTGACGACAGTGTTTTCTTAAATCAGGATCCGATTAGTTTGCTGACAACCCAGGCAATAAGCCAAGTGGTAATGTTCATTGTTGTGGCTATCCTGATTACCTATCTCCTCCTCAAGTTTGATTTCAAGTACTTTTTTACCGGTGTGGATGGCAAGGAGGCACTCTTTACATTAGGTATCTCCATTGGATCCATGGTCATCATCAGTGCGGTTGGAGAGTGGAATATGAGTCTCAATTTTGGGGAGTCTGACTTTGCAAAATGGGCCAGAAAATCCGAAGACCAACTAAAGGTGGTGACCGAACATCTTACAAATTTTCAGTCAACCCAGCACTTTCTCCTGGCCATTGTTGCCGTTGCCATCATTCCGGCCATCGCAGAAGAACTGGTATTTAGAGGCTTAATTCAAAATTTATTTATCCGCGTGCTCAAAAATCATCACGTATCCATCTGGCTTACCGGAATCATTTTTGCGGCAATTCATTTACAATTCTTTGGTTTTGCTCCACGGATGCTACTGGGTGTTGTCTTTGGTTATTTGTACCATTGGAGTGGAAAGCTCTCCATCGCCATGATCGGACACCTAATCAACAACGGCATGGCATTGATCTTACTTTTTCTTGCTCAAAAGGACTTGATTAGCATTACTGAAGAGCAGATGGAACAATCTGCACCTTGGCCAGCGGTCCTCTTTTTTGGTCTGCTTACCGCGTTTCTACTTTCAAGATTTCACAAACATTATTCAGCTCATGCGTGATTGGCAGCCTGTTTACAAAGACAATCAAGAGTATCGTGTAGATATGGTGAAGGCGATTCTTGAAGGAGAGGGCTTAGCACCTGTAAAAGTAAATAAGACCGTCACTGCCCACGGTTTCGGAAATTTCGAAATATTTGTAGATCCTGACTCCGTAATCCGCGCTATCAGAATCATAAAAGAAGAGATAAAATTTGAGTAAGTATCCTGACCTCCTTCCCCGCCTACTCTCAGCAGTAATCGGTGGGCTGATCATTATCCTATCATTGGTCTGGAGTCAATGGGGATTCTTTGTCGTTTTTTTTCTGATCTCTTGCTTCACAATGCTGGAGTTTTATCGACTGATGCGTTTGCAGGACTATCTTCCAATTCGATTTCTAGGTGTAGCGGTGGGCGGATTACTATTTGTAGGGATGTTCTTCATTGAGGGAGGCTACCTTCCGTCTATCTATCATTTTGCCTTGTTTCCGCTCGCCTCGTTTGTATTTCTGATCAAGCTGTACAAGAAGAATGATGTACATCCCTTTATCAATATTGCGCTTTTCTACTTGGGAATTGTGTACGTGGCAGTTCCATTTGCCTTTACCAATTTGCTGGTCTTCTACTCGGGAGAGTATTCCTACGAAATCATCTTGGGACTGCTTTTTCTAACCTGGGCAAACGATGTTGGTGCCTACTTCACCGGAATCATTTTTGGAAGAACTAAGCTGTTTGAGCGTATCTCACCGAAAAAATCCTGGGAAGGCAGTATTGGCGGGGCGATCCTGTCGGTAAGTACCTCACTGGTGATTGCCTCCTACTTTAAGGGACTGAATACCATAGAATGGATCAGTGTTTCAATTATCGTCGTCATTGCCGGAACGTATGGAGATCTTGTTGAATCCCATTTCAAACGTTCCATTCAAATCAAAGATTCCGGAAACATTATACCGGGTCATGGTGGATTTTTAGATCGTTTTGACAGTTTGTTGATTGCTGTTCCTTTTGTCGTTGTTTTCCTGAAATTGTTTTAATAAACAAATCCAATCCAGTTAGCTTTGCCGCTCAAATAACAACAAGACCCATTTTTACAACTTATGGCGCACTACATTGAACCCGCCCCCATCAAAGACAAAGACAACCCCTTCGAGTCGATGATGTCACGTTTCCAGATTGCTGCAGAACATCTGGGATTAGATCAAGAAATTTACGATGTCCTAAAAACCCCGGCACGCCAGGTAATCGTCTCCTTACCCGTGACCATGGACAATGGATCCATCAAAGTATTTGAAGGCTACAGAGTCATTCACTCAACCATTCTGGGCCCCTCCAAAGGAGGTGTCCGATATGACATGGATGTGAATATCGATGAAGTAAAAGCCTTAGCCGCCTGGATGACCTGGAAATGTGCAGTTGTAGACATACCGTACGGCGGAGCCAAAGGGGGAATCAAATGCAATCCTAGAGAAATGTCTGCTGGAGAAGTTGAACGATTGACACGGGCGTACACCGGTGCCATGCATGACGTCTTCGGGAAAGACCGTGACATACCTGCTCCTGACATGGGCACAGGTCCGCGAGAGATGGCCTGGATGATGGACCAGTATTCCAGAAACTACGGTATGACCGTCAATGCCGTTGTTACCGGAAAACCCTTGGTGCTAGGAGGCTCTTTGGGAAGAGAAGAGGCAACAGGACGTGGTGTGATGATTTCGGCCCTGGCTGCCATGGAAAAACAAAAGGTAAACCCGTTTAAGGCTACTTGCGCCATTCAAGGCTTTGGCAATGTGGGTTCATGGGCGGCTCAGCTGCTGGAAGAACGGGGCGTCAATGTGGTGGCAGTGAGTGATTTGTCTGGAGCTTACTACAATGCAGAGGGTATCAACATCAAGAAAGCGATGGAGTACCGACTAGGCAACAACGGCACATTGGAAGGTTTCGAAGGAGCAGAAAAAATTGATCCGGATGAACTGCTTTTGTTAGAGGTGGATGTTTTGGTCCCTGCCGCAATTGAAGATGTCATTACAAAGCAAAATGCAGATAAGATCAAGGCTAAGATGATCGTGGAAGGAGCGAACGGGCCTACTTCAGCCAAGGCAGATGCCATTTTGAACGAAAAGGGAATTTTAGCTGTACCAGACATTCTGGCCAATGCAGGAGGCGTGACCGTTTCATACTTCGAGTGGGTGCAAAACCGTCTTGGTTACGGATGGACACGTGAGCGTGTAAGCAGAAGATCTGACCGGATCATGAAAACAGCCTTTGATCGGGTGTACGAAACTTCCGAAAAGTACAACGTCAGTATGCGGATTGCAGCATATATTGTGGCGATCGATAAGGTAGCGAAAACGTACAAGTTCCGTGGTGGATTCTAGTACGTTGCGACCTTGTGAATATTAAGAGTAGCAAATGAGGATACACAAAGAAGGATATAAGTTAATACCCATCATGGCCATCCTAATCGGGGCCTTGTATGCGCTGCTGTACTGGTTGATTCCGTTTGCAGTGGTTCAAATCATCCTGGCAATTGCCGCGGCCATTTTCTTTGTGCTTGTCGTCCGTTTCTTCAGGAATCCGGATGTGACTACACCGGAAAAAGAAGGAGTCGTTTATGCGCCAGCCGAGGGGAAGGTGGTCGTGATTGAGCAGACTCATGAGGCAGAACACCTCAAAGAGGATCGAATTCAGGTATCCATTTTCATGTCACCCCTAAATGTCCATGTGAACAGAAGTCCGGTGAAAGGCGTGATTGACTACTTCAAATACCATCCAGGTAAGTTCCTGGTGGCCTGGCATCCAAAATCTAGCACCGATAATGAGCGGACATCTGTCAGTTTTACTACAGCGTATGGCGTACGCATATTGATGCGTCAGATTGCTGGCGCTGTCGCTAGAAGAATTGCCTTCTATCCCAAGGTCGGAGATCCCGTACAGCAAGGAACATCCGTTGGGTTTATTCGATTTGGTAGTCGTGTGGATTTATTCCTTCCACTTGATGCGGACATCAAAGTAAAGATTGGGGATTTGACAAAAGGCGGAGAAACCGAAATTGCTCTTCTGAAATAAGAGTAGAAGCGAGTTCATTGCGCAGCACCCGCTTCTATCTTTTCTTTATGGTTTGATCTTTTCCTTTACTTCCTGCTATAGTTAGGCGCCTCACGCGTGATGTGTATGTCGTGTGGATGGCTTTCTGCCACCCCTGCACCAGAGATCTTCACAAACTTGGCCTCCTGCAGGCTTTCGATTGAGCCAGCTCCGCAGTAGCCCATACCCGCTCTTAATCCACCAACCATCTGGTAGAGTACTTCCTGGACTAGTCCCTTGAATGGCACCCGGCCCACAATTCCTTCCGGAACTAACTTCTTGATATCGTCCTCGGCATCCTGGAAGTACCGATCTTTGGAGCCCTCTTCCATGGCCTCTACAGAGCCCATTCCTCTGTACGACTTAAATTTTCTTCCTTCGTAGAGAATTACCTCTCCAGGTGCCTCCTCTGTACCCGCTAGCAAAGAGCCGATCATCACGGTATTCGCTCCTCCAGCAATCGCCTTGACCACGTCACCCGAAAACCGAATCCCTCCATCTGCAATAATGGGTACTCCGGTCCCTTTGACCGCCTTGGCAGACTCATAAACAGCTGAAAGCTGCGGAACGCCTACGCCGGCAATGATTCGGGTTGTGCAAATACTTCCCGGACCAACGCCCACTTTGATGGCATCCGCACCTGCATCTGCAAGTGCTTTTGCTGCATCCGCTGTCGCCACATTTCCAACAATCGTATCTAAATCAGGAAATGCTTTTTTGATACGTTTTGCGGTATCGATGACTCCTTTTGAATGCCCATGGGCGGTATCAATCGATACGAGATCAACTCCCGCCTTCACAAGCGCTGCAATCCGATCTTCGATGTCTGCGGTGACCCCAACGGCAGCCCCAACTCTCAACCGCCCGTATTCGTCCTTGCAGGCATTGGGGCGGTCCTTATTTTTCAGGATATCCTTGTAGGTGATAAGTCCGGTCAGTTTTCCTTCTTTATCAACAATCGGAAGCTTCTCGATTTTGTGTTCTTGCAGAATTTCCTCTGCTTCTCCCAATCCAACTTCAGCCGTAGCCGTGATTAGGTTTTCCTTGGTCATGATTTCTTTTACTGGTCGCTTAAATCCTTTTTCGAATCGAAGGTCCCTATTCGTGACAATGCCAATAAGCTTTTTGTCTTTGTCCACAACAGGGATTCCACCTATTTTATTCTCGCGCATGATGGCTTCCGCATCTCCCACTTTGGAATTCACATCTAACGTAATTGGGTCTAGAATCATCCCGCTCTGGGATCGCTTTACTTTGCGGACTTGTATGGCTTGGTCCTCAATGGACATGTTCTTATGAATGATGCCAATACCTCCTTCCAATGCCATGGCAATGGCTAGCTTAGCCTCGGTCACCGTATCCATTGCCGCTGAAACCAACGGAATATTCAATCGAATATTTCGGGTGATTTGCGCAGAGGTATCTGTGTCGCGTGGAAGTACTTCAGAATAACCAGGAAGAAGAAGCACATCGTCGTATGTGAGTGCTTCAAAAAGGAATTTGTCGTTATTGATCATAGCAAATAATGTGGAACAAGAACAATTATTTGCCGCGCAAAGTTACCGCTATCTCAAAATATTGAACTATCGGATTTAAAATTTATTTGTTCTTTTTGAGTTCGAATGGAAAAACTAAAGCGAATAGCCGTAATTGGGCCCGAATCCACGGGCAAAAGTGAACTCTGCCAGCAATTGGCTACCCATTTTCAAAGCGAATGGGTACCTGAATATGCACGGTTTTTTCTGGATCGCTTAGACCGACCGTATGAAGAACAGGACCTGCATACCATGGCAATCGGGCAGCTGGCTTGGGAGGATGACAAAGCAGAATACACAAAAGACTTCCTGTTTTGTGACACAAATTTGATTGTCATAAAAGTATGGAGTGACCATAAGTACGGGAGCACTCATCCCTGGATCGAGGAGCAACTGAAAGAACGATCGTACGACTACTATTTCTTAAGCAACATTGACCTCCCCTGGCGACCGGATCCACAACGAGAACACCCACATGATCGTAAACATTTTTTCAAGGTCTATGAAGATTACTTGACCCAACACAACCTCCCCTTTTCCATCGTATCCGGTATCGAAGGAGAACGAAAACAGTGTGCGCTGACAGCATTGCAAAACCACTTTGGGATACTACGATAAAAAAATACCGCTTACTTTTGCCGTCGGGGTGCCTAATTCGCTGATAGCGAATGGAAGATAAGGCTGAGATCATACCCACAACCTGATCCGGATAATGCCGGCGTAGGGAAGGTCATGGACTATTTGTCATCTGACCGATTGTATGATAAACTAAGTGAAGAGTCCCCACTCTTCGATGGTTTAATTAGATAACATATTAACAATGAGAGTTTTAAGTTTGGCAACCTTGCTGCTGCTTGGGAATCTTTGTTTTTCCCAGGATTCCTTAAAGACCGTGCAACTTGAAGAAGTGGCAATTACCGCTGTTCGGGCAAGCGAAAATGTGCCCATTCCAAAAACAAACCTAACAAAGAAAGAAATCGACGAAGTTTATGTGGGTCAACACCCAATCTTTCTCCTTGAAAAATCAACTCCCGGGCTTTATAGTTATTCAGAATCTGGCACTTCCGTTGCCAACTATGGCCAGCTTAGGTTGCGCGGAATCAGTCAAGAACGGATCAACTTCACCCTAAATGGTGTGCCCTTGAACGATATGATTGACCAGGGCGTCTTCTTCTCCAATTTTACCGATATCAGCTCCAACTTTGAGAGCATCCAGGTGCAGCGCGGAATCGGGACTTCTTCCAACGGCGTAAGTAGCTATGGTGGTTCAATCAACTTTGAATCCTTGAGTCTTCGAAACAAGGAGGCCTTTACGCGATTGCAGTTGGGTGGTGGTTCTTTCAGCACCTTTCGCGGCAACCTCCAGCACTTCAGTGGAATTAGTGAAAAAGGATGGGGGTTTATGGGTGGGCTTAGCGCACTGACTTCACAAGGGTACCGTGACAATACCGACTCAGATGCCATTTCCTTTTTTACCACAGGGGGCTATTATGGTGATAAAGACCTCTTAAAACTGACCTTCTTTATTTCCAGAAACCAAAACGGACTGGGTTACCAAACCATTGAGGAATCTTTGCTGATCCCAAACCCCACCATCAATTTACTAGATGAGAATGATCGGGATGATGCGGTGCAGTTTTTAGGACAGTTGCAATACAATCGGATTTTGAATGACAACTGGACCTTGGGAAGTACGGCTTACTATGGAGGCGCAAACATCAGAGAATTTACCTTCTCCTTTCCGCTTGATGATGGTACGTTGGCAGCTACAAATTTCCCACTTCGGAATGATCACGTGGGAGGCATACTCAACCTTAACTATGCTAGCGATCAGTTGAACATCACTACGGGCTTGCACGGATACACTTTTTCCAGGGTCAACGAAGAAGAGGAATTCTTACCAGTAAAATTGGACCCGTATTACAAAGAGACCTCAAAGAAAAATGAGCTGAGTGCTTTTGTGAAAGCGGACTATCAACTTGGAAATCTCACCATCTACGGAGACGTACAGGCAAGGACAGCAAAACTCAGCATTTCACCGGATTATGCTTTTTTGGATATTGCCGATGAGGGCGATGTAGACTTTAATTGGGCATTCTTAAATCCACGAATTGGCTTAACATATGACGTCAGCGATGCATTTTCATTCTACGGTTCATTTGGACGAAGCGGACGTGAGCCAACCCGGATCGATTATTTGGCAGCTTTTACAGTAAATGGTGACAACTACACAAGACTTCGAAATGGCGGAGGATTTACAGAAGAATACGTAACTGACCTTGAGATAGGTGCCAGACTTACACAAAGCAAGTTGTCTATCGACTGGAACTATTTTCGAATGAGCTTCGAAGATGAGATTGCTCCCATCGGTGAAGTGATTGGTTTTGGTTTACCACGACGACTCAACATCCCAGAGAGCGTAAGGCAGGGATTCGAAATGGTATGGGCATACCAGCTCGCCTCCAACCTCAGTTGGTCAGGGAATCTGGCATATCTCACAACCGAAATCAAAGAACTCGAGCTCAATGGGGAAAATCTTTCCGGGAAAGAACAAGCACTAAGCCCGGACTGGATCATCAACACGCAGTTCAACTATAGCCCCATAGAGTTGCTGCGCATATCGACTTCCGGAAGGTACTTAGGTGAGCAATTCATGGAGATCACCAACGATCCCGCTTTCAAAACGCCTTCCTCCTTTGTGGTCGACTTTCAAGTTGAAGCAACCATTTCTCCTACGATAACATTGACAGGATACGTAAACAACTTGTTGGACAACGAATACTACACATTTGGACTGCCCTCGGATGCTGATTTTAGTGGGACGCTGGAAAGAGGCTTTTTTGCGCAGCCTCCACGTAACTACTACCTAAGTCTTACAGTAAATTTTTAATCATGGAGCATATCAAACTAGCATTAGACTGGACACCTAATATCAATCACATTGGTTTTTTTGTTGCCCAGCAAAATGGATACTATTCCGAAAGCGGGCTGGAAGTAGACCTGCTTTCTCCGTCAGCAGATGATTACACAATGACTCCGGCTAAGAAGGTAGAGAACGGGTTAGCTGACTTTGCACTTTGTCCGATGGAAAGTATTCTTAGCTATCGCACAAAAGAGCAGCCTTTTGACCTCAAAGCCATTGCGGCAATCTACCAGGAGGACTTAAGTGCTATTGTCTGCTTGGCAACTTCCGGGATTACTTCCCCCAAGGAACTTGATGAGAAGTCCTATGCATCGTATCAGGCCAGGTATGAAGATGAGATTGTGAAACAAATGATTATCAATGATGGTGGAAGGGGAGAGATTGTGATTGAGTACCCCCGTAAACTGGGTATCTGGGAAACACTCTTGAACGGAGAATTTGACGCTACCTGGATCTTTATGAATTGGGAAGGTATCCAGGCAAAAAGTAATCAGGTGGCACTGACCTCTTTCAAAATGAGTGACTTCCATATTCCTTATTCGTACTCTCCTGTGATTGCAGCAAGTGACCGTAGCATTCAAGAGAAGACCGAGGTTTACCAAAAATTCCTTGCTGCCACAAAGCGCGGTTTTCTCAATGCGGCAGAGAATCCTAAAGAGGCAGCGGTTATTCTAGCCACGCATGTTTCAGAAACGGATACTGACATTGACATCAAAGAGGCAATACAATTTTCGAGTAATGCCTTTGGAGATGCTTCCAATTGGGGAATAATGGATCATGCAAATGTGCAACAGTACCTCGATTGGATCTACGATAGAGGATTGGAGAACAGGAAAATTACAGTGGAAGATTTGGTATCGAATGCACTGCTTTAGCTAAGCGATTCTAAACTACGCAAAAAGGGAGAGGTATTTTTCAAAATAGGCTTCAGTAGTAGTGGGAACCCCTTTCATTTTAAATGAATGTCCTGGTGTCGGAATGGAGAAGTAGGCGAAAGAAAATCGATCCGATTGAGACCCCTTCTTCTCCACTTTGTGGTTTAGCGACTTGATATCGGTCAAACATTCCATCAAATACCCGGAAAAACAGACAATTTCATCTGTTCGCTCAATGACTTGCCATGAACCATCCGGCTTTTGAAGTTGAAATTCTTCGTCCATCCCGAACGGGAAAACGGTGAGCAACGAGCCGTCAGGGTGTTCTGTGAGGCGGAGCGCCTCTCCTTCTCCAGTTGGATAAAAATTGGCAGATAAAGAGTGCGACACGTGTTGTGAATAAAATTCGAGCAAGTCAGCCGATAACGCTCCCAATAACTCCTTTTCCAAAGCTCGTATCTGGGGCATGAATTGCGACTGCTCATTCAGTAGTGGCTGAAATTCTGTTGCATGGCGTGTAGCCTCAAAGAATTCTGAGATCACGTACGTAAAGAGACGATCCGCAGCGTACTGATTTGCACTGTCTTCTTGTCCCATGTACGAGTAGCCTTCAAAGAGTGTGTCAAATTTTGTTTGCAGGAAATTGGCTTTGTAGGTTTCATCCCGCGAAAGAAAAGAGCTCATGCAAGAAATGTGCGTCTCAGGGCTGAAGCAAGGAAACCCAGTGTACCAAATTCCCACCTCTTTGAAGTAATCTAGTTGTGATTGTGATATCATTGCCCCCGAATTTATGGGTTTATTGTTAGCTATAGAAATCCTCGCTACCCTCACAAGCCTAGGGTATTTGCTGCTTTTGATCAAACAGAACCGTTGGTGTTGGCCTTTGGCTATCGTAAGCAGCCTGCTCAGTATTTATCTATTTCTTGAATCCAAGCTGTATTCGGAATCGATCTTGTACGGATACTATGTTCTTATCGCCGTTTATGGCTGGTGGAACTGGTCAAGGCCTTCGTCTACCTTACGTGTATCCACTTGGGAACTCAAATACCACGTGATCGCGATTGCAAGCTGCTTTGCTTTGGCATTCGGTTTGGGCTTCCTATTCAAAACAAACACGGACGCGGACAAGCCTTTCCTGGACGCGACCACCACCGTCTTCAGTTTCTTTGCCAGCATCTTGGAAGCCAAAAAGATTCTCTCCGGATGGATTTACTGGATCATCATCAATGGCGTAACGGTGGGGCTGTACTTCTCCAAATCCCTAGACATCTATGCGGGCTTGATGGTCATTTATTTTGTGATGTCCATTGTTGGTTATTGGGAATGGAGAAAAGAATATATCAAGACTTCTGGTGAATAATTCAAGACTAATCGGAGTGATCGCCGGAGTGACTGGCATTCTACTGTTTTCCAGTAAGGCTGTAATGGTAAAGCTAGCCTACCAATATGATGTAGATAGCATTAGTCTGCTACTGCTTCGAATGGCCTTCGCACTCCCCTTCTACGTGGTCATTGCACTTTCCAAGAAGCCGCAGTCAAAGATCCAAAGAAGTGACTATCTCTGGCTTGTCGCCTTCGGGCTGATTGGTTATTACCTCGCCAGCTACTTTGATTTTACCGGTTTGAAATACATCAAAGCAAGCTTGGAACGACTGATTCTTTTCATCTATCCGACATTAGTAGTGTTGATTTCCTATCTGGTGTTTGGACAACGTATAACTCCTAAGCAAGCTCTTGGTATTGCCATTACTTACGTAGGCATCGTAGTGATTTTTGGAACCGAACTCCAACTTGGAAATGCACAAGCTGTCACCCTAGGTGGCTTGTTGATTTTACTAAGCGCCATTACTTACGCTTCCTATTTGGTGGGTTCTGGCTGGTTAATCCCTAAGTTTGGCTCGACCGTTTTCACCGCTTACGCAATGATTGTTTCGTGCCTGGCTGTGATTGTCCATTACATGTTGGCATCGCCTCCCGACCTCTTTCACTTTCCAAAAGAAGTCTACATCATTGGGTTCCTGATGGCCTTCTTCGCCACTGTTGTCCCTTCTTTTCTGATCAGCTTTGCAATTAAAAATTTAGGAGCCAATGACTTTTCCATTTTTGGAAGCCTGGGACCCATCTCAACGATAGTATTGGCCTATATTTTTCTTGATGAACGCATCTCTTCGCTTCAGATTTTAGGAGCTGCTGTGATTTTAACAGGAATCTATATCGCTGAGCGCAAAAGAAAGACCCAGACTTAGAAATAATAAAATAGGTAACTTTCTTGGATGAAAAGACTATTGCTTCTCACCTTCCTTGCGTGCCTTTCAGCTAAGCTTCATGCCCAAACCGATCGCTTTAACTTCGAGACCTTTACCTCTGGTTCAAATGAATTAAAGTATCGCTTGCTTTTCCCAGATGCAATTGGAGAACGTAAACTGCCGCTAGTCATTTTCCTGCATGGAAGCGGCGAACGAGGTGATGACAATGAAGCACAACTCAAATGGGGTGTCCAACAGTTTGCCAGTGACGAAAGCCTGAAACACTACCCTGCCTTCGTAGCAGCACCCCAGTGCCCGGCAAACGATCAGTGGTCGTCGTACGATGGCCAATTCAAAAAGAATCCTACGAAAGCGCTTGAAATGGTGCGAGGCATGATTGACGAGTTGCTTGCCACCTATCCAATCGATACCCACCGCATCTACATTACAGGATTGTCAATGGGCGGATTTGGGACTTTTGATGCACTAGCCCGGTATCCAAATCTGTTCGCTGCCGGAGTGCCAGTGTGTGGCAGTGGCGACCCTTCCACCGTAGCACAATTCAAAGATGTTCCCATCTGGATCTACACAGGCTCAGAAGATCCGGTAGTGACGGCGGATCGGGTAGTCAGGATGTTTAATGCCCTGATGGATGCAGGTGCTAGACCTGGTTATACGCAGGTTCCGGAGGTGGGACACTTTTCCTGGATCCAGGCCTATAGCGATCCACTGCTAATCCAATGGATGTTTAGGCAACGAAAGGACTGATTTTGCCAAGATTTCACTGGTCAAAAGTGCACAAATCATACCCCATGATCAATTACCACCTTATCCAGCTCGGTATTGATTGTGGCAATCTCCGCTTCAGCTAATGAAAAGCTCATCGCTTTGGCATTTTCAATCGCCTGCGCTGCATTTCGAGCCCCAACCAAGGCAGTGGAAATCCCTTCTCTTTGTACCGTCCAATTGATGACCAATTGAGCTAAGGTCACGCCATGGTCATCCGCAATGGGTTTGATTTTCTTCAGAAACGCGTTCGTCCTAGTCCGATTTGGCTCCATGAAAAATTTATTTCGCGCACGATGATCTCCTGCACCGAACTCGTAATCGGCTGTAATCTTTCCCGTTAACAATCCTCGCTGTAAGGGACTGTAGGCAAGTATGCCGATGCCCTCGGAAACGCAGTGAGGCAAAATGTCTTTCTCGATTTTTCGATATACCATGCTGTAGGGAGACTGACTTGAAGCAATCGGCATAATTTCCCGTGCTTGCTTCATCAGATCCACGGACATGTTGGAGACCCCAAACGCCCGGATCTTCCCTTCCTCCTTCAATTTGAAACACGCCTCCATCGTCTCTTCAATGGGTGTATTTGGGTCTGGACGATGAATCTGATATAAATCGATGTAATCGGTCTGCAACCTTTGAAGTGACGCTTCGACTTCGTGGCGAATTGATTCGTTGCTGGCGTTCGAATAAATATCCATTTCGGACCCTCCCGGCCATGAGCCCTTCATTAGCGGCTTACCTTTCGGCATTTCCCAACTCCAGCCAAATTTGGTCAGTATTTCTATGTTATCTCTACCGACCTGCTTTGCAAATTGGCCAACAACTTTTTCGCTATGACCTAGGCCGTATACTGGAGCGGTATCAATGCTTGAAATACCCCCGTCGTATCCAGACTTAAGTGCTTCAAGCGCAAGCTTGTCATCTGTACCTCCCCACATCCAACCACCAATTGCCCAAGCACCAAATGTGATGGGCGATACGAAAACCTCAGATTTTCCCAATTGTACTTTTTCCATATGATGAAAATACGAAATACTTCAAAAACGTTCAAAAACCCCTGTTCTTCCGTTATATAAATA
>CAZQJU010000053.1:0-21446 GCA_964593185.1 uncultured Roseivirgaceae bacterium
AAAATGCCCTGACGGGCAAATGTGCGCCGCAAAATTAGTAACATTTAATAAACAGTCGAATTGAATCGGAAGTGTATGCGATTCCGTTATTTTTGCGCCGTTTTTAAGGAATGAAACATACTAATTGAAACATACATAATGTCAGGAAAAACAACATTTACGATGATCAAGCCGGACGCTTTTGAAGCGGGGAACAGTGGTGCAATCATTAAAATTATCGAGGATGCCGGATTTGGCATCAAAGCTGCGAAGCTAACGAAGCTTAGTGCCGAGAGAGCAGGTCAGTTCTACGAAGTACATAAAGAGAGACCTTTCTACACCGATCTTGTCAACTACATGTCTTCAGGTCCGATCATTGCGATGGTGCTCGAAAAGGATAATGCGGTTGAAGACTTTAGAAAGTTAATTGGAGCGACTAATCCAGTGGAAGCCGAAGAAGGTACGATCAGAAAGCTTTTTGCAAAGTCTATCGAAGCCAATGCTGTTCATGGTTCTGATTCAGATGAAAATGCTGCAATTGAAGCCAGTTTTTTCTTTGCTCGTACGGAGCGATTTTAACAAAGAAAAGAGATAATAAGGTAGCTTAGAGGTCTAAGATCTCTAGGCTAACGCCTTGCTATCATCGCGTCGCTCAACCCAAAAATTGTTATAGCCTTCTCCTACCTGAATCACAATTTGCTTAAGCTGCAGGAGCTCTAGAATGGAGAGAAAATTAAAAATCACGAGAATTCGATCAGGTTTTTCGGATATCATATCCTCAAAGGATAACCGTTTCCCGTACACCAATCGTTCCATTAGCTTTTCCTTTTGTTTTTCGATGGTGAAAGGATATTGGACCACCTGATGGATAGGTTTGTTTTGCTCAAACTCATAGCGTCTCATTACTTTCTGAAACACTTTCATCATTTTGTATAAATCCAGGTCCTGAAGTTCGGACTCTACGTTGATCACTTCAGACAACTGTCGAACTTCCTTTTTAAGATTGCCCCGTTGCTCCCGGTTGAGTCGATCGCTCTCCATGTCGGAAAGAGTCTTTACCACTGACTTATACTTCTTGTACTCGAGTAAATGTTTGACAAGCTCCTCCCTGGGATCAATTTCATTCCCTTCTTCATCGATCACAGGTCTAGGCAACAGCATCTTGGCCTTGATACGCATCAACGTGGCAGCAACCAAAATAAACTCACTGGCTACTTCTACATTCATTTTTTCAAGATGATCCAAGTAATCGAGGAAGTCCTGCGTGATTTGAGCAATTGGGATATCGTAGATGTCCAGTTCGTCTCGTTCAATGAAGAATAGCAGAAGATCAAATGGACCCTCGAAAAGCGGCAGTTTTATTTCAAATTTTGTTTCACTCATTCACTCCCAAAATTAGGGATGTTCAACTATTTCAGAGATAATATTTACCTTTCTCCATTGCTATGTAGCTTTGCGCGCTAGCTTCTGCCGAACACTTGCCAAAACATTATGTGGTGATGGGTGTTTGGAAGAAACGAATACGATTATGGAGATAAAGCCAGGACCACTTCTATCTAACGTCAACTCCCCAGAAGATCTAAAAAAGCTGGGCAAGGAAGAGTTGACTCAAATGTGTCATGAACTTCGAGAGTTTATCATTGACAATGTCTCTGTCTACGGAGGTCACTTTGGAGCAAGTCTTGGTGTAACCGAGTTGACGGTCGCCCTCCACTATGTTTTTAACACCCCTAAAGATCAACTTGTCTGGGATGTGGGCCATCAGGCGTATGGTCACAAAATCCTGACGGGACGCAGAGACGTCTTCCATACCAATAGAAAGTACAAGGGAATATCAGGTTTCCCCAAACGAAGTGAAAGTGAATTTGACACCTTCGGAGTGGGTCACTCCTCTACGTCCATTTCTGCAGCCTTAGGCATGGCAGAAGGCTCTAGACTAAAAGAAGAGCACGATAAGCATCACATTGCGGTAATTGGAGATGGTGCTATGACAGGCGGCATGGCTTTTGAAGCCATGAATCATGCGGGTGTCTCCAACTCCAATCTGTTGATAGTGCTTAATGACAACTGCATGTCCATCGATCCCAATGTTGGTGCACTAAAAGACTATCTAACCGATATTACCACAAGCCATACCTATAATAAGATCAAAGATGAGGTGTGGAAGGTCCTTGGAAAGATCAGCAAGTTTGGCCCCAATGCGCAAGAAATTGCTTCCAAAGTAGAGCATTCTGTTAAGTCGTTATTCCTGAAGCAAAGCAACCTATTTGAGTCATTGAACCTCCGGTATTTTGGCCCTATTGACGGACATGACGTTCATCATTTGGTGGATGTTCTTGAGGACCTGAAGCGGATTCCCGGGCCCAAGATTTTGCATGCATTGACGGTCAAAGGGAAAGGATATGCGTTGGCAGAAAAGGATCAAACCAAATGGCATGCACCAGGTACGTTTGATAAAATTTCGGGGGCCATTAACAAAAAAGTACACGATACGCCTCAGCCTCCAAAGTACCAGGATGTATTTGGTCACACATTAGTTGAGCTTGCAGAGCGCAACGATAAGATTGTGGGTGTCACGCCCGCCATGCCATCGGGCTCATCGATGAAAATTATGATGGAAGCTATGCCAGATCGCGCATACGATGTTGGGATTGCTGAACAGCATGCAGTGACATTTTCTGCCGGGCTGGCCACGCAGGGTTTGAAGCCATTCTGCAATGTGTACAGCACATTTATGCAGCGAGCATACGACCAGGTTATTCATGACGTATGTCTGCAGAAATTACCGGTTGTGTTTTGCATGGATAGAGCAGGTGTCGCTGGAGCGGATGGACCTACGCATCATGGGGCTTACGATATTGCCTACATGCGATGCATTCCGCATTTGGTTGTTTCTGCACCAATGGACGAGGAAGAGCTTCGGAACCTAATGTTTACGGCGAGTGAATACGAAGGTCCATTTTCCATTCGATATCCAAGGGGTGCGGGAGTTATGCCGAACTGGAAAACTCCCTTGCAAAACGTTGAGGTTGGCAAGGGTCGCACACTCAAAGAAGGAGAAGACATTGGACTTGTCAGCATTGGGACTGTCGGGAATTATGCTGTGAAAGCTGCTGAAGCACTTGCCGAAGTGGGTGTAAGTGCAGCGGTCTACGATATGCGATTTGTAAAACCTTTGGACGAACAGTTGCTTCACGAAGTCTTCGCCAAGCATGAGCATGTCATCACAGTGGAAGATGGATGCCTGATGGGAGGTTTTGGATCTGCAGTGCTTGAGTTTGCAGCGGACAATGGCTATACATCTTCTGTCAAGAGACTTGGGATCCCTGATGAAATCATTGAGCATGGTGAGCAAGCTCAGCTGCATGAGGAATGCCAGTATGACGCTAAAGCGATTGTGGATGCAGCTTCCAAGCTGATTGGAATTCCCCAAAGCGTTGCCGTTTCCTGACGAAATCGTCAAGTAAGACCAACATTTTCTGATTTTTTTAGTAATATGAGCAGTAATATGAATGTATCACTGCATCATTTTTTGTGTCTTCTGCTCATCTTTTTTGCGAGTTGCAGGCCTTCTTCCTCTAGCCAGTCAGGGAAGGAATCACTTGAAGAGCGAAAAGAGTTCATTGCAGAATTTGATCTTGACGCCATCAAGAAGCGAGGCTACTTGGTGGCCATCATGGACAATAGCTCCACCGGATTATTTGTATATAAAGGCAAAACGATGGGGTATGAGTATGAGCTACTAAAGCTTTTCTGCGACAAACATG
Organism: uncultured Roseivirgaceae bacterium; assembly: GCA_964593185.1. Classification (GTDB taxonomy): domain Bacteria; phylum Bacteroidota; class Bacteroidia; order Cytophagales; family Cyclobacteriaceae; genus Ekhidna. The sequence goes on from CAZQJU010000053.1 coordinate 3,747, forward strand.
ACATTCAGCTTCGGTTTAATGTGACCAAAAGTCTTAAGGAGGCATTCAATAAGCTGAACACCGGAGAAGGTGATATTTTGGCCTACAATCTTACTGTAACGAAGGAACGAAAGAAGCGCATAGCGTTTACCAATTATCTCAACCTCCAAAGACAAGTTCTGATTCAGCGAAAGCCGGACGATTGGCGTCAAATGAAATTGCACGAGATTGATGCGCAGTTGATTAGAAATCCAGTAGAGTTGATCGGGAAAGAAGTCTATGTACGACAGTATTCCTCATATTATGACCGGTTGACGAATCTTTCAGATGAGATTGGAGGTGATATCAAAATAGTACCAGGTGACAATGACCTTGAAACGGAAGAGCTTATTCGGAAAGTGGCACTTGGGGAGATCGACTACACGGTCGCAGAAGAGGATGTGGCCAGGGTGAACTTAACGTATTATCCAAATCTGGACATTAAAACCGCGGTGAGCTTCCCTACGCAAATTGCATGGGGGGTTCGAAAGAACGCCACGTTGCTATTGGACGAATTAAACGATTGGATTGGGAAGATGCGGAAGACTACCGACTACTATGTGATTTACGATAAATATTTCCGAAGTTCTAAATCCGCTCTGAGGAGGTCAAGAAGCAAGTATTTTTCAATAAATAGTGAGGCTGGTGAGATTTCTCCCTATGATTCTTTGATCAAGAAAAGTGCGAGTGAACTAGGATGGGATTGGTACTTACTTGCTGCGCAGATTTTTAGAGAATCTAAGTTTGATCCCTCTGCCAAGTCCTGGGCAGGTGCTATGGGACTGATGCAAGTGCTCCCAACAACAGCGGCCCAGTATGGGATAACGGAGTTATTCAAGCCCTCAGATAATATTTACGCAGGGACTGAGCATATCAAGTGGCTTCAAAATCAATGGAAGAATAAAGTCACGGATCCTGAGGAACAGACGAAATTTGTTCTTGCCTCCTATAATGTTGGACTTGGTCATTTGCAAGATGCAGTCAGGCTTACGGAGAAGTATGGTGGTGACGTAACCAAATGGGAAGATGTCAAGGAATACCTTTTGAAGAAATCCTACAAAAAGTTCTATACCGATCCGGTGGTGGAGTATGGGTATTGTCGGGGAACAGAACCCGTTCAATACGTGAGCTTGATTTTAGACATCTATCAGAGCTACAAAGAGCTGGTTGGGTCTGAAAATATACTGGAACCAGTATCCTCCTAATACTAGTATATTAAGCGACCGCTTACGTATCTTTAGGTTAGAATACAAACGAACTTTTGGATGGCCGTTCACAACGAGATTCTTCTACAGGAGTACCTGAAAATTAGGAAGTCAAACCTTTCCATTGACCAGTTTACCTACATTCTTAAGATTTATCCCTCCTTGTTGGTTTGCATGAGCGACGGAAAGCTGGATGATGCCGAATGGCATGGAGTGCTCAATATTTCTAAAGGGTTGGCACTGCTCTACCTCGATCAGCAACCCAATGCCAAAGCCGAAGAGATCGAAGTGTTGTTTAGAACCGAGTTTAAATACCTTTTGGAGAACATCGATCGTTGGGAGAAGAAATTCATCAACACATTGAGTAACTATCTTGAAGAACATGCGGAAGATAAGGAATTCGTCTTTGAAGCGATGTACTTGTTTGCCAATGCCGCAGATGGCATTTCCCATGAAGAGCAGCGAACCATAGATCGATTGGCTAGCCGACTGTCTTTAGAGCATTAAAGCGCTTAATGATTTCTTCAAAATTGGTGGATGCTTCATCAGCATGGTCCTCCAACACTTGTTTCTGTATTTTCCCTAGACGCAATGCCTCAGAATACGGTAAATCTGAAAACGTCACCATACTGTAAAGTGGTATCCACTCCTTAGGGTAGGCCTCTTGAATTTTTGCCTCAAGAGCTTTTCGCTTTAGGAATTGGGCATCACCAACATGGTCTCTCATTTCGATAAAGTTGAGCAGTGCGAGTTCTGAGATGGCGTCCGCATCTTTTTTACGATGGGATGAATAGTTTGGTAGCACCGTCTCCCAGTCGTAGTTGAATGCTTCGGCCATTTCAACAAACAGTCGCACATCTTCAAATCCTGAATTCATGCCCTGGCCGTAAAATGGGACAATTGCATGGGCAGCGTCTCCCAAAAGGAGTGTCTTGTTGATATTCCACGGGAAGCATTTGGTGGTCACGAGCGAGGAAGTGGGGTTGTTCTTAAACTGCTCAATCAAATCAGGAATAAGTTCAAGTACATCCTGGAAGTACTGCTCAAACAGTGCATGTATTTCTTCATTGGTTTTTGTTCGCTGGAATGATACTTCGCCTTCAAATGGGAAAAAAAGCGTGCAGGTAAACGTTTTGTTGTTGTTCGGCAAGGCAATCAGCATGAAGTTACCCCTTGGCCAGATATGTAAGAAATTGGGGTCCAAAGCAAAATCACCATTCATCGGTTCCATGTTCAATTCCTTGTACCCATGCTCCACGTAATGTTGAGAAAAGTTGAATCGGTCTGTTAACTGCATCTGCTTTCTAATGGCGGAAAATGCACCGTCAGTTCCAACGATCAAGTCAGATTGAATCTCCACATCATTGTGAAAGCGCAGTTTGGAAGCTTCAAAATCGATGGACTCGCACTTGTGATCAAATGCAATTGATACGCCGGCAGCTTCAGAGGCTTCGATCAAAAGTTGATTAAGTTGAGACCTAGAGACGGAATTGATAAATTCCCCCTCCTTTCCATAGGGCTGGACGGTTTTGTTTCCTTTTTCGTCATGCATCATTCGGCCCCGCATCGGGATCAGAAAAGGTTCAATTTGGTCAAAGACTCCAGCAGCGTTCAAGGGAAGAATACCTCTTCTGCTTAATGCAAGATTTATTGATCTTCCTTCACCGATGGGTGAGGTTCGGGGGTCTTTACGCTTTTCAAACAACTGAACATCAAAACCTTTCTTCTTCAACGTCAGACCTAATAAAGATCCAACAAGGCCTGCACCGATTACACTAACTTTCTTCGACATATGAGATCGCGTCTTCCAAGATTTCCACAAAATTAAATACCTCCTCAAAAGAGTTATACAATGGCACGGGTGCTACCCGAATCACGTTGGGCTCACGCCAGTCGAGAATTACATTTCGACTAACTAAGTACTCGAAAAGCGACTTGCCATGCTTGAGTAGGTAGAGCGAAAGTTGGCACCCTCGTTCGTCTGGGTCCTTAGGGGTGATGATCGCTATGTTTCCGGTCAAGATTGAAGATTCTAAAATCAATGACTCCATAAATGCGGTCAGCTGAATACTCTTTGCACGAAGATTTTCGATACCAGCCTGCTCAAAAATGGCTAACGAAGCCAAATGGGCAGCATGAGAAAGGACATTGACATTGCTAAGTTGCCATCCATCGATGGTAGGAATTGGGTTGATTTCATTTTCCATACGAAAACGTGCCTTGGCGTCATGACCCCACCAACCGGAGAGCCGATTCAACTTTGGATCTTTAGCATGATCTTGGTGTATGAATAAACCTCCCACACCTCCTGGACCAGAATTAAGGTATTTATATGAGCACCATACAGCAAAGTCTGCTTGATCACGGTGAAGGGTTAATGGGATGTTCCCGATGGTATGGGCTAGATCAAATCCGGCGTAAGCACCAACACCATGCGCCGCGTTTGCGATGGCCTTTATATCAAAGAATTGACCCGAATAATACTGCACACCTGGGAACACGACCAATGCCAGCTCATCTCCAAGTCGGTGAATTGTTTCAACTACTTCACTGGTTGGAAGATAGACCCCCTCATCTTGAGGGCTCAGCTCCACTAGACATTCAGAAGGATTAAGCCCACGACATTCGATTTGTGAATGCACGGCATAAAAATCGGATGGAAAGGCTCCCTTTTCGATGAGTATTTTAGTGCGCCTTCCTTTCGGTTGATAGAAACTCATCATAGCAAAGTGAAGGTTGGAAGTTAGGTTGTTCATGGCCACAACCTCATCTTCGTGTGCTCCAGTCAGTTTTGCCAGCGTGCCCTTGGAATTTTGATGATAGCTCACCCAAGGACGATCGCCTGTGAAATGCCCCTCCACACCGTCATCTCTCCACTTTTTAAGCTCTTCATCAATAAAAACCTGGGTGGTATTGGGTTGGAGACCTAAGGAGTTTCCGCAAAGGTAGATGCTTCGTTGCCCAGACTTTTTTGGAATGGAAAAGAGTGATTTAAAACTGGATAGGGTATCAGCCTGATCCAGTTGTTTCGCTTGGGTTAAAAATCTTGAATTCAATCGTATGGTTAATCAGTGAATCTAGGGTCAGTTTCCATCACATGACCACAATTATCGCAGGTTCTTAGTTTATCTGAGTTATAGAACTCTCTAAACCTAGGTAGAAAGTCCTTCTCAATGTTCCGTAATGGAAAGTAGGTCTCATGTAGCTTATGGTTGCAATTGTCGCAAAACCACATCAACCCATCTTGATGCTCAGGTTCTCGCTTTCGTTCGATGACCAGTCCGACAGAATTGGCGGGTCTTGCAGGAGAGTGAGGAACCTTCGCAGGATGTAGGTACATCTCACCTTCTTGAATTGGAATCTTCACCGCCTGCCCGTCTTCCTGGATCGTGACTTCGATATCGCCCTCCAACTGGTAAAACAGCTCCTCGGTTTCGTTGTAGTGGTAATCTTTTCGAGCATTGGGGCCTCCAACGATCATGACAATATAGTCTCCTGCCTCTGCATACAGATTTTTATTGCCTACCGGTGGTTTTAGGATTTCTCGATTTTCTTCAATCCATTTTTGGAGATTGAAAGGTCTTTTAATTGCCATACGATAGATGTTTATTTTTGACAAAAAAGTAAGTTAAGCTATCTCAGCCCAAAAATCCTTAAAACGGAGTTTGATACTAATTTAAGGGAAACAGCAATGCGGATAGCCGATACAACTTGATAGACGTAAAAAATTATGGATTTAGATCTTACAGGAAAACGGGCCCTGGTTTGTGGTAGTTCGCAAGGTATGGGTAGAGCCATTGCGGAAGAGTTAGCAAGGTGCGGCGCAAGAGTCACCCTTTTTGCGCGGAGCGAAGAACGTCTTTTGGATGTACTGAGCGGACTTCAGGGCGAAGGTCATGATCATCTGGTTGCAGACTTTAATTCACTACCAGATGTAGTTGATTCGGTTCGGAGAGGGCTTTCGGTAGGAAATTATCATATACTTGTCAACAATACAGGCGGACCTGCTCCCGGAGCCTTGGCAGATGCTGGTATTGAACAGTTTGAAGAGGCAATTTCCAGACACCTGCATGTGAGTCATAAATTAACGCAGGAGGTGTTGCCTGGGATGCGAGAGGCGAACTACGGTAGAATCGTCAACATTATCTCTACCTCCGTCAAAATACCGATTCCAAATCTTGGTGTTAGCAATACGGTGCGAGGCGCTATGGCCTCTTGGGCCAAGACGTTGGCATCAGAGCTGGGAGAGTATGGTATTACGGTAAATAATATCCTTCCGGGATTCATCAACACTGCCCGAATTGATAGCCTAATTGCGGGTAAGTCTAAAAGCACGGGTAAATCACTACAGGCGGTCCGTGAGGAGATGGAACAAAGTATTCCAGCCAAAAGGTTTGGTGAGCCAGGCGAGATTGCAGACTATGCGGTGTTTTTATGCAGTCCTAGTGGTGCATACATAAATGGCACCAGCCTGAGACTGGATGGTGGAAGAACAGGATCAATTTAAGTATGGAGAAGATTCAAAATTTTATTGGCGGGGAGCACATCGCGCCTGTGAAGGGCCATTACCTTGACAATTATGAGCCAGGAACAGGAGAAGTGTTTAGTCGAATTCCGAACTCCACCTCTGAGGATTTGGCACTGGCAACGAAAGCAGCGGCCTCAGCTTTTTCGGTATGGAGTACGATGGCAATTGATAAACGAAGTCGAATCCTTCACAAACTGGCAGACCTTATTGAGGCCAATAATGACGAGCTGGCAGCACTCGAAAGCAAGGACAATGGCAAACCGATTTGGTTAGCTAAAGCCGTGGACATTCCGAGGGCAAGTGCCAATTTTCGATTTTATGCTTCAGCGATCGTCAACTTCTCCTCCGATGCCCACGTTTCGGAGGGCTTTATGGTCAATTATACGAGGAGATCACCGCTTGGTGTCGTGGGATGTATATCGCCCTGGAATCTACCGCTGTATTTATTTTCCTGGAAAATTGCACCAGCCTTGGCTATGGGAAATTGCGTGATTGCTAAGCCCTCGGAGCTCACACCCATGACGGCCTTTCGATTGGGTGAACTTGCGAATCAGGCCGGAATGCCTCCGGGAGTCTTGAACATCTTGCACGGGGAAGGGAAGACCATCGGACAGGCCATTGTTGAACATACAGAAACAAAGGCGATTTCATTTACTGGTGGGACAGCTACAGGTAAAATTGTCGGTGCCACCGCGGCAAACCAGTTTAAGAAGGTTTCGCTGGAGCTGGGTGGGAAGAATCCAAATGTCATCTTCGCGGATTGTGACTTAGAAGAAGCCGTAAAGACAAGCGTTAAAAGTTCATTTACGAACCAAGGAGAGATTTGCCTTTGTGGTTCTCGAATTCTGGTCGAAGACTCGATTTATGAAACCTTCAGAGAGAAGTTTGTAGCCGAGGTGAGCAAACTGAAAGTTGGTGATCCTAAGGATCCGGCATCCAATTTGGGGGCCTTAGTTTCTTCAGAGCACTTGGCAAAAGTGGCTTCCTATGTACAACTGGCAAAAGACGAGGGGGGAAATGTATTGTATGGAGGTAGCCAGTTGGATAGACCTGGATTCTATTTTGAGCCAACTGTGATTGAAGGGCTTGATGCACATTGCAGAACCAATCAAGAGGAGATATTTGGACCGTTGGTGACACTTAGCTCATTTTCCTCCGAGGAAGAAGCGATACAAATGGCCAATAGCACACGATATGGATTGTCTTGCACATTATGGACTAAAGACGTAAAGCGGGCACACCGTGTGGCGCATGCAATTCAATCTGGTATTATTTGGGTGAACTGTTGGCTACTTCGAGACTTGCGAACACCCTTCGGCGGCATGAAGGACTCCGGTATTGGACGAGAAGGAGGTGACGAGGCCTTGCGTTTTTTCTCGGAACCTCAGAATGTTTGTATAAAGATGTAAGCATAAAAAACCCTGACTTAGCAAATCTAAATCAGGGTTTGAAATGTTTTGTATTTCTTCAGCTTACGATTGAGCAGCTTGAAGCATGGCAATCTTGAATGATTTTCGCTCTTTGTGACCACAATAACTACAAGCGTAGTATTTGATCAATTCTCCTTCTGAAGATTCCGTAGCTTGTTGTACTACTTCTTCTCGGTCCACTTTCAAAGTTTGGTAGTTACAGCTGCTACATCTCAATGCATGCAGTCTACCATTGTATTTTTCAATTTGTGTGTATCCGGACTCTTCATCGATCCAAACATCGTAGTCTACAGAGAATGCATCTTCCTCTGCCTGCATACCTTCGTCCAAATAAACATCTTCTTCTTCCTCACTTAAGAGTTTCATTTTTCTGCCATCAGGAGAAGTTCTTGGCGTATATCTTAGTTTTTTAAGTCGCTTCTCGATAAAGAATGGATAGTAGAATTTCAAAATGTTCTGAATGATCACTCCGGCGATCACCGCAAACATTGAACTCATGAATACTCTTACAAAGAACCACAACCAATTAGACTCTTCGAATACAGTGTTGAAGTAAAGTGTTCCACCAATGATAATTAATAGGACTCCATTCCACAGCATATTGATCTCATGCATGTTGATGTAATCGTATCTGGTCTTGAAATCTGAGGTGGCAAGCAGTTTCAAATAGTGTCCCAATAATATCAACGCACCAACACCGGCTACAGCCATAGCTAGATAGCCTGCGTAGGTGTTCCAATTACTGAGTAGTTCTGGTGAAATAGGGTCAGTCATAGTTTTTTAGTTAAGCGAACAACTTTCAATGCAAAAATGTCACTTTTTGGTAACTTATTTACATCCAAAGTAAGAATACATAAAAGTATTTTCTTCAAATTTTAGTGTAAAATATCAAAAAAATGTAATTCAAGCAATCCGTTTTTTGTCCAACTTCTTTTTAAGTTCTCGTGAGATTTCATTTATGGCACTAATACCTTTAATCGATGAAGTTCCCATGCTACTAGATCCGGCTAACCACCTGAACGAAATAGATCTATCACACTGACACACCCAGGTACGGAAAAACGGAAGCTAATAGATCGATGTATCACCTTTGCAAGCCGAAGAGTTGCAAACGATCTACAAACGGTGCTCAGCCAACTTTTCGGTATGTTCGCGGCAAGGATGCATTTACGTGAAGAAACTGTGTGATGAAAGAACATATGGAGGTGGGTATGTGTTTCTTTATACAAGTATCTCTTGGGCATGCTTGGAGTTGATGCAGCAGCCTAATTTGCAGAGTACAATTGCATGAAAAAGTGCGTCTATGCATACTGAAGACAACGAATGATGAAAGAAAATAAATTAGAGGTTATTGTAGTAGGAGCTGGTCCGGCAGGTCTTGGTGTTGCAGTCTTGCTAAAGAAGTTGGGGATAGATTTTGTGGTTCTGGAAAAAGACGATGTTGGCTCCTCTTTCAGGAAATGGCCTAAAGAAACGAGATTTATCTCTCCTTCGTTTACGGGAAACTTCTTTAAAATGACCGACTTAAATGCGATCACTCCTGATACTTCTCCCGCCTTGTCATTGTTAACAGAACACCCGACCGGAAAGGACTACGTGACTTATCTAGAGGCTGTAGCCACCTTTAATGAGTTGCCGATCCAAAAACGTGTGACAGTTGAAAATGTTGTAAAAGAGGGGAAGACATTCACTTTAACGACGAATCAGGGAGTGTATAGTAGTAATTTTCTCGTCTGGGCAGCTGGGGAGTTTCAATATCCTATGAAAAATAGTTTTCCAGGCAGTGACCTTTGCACACATTATTCAGAGGTAGGCTCATTTGCGGACCTAGAAGGAGATGACTTTGTGGTCATAGGGGCATACGAATCTGGATTTGATGCGATGGCAAATCTCGTTGCAGAGGGAAAAAAAGTGACCCTACTTGATGACTCGAACTATTTGGAGCATGTTGAGAGCGATTCAAGCTACTGCCTTTCGCCGTTTACGCGCGACAGGATCAATACGGTGAAGGGACATTATGATTATCATTCGGAAACGAAAGCACTAGAAGTTTTATTTGAAAATAATAAATACGTCATAAAGGCTGAGGGTGAAAAAACCTTTACCACTTCTCAGAAGCCCATTAATTGTACAGGCTTTGCAAGTAGCGTTTTCCTATTGAAGAAGCTGTTTCTTTTTAGCAAGGTGGGTTATCCACTTTTGAATGAGTCTGATGAGTCCATTGAAACGAAAAATCTATTTTTGGTGGGCCCTCAAGTCAAGCATGATAATGCCTTGTTCTGCTTCATTTATAAATACCGTCAAAGATTTGCCATAGTAGCTGAAACCATTGCTCGGAGAAAACGCGTGAGTCGCAGAGTTCTCAAGGAGGTACTAAAGGACTACAAAGAGCTGAATTTTTATTTGAAAGATCTTTCTTGCTGTGATGGTGAGTGCGTTTGCTGACGCTTGAGCTGTTAACTTTGATCCCTCAAACAAGCGCTAACCTCTCAAGGAGAGGAACAATCCTGATCACTTTACATGAAGCCATACACAGAATCACTGCTACTCATAGGTGCCATTATTGCCGGATCCGTTGTCGGTTTATTTACTTCCTTTGAAACGTTATGGACTGACTACTTCATAATAGCGATGCTCTTTTTTCTCTTCTACAGTACGCCGATGAAAGGGATTTTTAAGGGAATAAAGAACAGGAGGTACATCCTCGTGGCATTAGCTACGAACTTTATTGCAATTCCCGTAGTAGCCTTTGCGCTGTCGACGGTTTTTGTTGACGCTTCTAGTGCAATTTTTGTCGGGTTAATCATCTATTTAGTCGCACCCTGCACCGATTGGTTTTTGGGATTCACAAAGTTGGCAAAGGGCGATGTCGAAGTAAACTCAGTGCTGCTCCCATTTAACCTAATTATGCAAATTCTCCTGCTTCCTGTTTACATGTATCTGTTCACCACGAATACGGTGGGGATCCCATTCGAGGCGTTTTTTGACGTTTTGATCTATTGGGTTCTGTTACCTTTTGCAGTAGCACAGTTGGTCAGAGCAGCGATTGCTACGTTCAAAAGAGAGCTATTGGAAAAGAGCAATGAGCTATCTGAAACCTTGGTGTTGATCACGGTTATACTGCTCGTTTTCTCCATTTTTAATACCAACATTGAATCCCTCATTGAAAATACAGCCGTGCTACCAAAAGTCCTGCTGGTCATCATCGTCTTTTTCGTGGCCACCTTCTTTTTGGCGTTGCTAATCTCGCGCGCTATGAGATTTTCCAAGAAGGAGCGAATTAGTTTAACAATGACCACTGCCGCAAGAAATGCGCCCTTAATGTTGGCTATTAGCATACTCTTCTTTCCGCAGGAAGCTTTGATCCACTTGGTATTGGTTATTGGCATGCTGGTAGAGTTTCCGCATTTGATCACTATTACCTACTTACTGAAAAGCAAGTCAACTCAACTTTGACTTCCAAAAATTCTAAAAGGCTACGTGAGGGAGATCGTCTTTTGAAGATATTGGAACTACCCGAACGTTATTAGTTATTCCTCCTCAGTGAGCGAATAAACTGATTCCAGGCAAACGGATTCAGGATTGGGATTGATTGTGGTGCGTAACGATTCGTGTACGCCTGTTGTTGCTGGTTGATCACATACTGTGCATTTGCATTTGGAGAAGCAGGTAAATCATAGAACGCTTCGCGCATGTACGAGCTGTTCAGCCACTGATAGATATTTGCATATTCCTTTTGGTGTGGCAATTCCATGGTGATCAGCGCTTCTTTGAACATGCTCTCCGTCGGATAGGGCCTAATCTCCACCTCTTCCAAAAAGCTAATATCTTCTTCTAGTGTGACGATGATGCGTAGACTGGATTCAGACCTGTGCTCAGGCACGACGTAATAAGATCGCTTAAATCCTACTGCACTAAAAACAATGCTATCGCCTTCCAGTACGGGCATAGAGAAAAATCCGTATGGATTTGTGGTTGTACCTCTTCCTGATTTTGGAATATATACGTGAGTTCCTGGAATGACCGAAGTGCTGTCCATGTCGAATATCACGCCGGTAAATTGAATGACATTTCTTTCTTGCCTTTCCTGAGACCAGAGCAATCCGCAAGCGAACAGCGCAACCGTATATACCAGAATCTTTTTCAACTCAACTTCCTTTCTCTTATTAAATCCATTTAAACCAGAAAAGTTTAACTTCCGTAAAAGTAGCGAAAAATGAGGCTCAAAAACTTCAATCTTTCTTACGGGACTCAGATTTTTAAGTCCTTTTCCGACGAGTCAAGAACAAGGATCCTGCATTTACTCTATCGGAAAGAAGAGTTATGCATCTCAGATCTGGAATCCATCCTCGATTTTACGCAAACCAAAACCTCAAGGCATATTACGTATTTGAAAAATGCTGGTTTGGTCTCATTTCGAAAATATGATCAATGGGTCTTTTACAGTATAAAGGAAGAAGGCTACGATATGGTGAGCCAGATTTTTGAATTTTTAAGTAAGGATGCCTTGTTACAAAAAGACTTGGAAACCTGCAATACCATGAGTGCGAACCTGGCTTTAGCAAAAAACAAAATTGAAGCGAAAAGCTACCGTAGTTGAAGGAACTTAGACACATTTTCTTTGACCTTGATCACACGCTCTGGGATTACGACAAGAGTGCGCAAGAAACGCTATTTGAAATTCATGAGCTCTTGGAACTGAATGATGCCGGGGTGGCTAAAAAGGAATTCATCGATGCCTTTTACAAAGTCAATGACAACCTTTGGCATTTGTACAATCATGGCAAAATCGACCGTGAGTACATCAAAAAAAGTAGATTCAAGGAAATATTAGAGAACGTAGGAGCTGATCCTTCCGGTTCAGCACAAGCATCCGAGTACTTTTTACACCATTGCTCTATAAAACCATACCTCATAGAAGATTCTTTGACGGTGCTTAATTACCTGGCAGAAAAGTATCGCTTGCACATTATTACCAATGGATTTACAGATTCACAAAACAATAAACTAACCTCTTCAGGGATTGCTGATTTTTTCGAAGTGGTGGTTACTTCAGAAAGTACAGGATCCAAGAAACCTGCACCGGAAATTTTCCATCATTCCCTTGAGGCGGCAGGCGCAAAAGCAAAGGATAGCGCAATGGTTGGAGACAATCCTAGAACGGATATCTCGGGCGCAAAAGCAGTCGGAATTTTCTCAGTGCTGTATGATCCATCAGGGCGAAAAAGGTCTTTAGCCGATGCGAGCATCCAATCACTTTTGGAGTTGATTAAACTATTCTGATTAACCACGGGTTCCACCTCGCTAAGCCGTTATTCTTTTTACTTTTGCATTCCAATTTTAAACATTCATAAGACATGCCCAAAGGAAACTTTTTTGTACCCCCACCAACCAATGAACCAGTACTCAACTACGCTCCGGGTTCTGCTGAACGCACTGCACTGCAGAATACATACAAAGAGATGTATGCGTCCACTGTGGAAGCACCGATGTTTATTGGTAGCGATGAAGTTCATACCAACCAAAAAATAGCCATGACATGCCCTCATGACCATCAGCATGTGCTTGGGCATTTTTCAGAGGGCGATGCTTCGCATGTTACTGCAGCGATCGATGCGGCACTCGGGGCAAAAGAAGCTTGGGAGAACATGACCTGGGAGAATCGGGCCAGCATCTTCTTGAAGGCTGCGGATTTGTTGGCAGGACCCTATCGGGCTAAGATTAATGCTGCTACTATGCTTGGTCAGGGAAAAAATGCCCACCAGGCTGAGATTGATGCTGCATGTGAGTTCATTGACTTCCTACGATTCAATGTGTCCTTCATGCAGGAAATGTACATGGAGCAACCCGAGTCTTCACCTGGTATTTGGAATCGCATGGAATATCGACCTTTGGAGGGCTTTGTTTTTGCGATCACGCCATTCAACTTCACTGCCATAGCAGGTAATCTTCCAGCCGCCCCTGCCATGGTGGGAAATACAGTGGTGTGGAAACCTAATTATACGCAGGTGTACTCTGCTCAAGTCATCATGGAAGTCTTCAAAAAGGCCGGACTACCTGACGGGGTGATTAATCTGATCTATGTGGATGGTCCAGTGGCTGGTGATGTTGTTTTCAAACATCCGGATTTTGCCGCATTGCACTTTACCGGAAGTACAGCAGTCTTTAAGGCGTTGTGGAAAACCATCGGCGCCAATTTGGACCATTACAAAGCCTATCCCCGAATCGTTGGGGAGACCGGAGGAAAAGACTTTGTAGTTGCACACAAGTCAGCGGATGCAAAAGAAGTTGCTACTGGATTGGTTCGGGGTGCTTTCGAATTTCAAGGGCAGAAATGTAGCGCTGCTTCTAGGGCCTACATACCATCAAACCTATGGAAGGATGTGAAGAACTATGTCCGGGAGGATCTGAAATCAATCAAAATGGGTTCACCTGAGGATTTTGGAAACTTCGTCAATGCTGTAATCGATGAACGATCTTTCAACAAAATCACGGGTTACATTGATCAGGCGAAAGAAGATTCCAATGTTGAGTTGGTTGCAGGTGGTAGCTATGACGGTTCAAAAGGCTGGTTTGTGGAACCAACCGTTTTTGAAGCAAAAGATCCAAAATACCGTACCATGTGTGAGGAGATCTTTGGTCCTGTTTTGACGATATATGTTTACGAGGAAGACAAATTTGAAGAGACGTTGAAGCTCGTGGATGAAACATCTCCATATGCGTTGACAGGCGCGATCTTTAGTAAAGATCGGTATGCAGTGGATGTGGCTACAAAAGCACTGAGAAATTCCGCTGGAAACTTCTACATCAATGACAAACCTACCGGTGCAGTGGTGGGACAACAGCCATTTGGAGGAGCCAGAGGATCTGGAACCAATGACAAAGCAGGAGCTATGATGAACTTACTCCGTTGGGTAAGCGCTCGAACCATAAAAGAGACGTTTGTGTCTCCTACTGATTATCGTTATCCATTTTTAGGATGAGTACATTACGACCCTTTCATTTGGCAATCCCGGTAAAGGAATTAGCACCTGCAAGGAGCTTTTACCGGGAAGTCATGGGTTTTGAGGAAGGAAGATCTTCGGACAAATGGGTGGACTTTAATTTCTATGGACACCAGTTCGTCATTCATGAAGTAGAAAACACCATAGAATCAGAACAGAACCCAGTAGATGGACATGCGGTACCGGTTCCACACTTTGGCGTGGTGCTGGAATGGGATGACTGGGAAGCCTTGAGAGATCGGCTGGTGGCTGCAAATACCGATTTTGTAATTGAGCCGTACATCCGTTTTGAAGGCCAGCCAGGTGAACAAGCCACAATGTTCTTCCTTGATCCATCGGAGAATGCGCTGGAGTTCAAGGCCTTCAAAAGTGACGAACAGATTTTTGCGAAATGATGCTCTCCAGCCTGCCAATGAGTCTTTCGATTGAAGACCAGTGATGTTAGGCACATTAGAAAATCCTCGAAGTGAATTGTTGGAGATGATTGATTTACTTTGTGTCTAAACTTTAACGTAACCAAACATGATAAATCGTATTCAACATCTTTCACTTGGAAGATTGTCCTCACTAAGCTTTTTCGGACTTACGTTCTTGGCGACCTTCTTGTTTAGCAGCTGCTCATCAAGTTCGTCAACCGACGAAGCGACTGCCGAAACGGAAGAAGAGCTTGTAGCACGAGCACTGGAGATTCATGATCGTGTGCTTACAGTAGATACCCACGCCGATACGCCGCTTCGGATGATTGAGCCAGGGTTTGATATGGCCGTGCGACACGATCCTAATGAAACAGGTTCGAAAGTGGATTATCCAAGGATGAAAGAAGGAGGATTGGATGCGATCTTCTTCGCCACATTCGTGGCGCAAGATATACGCGACGACGATGGAAACAGTCGAGCTAAGGCATTGTGTCTGCAAATGATTGATTCGGTCGTGGCCTCTACGGAAAAGAATTCAGATGTTGTGGGACTTGCACTGGATCCAGATGATGCGTATGAACTGGAGAAAGAAGGTAAGCGGGCCATTTATATCGGTATAGAAAATGGGTATCCTATCGGGACGGACGTATCCAATGTAGAACTCTATTTCAATAAAGGAATTCGCTACATTACGTTGGTACACTCTTCCAACAATGACATTGCGGACTCCGCAACAGACGATGATGGTCCTGAGCACGGTGGTATCAGTGCCCTTGGAGCTGAAGTAGTCAAGGAAATGAACCGATTGGGTATCATGGTGGATATATCGCACGGAAATGATAGTGTTTTCTACGATGCCATTGCACTTTCAAAGGCACCCATTATTGCTAGTCATTCAAATGCAAGATCTGTGACAGATCATAAACGAAACATGACGGATGAAATGCTCAAGTTGATGGCTGAGAATGGCGGAGTTGTCCAATTGACAATGCTCTCTAGCTATTTGCGTGACATTCCCGAAAACCCAAAACGTGATTCTGCCATGGCCGAGCTTCGAGCAAGCATGAAACCAACAGCGGAAATGACAGATGAAGAACGTGCTGAAATGCGAGCTGCGTTCAATGAAATCAATGACATGTATCCCAATCCTTCAGCTAACGTGCAACACGTAGTGGATCATATTGATCACATTGCCAAGGTTGCTGGTATCGATCATGTGGGCATTGGTTGTGATTTTGATGGAGGAGGAGGTATCGATGGTATATTCGATGCAAGTGAGGTAATGAATATCACCATCGAATTAGTGCGAAGAGGCTATACCGAAGAGCAGATAGCGAAAATCTGGGGAGGTAATATCATGCGAGTGTTCAAAGAAGTCCAGGAGGTTGCAGAGGAAATACAATCTGAGCAAGCGTCTTAATGGGCTAGTGAAGATGTACAAACTGTTGTTTGTATTTGTCTTTGCGGCAGGATCTGTTGAGGCCTCGGTTCATCCCTTACGGTTGTCTTTGTGCGAGATCGAGTTTACGCCTGATGAAGAGCTTTTAACGATTAACCTAAAGCTCTTTTTGATGGACGTAAACGAAGCCTTAGTTTTTGACCCGGAAAGTACGGAATTGGCCTTTTGTCAACCAAACGAGTCTGAAAACGCCGAAAAGTTGCTCCTGGCTTACTTGAACAGGTTTTTCTACGTCGAGGCCAATGGCGTTAAAGTTGAGCTCGAGATCGAAAGTAAGAAACTAAGTGGTGAAGGAGACAACGTTGCATTGGGCGTTTTTTTTCGACACCGACAGCAACAGCCACTTCGGTCCCTGGCAGTAAAAAATGCGGTTTTTACGGATCTATTTTTTGACCAAAGTAACATCGTTTATGTTCATGTCGGAGGAGAGTCCAAGAGCCTCATGCTAAACAAGAAAACCACTACCCACGAGTTAACTTTTTGACATGCATCCATTTCCTTTTTATCTGCAATTAGGTTTCGAGCATATTTCCAATTTGGCGGGTTATGATCATATACTCTTCTTGATTGCGCTATGCGCGGTGTACAAAATTCAACAGTGGCGAAATATTCTGATTTTGGTCACAGCTTTCACGATCGGGCACAGTGTGACGTTGGCACTGGCTTCCTTCGGTGATCTGACCATTCCTTCACGAATCATCAAATTTTTGATCCCAACAACGATTTTCGTGACGGCATTGCATAATGTGTTAAAGCATCAAACGGAGGGGAAGGGAAAAATGGCTCGTAATTATGTCATGGCCTTGTTCTTCGGATTTATCCACGGAATGGATTTCTCAAACTACTTCCGGGCACTGCTCATGGGCGATTCGTCCATTGTAGTGCCTTTGCTCGGGTTTAACTTAGGCATCGAGTTGGGTCAGCTCCTGGTTGTTTTTGTGATCGTAGGAATTGCGTTTTTGCTGCTCAATGTTATCGGAGTGAAACATCGCGAATGGAATCTTTTCATTTCTGGAGCTGCAGCCGGAATGTCGCTGATCTCGATGTTTGAGAACAAGTTTTGGTAGTCTGGACAGGAATAGCTTTTGGATTAACGATTAACTTTCACCCAGTTTTGGATTGATCTTTGTACCGAACCGTGAGCATGAGCCTTTTTTTGCTTGTAGTATATAGTTTCTTTTCCTCCGCTCCTCAGCCGGTTTCAGGGTGGGAGATTTTTGCTGAGACCACATTTGAATGGACGTTGGTGGAGGACGTTGGCGTTCAAGTGGAGATTCCGACATTCGACGACGAAGTCAAATCATTCGAAGGCAAGGAAGTTACCTTAACAGGGTACTACCTCCCGATCAACATTTCCAGAAAAAAGATTATTCTCTCTAAACTACCTATGGCGGCTTGCTTCTTTTGTGGTGATGAAGGAGGCCTGGAATCTGTGGCGGAGATCTATTTTCAAGCAGACCACCCTCGGTTCAAAATGGATGAATTGGTTACCGTCAAAGGACGCTTGTTGCTCAACGATGGCATAGATGGACACTTGGTCTTTATTTTGGTGAATGCAAGCGTTGTGACTTCCTGAGCAATAGGAACCGAGGAAACTCTACTTAGGCCGAACAGTAGAGCATACGCGAACAGACAAGCTT
>CAZQJU010000053.1:21546-25747 GCA_964593185.1 uncultured Roseivirgaceae bacterium
GTTTCCAAATTTTCCTTGAACTTCTTTAAATGCAATAGTGTTGCATCTATGTCCTAAACTGTATATTTGCAAATCCTAATCCTTAACTAAAAGAATGAAAAACCAATTTATCGGACTACACCTCGATTTTGTAGGCTTTAGTGCTTCCATGCTGTGCGCAATTCACTGTGCTCTGCTACCTTTTTTGCTCAGTATGGCTCCGTTGGCTGGACTGCAATTTCTGGACAATCCCTGGATCGAATACAGCATTATCCTACTTAGCTTTCTTATTGCATCAAATGCATTAGTGCAAGGCTATCGACGTCATCATCAAAAAGCAGTGGCACTGGTTATTGCAATCATTGGATTTATTTTAATTGGATTGGGACATGCATTAGGCATTGAAATACTCGAAGTCTTGCTTACACCCGTTGGGGGTGTCTCAATTGCGATTGCACACTTGGTCAATTGGAAGCATATCCATCAAGTACAGTAGCGAACTTTTGTGGATTAACATATCATTTAAAACATGCCAAAGACAAAAAAATTACCTGTGACAGTTCTTAGTGGATTTCTCGGAGCTGGAAAAACAACACTCTTGAATCATGTCCTGCACAACAAAGAAGGACTTAAGGTCGCGGTGATTGTTAATGACATGAGCGAAGTCAATGTGGATGCTGATTTGGTAAAAAATGAGAATACACTTTCGAGGACAGAGGAAAAGTTGGTGGAGATGAGCAACGGCTGTATCTGTTGCACACTAAGAGAAGACTTAATGATAGAAGTTGAACGATTGGCAAAAGAAGATCGATTTGACTACTTGTTAATCGAAAGTACAGGCATTAGTGAACCTGTTCCGGTTGCACAAACATTCAGCTTTGTGGACGAGGAAAATGGTATTGATCTCTCTGAATTCAGCTATGTCGATACGATGGTGACCGTCGTGGATGCCTTCAATTTTTTCAATGATTTTGGAAGTCCCGAGCTGTTAATGGATAGAGACCTGACAGACATGGAAGGCGATGATCGAACAATCGTCAATCTTTTGACGGACCAGGTAGAGTTTGCCAATGTTATTGTATTAAACAAGGCGGATCTTGTGAGTAAGGAGACGCTTGGTCTTTTGCATTCTACCATCAAGAAGCTGAACCCGTCCGCAAAAATTATTGAGTCTTCTTTCAGTAAAGTAAGTCCTGGCGAAATATTGAATACCGGTCTTTTTGATTTCGAGGAAGCAGAACAAAGTGCAGGGTGGCTGGAAGAATTAAACAAGGAAGAGCATACACCGGAGACAGAAGAGTATGGAATAAGCTCATTTGTTTACAGAAGTAAAAAACCTTTTGATCCTGTTCGCTTTTTTGGTTATGTGCAGGAGAAGTTTCCCAATACCGTCATTCGAAGCAAGGGGCTTTTTTGGATGGCATCCCGTCCAGAGCAGGCCTTGATTTGGGGCCAGGCAGGCGGGTCATTAAAAGCTGACAGTGCCGGAGTATGGTGGAGTAGCATGCCCTTTAAGGAGCGCGTACAGTATGCAGGATTCATTGAAAATCAGGAGCACATCGAAGCGGGATGGGATAAGCAATTCGGGGACCGAAAAAATGAAATTGTTTTCATTGGTCAGGACATGAATGAGGAAGAAATTCGAGCTGATCTGGACAAGTGTTTAAGTACTGACAGTGAATTGGCCACGAACTTTTGGGTAGATGGTTACAAAGACCACTGGCCAATTCCTCGATTCTCCGAGATGGCTTACTAGCAGGTACCGAAATTCATAGTTCTATTTCTTCGGCCGGAACACCTTCATTTCGTCTTCCTTGGTTTGGATAAATGGGCCGTCAATCAGATCGATACAATAAGGAATTGCTGGGAAGACGACCTCCAAGCATTCTTTAATGGATTTTGGCTTACCCGGTAAGTTTACAATCAGTGTGTTGCCTCGTATACCCGCGGTCTGTCTGGATAAAATGGCTGTGGGCACGTATTGAAGGCTAACCTGGCGCATGAGCTCCCCAAATCCCGGAAGGAGCTTCTCGGCTACTGCGATGGTAGCCTCTGGTGTCACATCCCGTTTGGCAGGACCGGTTCCTCCAGTGGTCACAACGAGGCAGCAAGATTCCTGGTCAGCCATCCTAATCATTTCTGCTTCAAGCAAATGCTGCTCGTCCGGGATAACAGCATAGACAGGTTCCCATGTGCTACTAAGCCACAGATCCAATAGTCTTTTTACTTCTTTGCCTGGTAGATCTTCGTACTCACCTCGACTTGCTCGATCAGAAACGTTGATAATACCAATTTTAATGTCCTGTGCTTTCATGCTTTACCGTTTGATGAGTGGATTTGACGTAAATGGTTCATTTTTTCCAACAAATCACCTTTGATGGCCACCACGGCAGGTTTTGGAATTCGGTCATCGTCGAAGGGCCATGTGCTTGTGGGGTTCGTTAAATCTTTGGTCTGTTCCCCTGGGTGTTGAACACTTAAAAAGAGCGTTTTCCCATCCGGTGAAAACCACGGTCCGGTAAGCTCTGAATCACGAGGTCCTGAGGCGACTCGAATCACAGATCCGGCTTCTTCACCATATCTCGGGACAACGAAGAGGCTATTGTTTTTGAATGCCATGTATGGACCGTCTTCTTTATTCATCTTGCTTCCAGACATGTCCGAGGTAAACCACAGATTTCCTGACAAGTCAAAAGCAAGATTGTCTGGGCATGAAAATCCATTGTCTTCACCACCGGCCAAGTAGGTAGAAGCCTTAAACGTCAAAGAATCATATTTACCATCTGTTTCTTCGACTTTCAAAATTGAGCCATGAAAATCATTTTTGCTGTAGTTGTTGGTAAGAGCTACCAGGACATTCCCAGTAACGGGATCTATTTCGATGTCTTCCGGTCTGTTGAGCTCTGTGGCACCTAACAATTTTGCTGCTTCGCGAGCTCTGATTAGTACTTCGGTTTGGTCTCTAAAACGTTCTTGTAAAATGGGCTGGGTGTCCCAATCCAGTGCAAGCCAGTTGCCATCATCAGTGTTGGCGACATAAAGTGTTCCCTCTTTCAGTGACCCGGGTTTGCTGGAGATGAATTTATACAAGTGCTCGTTGTTTTTGTCATCGCCCGTATAAGCCACGATGCGTTTGTCTTCCATCTCGTAGATGGTGCAACACTCGTGTGCAAAACGGCCTAAGGCAATGTGTTTTTGGGCCGATCCGGTTTTTGGATCTACTTCAACCACCCAGCCATAGTGCTCGGGAGGGTAGTCATAAAATGATTCCCAGCCATGCACACTGGGCCTTTTAGAAGCGACGTTGTTTTCATCGTACTCCGTTTCACCGAAAACATAATCGTAGTTTTCTTCGCACGTAAGGAACGTATTCCAGGGCGTGATGCCACCTGAACAGTTGCTATGCGTGCCGTAAATCGTAGCACTGCCAAGTATCGGTTCATCCCAGTTGACTTGGATGGGTGTTTGCGCTGTAATACGTCGATTGTAAGGATCATTTTCTACAATGCCCCATTTGCCGTTTTCCTCCTTAATCCGTACGATACTACCCCCAACCGCATACATTTCTTTGTCTACTTGCTCTTTTGTACGGTGCTCGCGCGGATCATCGTAGGCTGCGAAATCAAAATTGGACACGAAGAGTGGGTTGATATACTCATGATTGACCCATAGCAACCCGTCTTTCGGATTGCTTTCATCCAATGGGATAAAGCAGGTAAAATCATTGTTGAATCCAAAGGAATCAACAGCAGAAATTTTATCCCCCCATTTGATCACGGGTTGGTAGTTCAAGCCATTCGCAAGCAGTAGATCGTCTTGGTCTGATGCGCTCAATCCTTCCAGAATTACACTTCTTAGGTGTTCGAGATTTTCCTGGTTAATGCTTCCAAAGGATTCGGATGGCGTAGTGGTACTTCCACAGCTCGAAAGAAAGGGAGGAAGTATGGCAGAACCCAGGGTGGCCTTGCCTAGAAAACCTATAAATTCTCTACGGTTGTGCATATCTTTTTTCGTTCAACGTTTGAATTTAATTCCAGACTCGAAGAGATAAAAATTAATGGACCTACGAGCATCCGCTGGGTTAACATATAATTAAATTATGTCTTGGAATGTTTGTGAAAATCACGAAAAATAAAAAAGCCTGATTTGACAATCAGGCTTCATGTTGCTCTCCCTCTTGGGCTCGAACCAAGGACCCTCTGATTAACAGTCAGATGCTCTA
>CAZQJU010000054.1:0-24206 GCA_964593185.1 uncultured Roseivirgaceae bacterium
GTAGCGGTCCCAGGAAGTGCCGCCCCATTTTCAAGCGTCCATGAGAAACTGAAATCAGCAAACTCAGCATCTGTATTCAAGATCTTTGTACCATCTTGCGTGACAGATACAATAGATATCGCACCATTGTAATTACCAACTACTGCAGGGTCGCAAACGGTATTTTCAGTTCGATTGTAATCTACATCTGCTTCCAAGGTGATTTCTTCCTCCTCTGAAGAGACGGATATCTCTGCAGTAGCGATACAATTCAATGCGGGAGTTGTAGCTCCGGCTCCATTTTTAGTCACTCTGACCGTGTATGTACCATCTGGTACATCCGTAATGGTAAGATTATTATTGTTTAAGGAGAAGCTTGTAATGGTGCTTCCAAGAGCAGTACCAGTTCCTGATCCTTCAAACCATTCGATCGTATACTGTGTGGCATCCGCAATCGAAACGGCAACTCCATCAATGGCTATTTCGAGGGTTACCTGGCCGTTTCCTTCTGTAATAGGATCACAGAAATTATCAGCCGCATCTTCTACCAGTGATAAAGTCAGTGGCGGAATATCGTCTGGAACAATTACCTCCTTACGATTGGCCATGAAGCAACCTGTCGTAGACCAGTCTGAAACAATGACATAATAAGTTTCGTCATCGAGGCCAAGGTTTTCATATAGCTCATCATTGTCTTGTACAACAATTCCGGCCGGATCATCATACCATTCGAACGTTAGGTTAGCCCATTCGGCATCCGTTGATCGGATGAAGTACGAACCACCGTCGACAGAAGTGACTTGGATTCTGGAAACCTCAGCTGATCCACCCGGAGATGGAGAACAGTCTTCATTAGGTACTATCGTGATATCTGCGTCGGCAATGCTGATGATCGGTGTAAACTGATCAATGATAATGGATTCGGTTGTAGAGCAGTTATCCCCAGTGGTGCCACCAGCATTGTTGGTAACAACCACTTCATAGGTGCCTGCAGGAAGGTTGTCCACCTGATCACCATCCGCATCAATGGTATAGTTATCTGCAACAACCGATGCTCCGTCAGTTGCCGGCGTAGCCAATTGGAAAGCTGCATTCCCAGCATTTCCTGCCCCCTGGTACCATTCGAAGGTGTATTCACTTGCAGCATCTGTTGTAGGAGGGTTACCTCCCAGTGTCACAGAAGCAAGAATACTTCCGCTACCATCTGCGGTGCTACATATTGAATCTCTTCGTATCTGGGTGAGTTGCACCGCGGGGAAGGCTTCTTCATTAGTGATTTCAAATTCGACCAAATCAGAAACGCAATCGCTGTCTTCATTGTACACATCTACATAGTAGACACCGGCTGGCAAATCGGTGACCTGGCTATTGTTAGCTCCGCCCTGAGTGCCGACAGCTAGCAAGGTGCCTTGCAAAGGAGGTGCCGCAATGTTATCAGAATACCATCTAAACTCGACACTCGCAGTTGTTGCATCTGTCAAAACTCCATTGAGGAATATATTGCTAATAGTAGCAGTTCCGTTTTCATCCGGATTACAGAAGACTTGGGGAGTAGTGGCAACCGCATCAATCGTGATATCGGCAAGATCATCTTCTACGATGAAATCTTCAGCAGTAGAGCACTCTAGGCTCGTCCCATCATTGTCAATGACTTCGATGGTGTAAGTTCCTGCTGCTAAACCGGAAATGGATAAAGTCCCATCGTCTAACGCCGCAGTTCCAGCGCCAGTCGGGAAGGAGCCATTACCCGGATCAACTCCGTCTTCGATACGAGGGGCCGTTGCAGCATTATAGGCCGCTATATCCCCCAAGTACCATCGATAAATGTAAGCATTCCCGTCGTCATTGGTTACTTGTGTGCTGATTGCACCGTTTGGATTAAGGCCAAGTGGTCCATCCGCGCATCGTGTATTGTCAGTGATCGCTCCATTTAAGGCAATGATCGGATCTTCAGCAATGTTATCAATGGTAAAATCCAGTCGCTCGGAGCATCCATTGTTGACATTGGTCGCTATGACATAATAGTCTCCTGCCGTAGTGTAATCAAGCTTATCGGCATCATCAGCTACCTCCGTCATTCCATCATTATCCAACCATAAGAAAGTGTAGTCTCCAACGACCCCTGGGCTAAAAGAATTCACCGTAAATCCACCCGCAGCAGCTGCAGTACAATCGTCGATATCTGTGGGAGCCCCCGAAATGAGGATGGGGGTAGGATCGTTGAATAAGTCCATATGCAATGTATCTGCACATGATGTGGCAACGTGTGTGGCCACCACTGCGTACCTCAATCCACCTGTCAACTCACCAATTCCTGAGATTCTGGAATCATCCACTTCGTTGATCCCGTCCAAATCGGTAACAATGGTTACATCGGCTTCATCATCGCCATTCACGCTAGTGGCTCCATTACTAATTAAGGTGTAGGTGGCTGTTGTCTCATTTACCGTGTACCAGTCGAAGGTGAAGTCATCCGCTGAACCACCGTAGGTAGCTGACACCGTAATAGATCCATTATATTCAACACCTCCATCACCGTCGGCTGCACAGTTCGTATTGTCGACTACGGTAGGAGGGGTCGAAAGGTCCGGACGGTCAGGCTCGTTTAACGTAAATGATTGAGTGTAGACCGGACAATCATCATCGGGATTGTCTTCGCGTACAATGATAAGCGTATAGTCGCCGGGGTCTAAATCATTTGCAACCGTAACGGTCTCCATGGTTGTTGCTGCACCAGGGACCGGAGTAAAGGGTACTTCATCACCGTCCCCAATAGCGGGTTCGTATCTAGAACCGGAGTTATCACTGTCTTGAGGAACGGTTACGATACCGGTGTATAATGTGTACTTATAGTTTTGGGCAATATCTCCTACGGCAGTCGTGGTGATGGTAAATTGAATTTCACCATTGGAAGGTGAAGAACATAGTTCTGGCTGTGTCACAACTTGTCCGGAAACGGTAGGTGCTGATACGTCAGGAATATTGATAAACAAGGTATCTGTACACCCATTGTCGAGTGTAAGTAAGGCCGCAAAATTCACCGCAGGAACATCTTTTAGAATATAGTTGAAGAGGTTACCACCTGTACCTCCTAGTGCTACAGGACCTTCCTCATAACCCGTGATGTTATCTCCGTCAGCGACATTTACCGTAGTGATTTCCGTGGCAGTGCCGCCGATATCAAATCCTTCAAACCACCTGACTGTTACTTGCTGAGTCCCATCTCCTCCGGTAATATCAATCAAGCCTGTAAGATCAATTTCTCCAGATCGATCGAAACAATTGGACGGTCGAGTGATCCCTGGTGTAAGGTTCATCGCAGGGTCTATTTCAGGTCCAGAGTAAGTAACGGTGACTGGAGTTGTGGTCTCTACTTCACAAGCAGTGTTGTTGTCGATAACTCGTACCATATAATCACCATCTTGCAATGCAGTAAAAAGCGCATCTCCGTCATTTTCGTTAATGGTTTCAATAGGCGTTTCACCGATATTAATGGAAGTGCCGGCATACAGTTCAAACGTGTAGCCATTGAGTCCGTCCAGAGGTTCGGAGCTACCGTTATCATCCGCTTCTACCTCAATAGCCCCTGTAAATGGCGCTGTACAGGTGTTGTTTGGACTGGACTCCGCCGAAGTCGTGATTTGTGGGAAGGTAGGATCACTGACAATTGTCATCTGTTCGGTATCAAAGCAACCGCTAGTGGTATTGAGTACCCTTACAGTATAGACTCCGGCAGGTAGCCCGTCTGCCTGATTTCCACTGACAGAAGCTGTTGGGATATTGGCTAGCGGATTTGTTACTTCGGCATCTGCATTGGTCGTGGAACCTTTAAAGAAGGTATAGGTAAATACTGGTGCGGGTGAAGGAAGTGTGTTAGCTGCGCCGGCTGTCAAACGACCATTCGGGTTATTACCGTCACAGGAGGTTTGCTCGTTGTCTACTGCTAAAGATGCTGTCACTACGTCTAGTACTTCGTCCACGAAGATGGTAAATCCATCGCTTTCACATCCGGACTCTCCAGCATCGTTTTTGGTAATGGTTACCGTGTAGGTCCCTGTCGAAAGTCCTGTGAAGATGTTACTGGCCTGTGTTAGAGGCGTACCAACCGCATCTGGTCCAGTGTAGAGCGAATACAGTGGATCTGTTCCGATGTTGAGACCATCAACCGTAATCGTACCGTTTGCTCCATCACAGAAATTATCAGGTGTGGAAGCAGTAGTGCCCTGTACAGAAGGCTGATCCAATACTTCATCGACAAATACAGGTTCAATGGCCGAACATCCTGTAGCATTATTGATAAACCTAACGTAGTAGGTTCTAGATGATAAGTCTGAGTTCGTGCTTACTGGGAATGTGGTGATGGTATTCCCAACGAGTTGTTGACTTGCAGTAGCTCCACCATCTGTGAAAACTTCGACTTCAAAACCTTCAGCTGGGATTGCTCCCGTAAAATCAATGTCGATGGAGCCATTTTCTGTGTTACAGAATACATCCGGATTTCCGGTAAGATCGAAGTCGGGCAGGGTCAAATCGTTGCCCATCACTACGGCAGCGGCTGTGCTTACGCAACCTAAACCGCCATTGATGGGATCAGTGATTCGGGCGGTAATGGTGTAGTTGCCGGGAGCGACACTTGTAAAGGTGGTCGTTGTCGTGCCTTGGGAGACATCTGCTGCGTCAAAGAGTTCAAATTCATAAGTTACTCCACTCGCAATTGTTGGTGTCACTGCTAGTGTAGGGTCGATGATTCCATTATAGGCACCAGAGGTTGCCGATCCAGGGTCACATACGGTGTTATCAGTTACATCGATGTTCCCTGTCGTGATGGTCGGGATGATCTGATTGTTTTCCACATCGAACTCAAAGGTCTGGTCGCATTGCGTGTCGTCGTTCGTGATTCTGACCGTATACGTGCCAGCGTCGAGCACACCTGCAGTTCCCTGATTGATGCCATTGGTTGTAATCGTAGGAGTTCCGCTAACGTCGCTCGCATCCAGTGTGTTCGAAGTGCCACTGCCAAAGAACCATTCAAAAGAATAGCTCGAAGGTTCAGCACCTGAGGCCATAGATGCAGTAACCTGGATGCTTCCATTTGGGGTTTGACAATCTGTGAGATGTTGTATAACCTCAGCTGCATTAATGTCGATCAATGCCTCTTCCACTTCTACCGTTCGGGTAGAAGAGAGGCAACCCGTGACATCGTTGATTGCTCGTACAGTATACAAACCGACGTCCACATTGGAAAGCACATTGGAGGTCTCACCGCTAGGGTGTGGTGTTCCTGTGCCGGAGCCACTGTACCATTCAAAAGAGTAGTTCGCAAACGCTGCATCGCTAGAAGTGATGCCATCTACTTCTGTCACAGTCACTGACCCATTTGGAAAGACGGTTCCCCCCAAACACACACTCACCGGTGATGGGGTGACATTCGCTAATTCAAGTATGGGGTCTACGACATTGTTGGGTACTTCTTCTACAAAGGTTACCACGCATCCGAAGAGATCATCCGTGACCTCTACGTAGTAGGTGCCATGCATCACATTGTCTAAGGTGGTGTTGGTTTCACCACCAAGCTCACCAGAAACTGCTGAGAACCACTGGTACGAAAATGAGCCTGAACCTCCGGTTACATTGACGGTAAGTTCACCGTTAAACTCATTTGAAGAATCATCTGCCAAGGCGGGATCACAAACGGTATTTCCTATAATCCCTGAGAATGTAGCCGCTGGTTCGGCATGTACTTCGAGGATTTCTACCGTGACCGGATCTGAAGGACAACCGGTGTCTGGATTTCGTGCAATAACGGTGTAAAAACCCTCTTGTCGATCAGAAAGGGTTGCTCCTGTTTCCCCTGCGATTACTGGTGCACTGGTATCATCCCCATCATACCATTCATAAACTGCGTCGTTGGTGAAGTTACTTCCATCAAAAGTTGAGGTTACCGAAACAGATCCGTCATAACTGGTCGCCGGGTTAGTATCATCACAAATTGTGTTGGGCGTTCTGCCCGCAAATGCAACAATGGGATTGATTTGCTCTGCACCTAATACAAAGGTCTGCGTGCCGGGGCAATCGGTGTTCGTTTCTCTGACAATGACCGAGTACTCGTCGGCAATCAAACCAATTATTCTACTGGACTGTGTCCCGGTTATGTTGTCTGATCCGTTCGCAATGCTTCCGCCTTCTGGTATGTCTACCCCGAGGTATTGCCATTGGAACGAAAATCCGTCGCTTTCTACACACTCCGTGCATGGCAGATCATCGTCTACCACATAGGCCCTAAGCACTCCGTTACCATCACCACAATCCGTCTGCGGTTCATCCTGCACAATTACAACTGAAGGGAGGTAAGGTTCGTCAAGGACAGTCAATGTCAAGTCGATTGTTTTACATCCCGTGATGTTGTCCCTAGCGAATACCGTGTAGTCCCCAGCCGCAATATTGTTGAGTGCATTGTTGTTAATGGTGTACCCGTCAATAGTGACATTCACTCCTTCACCTGTCTCCGGATTAGCTAACAGGAAGTCTGCATCTGCTGTTGCTCCTTGATACCATTCCCAGGTATAGTCGTCAGCGTTAAAACTAACCTCGCTAATGCTGACAGAGATTGCACCATTTGGATTACTAGCATCACAACTAGAATTGTTGTTTATCAACCTGCTTGCCGAGAATGTGGGTATCTCTGACGCATCTCCGACCACCACGTCCATGAAGGCATCGCAGGAAAGGTCGTCATTTGTTACTCGTATGCGATAGTTACCATCCGATAATCCGGTGAAGGTGTGTCCGGTTCCACCATTGTTAACGGTGATGTTGGATTTGGTGGTTATTTCATCTGTTAAGTTGAAGCCATCAAATATTTCGTAGGTGTATGAGGTTGGCTCAACTACGTTGGAAGTACTTGTCACTTCGATCGTTCCATTCCCGTCAATACAAAATGAATCTGCAGTGGGTGTTGTGAAAATATTTGGTAAATCAGGCTCATCATCAATGTTTACCGTCAGAGGTAATCCCGTTTCACACTCAGAAACATTGTCAACAGCTGCAATCGTATAGGTGCCTGGCGCAAGCCCTGCAAAAACGCCAGAGCTATTTGTAGTCAAACTGTCTGCCGAGTTGACGGTAGGGCCTGAATACAAGCTAAAGGCGTAGCTAATAGAAGGTGTAATGGCTGCACCGGTTTCAATCACTCCATTTGGTGCTCCACAACTCGTATTTGCCGTCACAACTGCATCTTCAGAAATGAAGGTGGGATCAATGGAGATATCCGAAATGGTGACAGTGGTAGTATCCGTACAATTCGTGGCTGTTTCCTCTACGATAATGGTATAAATTCCATCAGACAATCCGGTCATTTCCCATTCGCCAACTCCAAAAGCAGCAGTGATGAGCTCAGATCCTGGTATTTCATTTGCCGGGATTGTGTTGTTGCCAATAAACCAGGTATAATCAAAGCCGGAGTCACCTACACTGCCGTTGACTTCTGCAATGGCTTGTCCATTGGGATTTGCCCCGCAGTTGTCATTTCCTTTGGATTCTGATGCAGTAAGAATAGGAGCGTCTGAAAGATCTACAACATAGACGGTATCTGGCAACGAAGTACATCCTGAGATATTGTCACTGACGATGACGATAAACCGTGCACTATCGGCATCGATATTACTGACCGTGTAATCTGGCCCAACGAAATCAGAAGCAGGTTTTATACTCGTATTATACCATGTAAAGGTATAATCTGAGGTATTCTCATCTGCACCGACGCTTGCCGAAACGACTCCACTGCCCCCACATGTGGTTATATCTACAACGGAAGTATTTACGCTATCAATGTTGGTAAAACCTGCCGCAATAGGCGTCAAACGTGAACTAAAACAGCCCGTGAAATTTTCAGTAATATCTACCGAATAGTCTCTGGCGGGTTGATTTTGTAAAAGATTCCCAGTAGCAATGATCGTATTGGTGACGTCTCCATTGATACGCCAGTTAACCTGATACCCATCAGCCTCCAGTAGTGTGTCCAAAGGATCATTTCCCAGCGTATCAGCAGGAAAAGTCCCATTGACTGTTTGCGTATATGCAAAAGCAAAAGCTGAACCATCAGGGACCACGCAGTTGGTTTCCTCATTTAATTCATAGGACCAAACATGGACCTCTGGTGTAGAGCGTAAAATTTCTACGGTATCCAGAGCGGAAAAGCAGAGGGTAGGACCGAAATATCCCTCAACAATGTATTCTCCTTCTGCCAATTGCGAGATGGTACTACCCGTATGAATGATATTGGAGGTATCCCCAAGATTGTACCAGTTAAATGTAAACCCGTCGGCTTCGGTTTGGATTCGTGGCTCAGGCTCGGGAGTACCCGATACGGTCAAATTATCTAGGTAGTGGAATTCAGAAGTACTGGTATTGTGAATTCTGACCGTTATGGTAAGCAGAGAATCATTTTGCCCGGCGTTATTGACTCCTGTCAGTAACGCTTGTGCATAGTCGAAGTTTCCAAACTGTCGTCCATTGCTCAGTTCTCCGGAGGTTGTCACAGCATTTGAATTATCTCTCAGTTCGTATTCTGCAATGATGAAATCTCTCCATTTGCCTGAACTTTCTTGATTCCCATTTTCGAAAAGATCTAATAAGACCGTGATATTTTCATGGTCTGAAATGTCAATTGCCTCGGAAGTCCAGACCACCTCACCGCTATCATTTGCACCTCCCGTTCGAACTGCATTGAACATTTTTGATCCATTGTAGGTTGCGACTCCATAGAAACTAGGTCCTCCTGTTCCGGGATCTGAAGTCCAGGCTGTCTCGCCGGTATCATTTTGGTCACTGTTATCGTTGTCTTCAAAGTTCTCGACCCAAAAAGTGCCATTTTCACCGGGCACAACGCCAAAGTAATATGCTTGTGCACTTCCGTTGTCTGGTAGATCGTCATCGCATTTTCGATTATCGTTCAACTTTTCGGAGAAAAGATCAAACCTATTGAACGTGACATCTTGCGATTGAATGTTGTTGTTTGTATCACATTCGGGTATGGTAGAGGGAGGCAACGGAACTGTGACTGGAGGCGTACTTCCGTTGTCATTGATAATCACGTAGAGTCTGTAGTTTCCACCTATACCAGTAATGTCCTGTGTGATGACAATATCTGTTTCCGGTTCAAAATTTACAAGTGTTGTTACCTCGGTATCCAACAGAATTCCATCGGCGGTGGTTGGATCATTTGCATAGTAGCTTACTGGTAGATTACCTGATACGGCTATATCTCCGGTATTTCTAAGTCTAAACGTAACGCTTGTGGTGGCGTCGGGGCATTCTACTGGATCTACATTCAGAATACCCACAAATTCGATGTCAGGAGAAGCAAATTCCACACACCCATCCTCATTCAAGATGGGAGCTTGGTTTAGGAAAGAGTTAAGTGGTCTACTTTCGAATGGAACAATAGATCCATCTGCATATTCGCAGGTCCCGGCAGGCGAAAAAACAACCGTATGATCCTGGACTTCAGTGGGAATGGTGAGGTCATCGTTGACGTTTACATTGTAGTAGGCATGTTGATTCCAGACGCCTCGAGCGGGCATCCAGGCCTCACCATCGGACTCATAAATTCGGACCTGTGAAAACTGGGTGTTGCTGTACGGACTAAAGGGAGTGGAGTTGTTGGAGTAGCAAGCCAGACAGATTTCACTTGCTCCATCACCGTCAACATCAGCAATTACCGGATACTCCTCCTGTGTTCTGGAAACACACGCAATTTCATTCCTGATATTTGTGGTATTGTCTCCATTACCTATCCCATCTACGATGAGCAACGACTCTTCACTTCGGTAGACAACTTCTGTCGCTCCGTCACCGTCAAAGTCGAACAGAGAGCAACCTGTAAATCCCGAAGAGCCCTCCTTAATTGGTCTGATCCAATGGATGTTGAAATTCTCATCCAGGGAATAAAGTTTCTGATTCATGACGAAATTGGCGTTGAGTTGGCCGTCGCCATCCACATCTCCAATATTTACTCTCCCGGGGCCTCGAACGAAATTGTTGGAAGGATCATGGAAGGTCAGAATGTTGTTGTTTGCAACGTCCCAAAAGAAGATGGTCGTCTCTCCCTGAAAGGTTTCTGTGGTGTTGCCAAGGGCACCTGTGATGATCAAATCCATTGAACCATCCAAGTTGTAATCCGCCGCAGAAACACTTGACCATTGGTCATCCCAGTTGGAGTAGTATTTTGGATAGTAGTTCAGGTTTGGATCGATCAAATCATGGATGACGCTGTCCATATCCCTGACCAAAGTCCGTGTGTTTGTGGCTTCGTTGATCGACCATATTTCATTTCCGGAAATCAATTCCAACCCCATGCAATCCGGGCATGCCCCGTCATCCAGTATGTCAACGGCTAGGGAACCGTGGGTAAAATCCTTCTCCCAGTCACTGTTTGTTCCTGCGATCAAAACAGTTCCAGTCAAGGCGTCCATGACCTCATTTCGATAGTAAATCTCAACGTCTCCATCTTCATCGAAATCCGCAAATCCAGGAAGTCCGATAGCGTCATTTTTTGATGCTTTGGCTGTCCAACGTGGTTGCGTGATCCCGTTGAAGGTCAGGTCATGGTTAAACAATGCGAGATCATCACCTTGATCCTGTGATACCAATATTTCACCAAATTCATCTCGATCTATATCTCCTATTACCGGGACGTTTTCAGGCTGAAAACTCAAATTAGTATAGCTAAATAAGGTACCTCCGGTGGCTCCATTGAGCACAAATACCGATTTTCTTTGCTTGTTGGTAGCGATAACTTCAGGGATTCCATTACCATCCAGATCACCCACCATTGGTGTGGCGTGGCTATTGGAACTTTGATCTTCGGATGCCCATTGCAGGCGGATTGCAAAAGAGTTTACGTTGATGTCGTCGGCACATTCCACTACGTTACCGAAGAAGAAGTCATCACAGGCTCCTTTGTTTATGCCTGTCGCAGTTTCTGTATTTGCACAGTCACCGTCGTAGCAGTCAATTCTACCATCTCCATCATCGTCAATCCCATTGTCGCAGATTTCTTGAGATAATAAGGCTGTGGTACTAGAAAATAAAAATAGGGTGAAAGCTAATTTTATGATCTTCTTCATTCTGATATGTTTGATAGGAGCACAATCATTGACTCGCAAGATAATTAATGTGACGCATGCATTAGGCACGAAAAACCCTTGGTCATCAATTAGATGTACGCACTCATAGTAAAATTACCTTTTTATACGTTAACAGAACTATCCTAATAAAAAATATAACTATTTTAAGTGCTATTTTAGACAAACCAAGCGGTTACGGGGTTGAACCTTTTTTCCGCGAAGACTAAGGTGCACAATTACCAGACTAACGGGCAAGCAAGATGCTTCCCGTCTTCGAAAACTCTTCCTGATTGCATTTTAGAACATAGTAGTAGACTCCCTCTGGCACGTTTGTTCCAGACGAGGTACCATTCCAGACACAATTTCCATCTTGGAAGCTCGTAATGACAGGGGTCTCATTTCTCCCTCGGGAATCAAAGATGTAGAGTTCGCAGCCGGCACTTTCGCCAAGTTCTCCAATGTTGAGAATTTCCCAACAGTCATTGATGCCGTCGCCGTTCGGGGAAAAGGTGGCCTGTGGACGAATATTGTCCAGGTAGATCGTCACTTGTGTCGCAACATTGCATCCGTCCGCATCGGTTCCGGAAAGGGTCACGGTGCTGGTTGGGATGCGAGGAAAGTACTGCACTGAGGTAGCTGTCGCATCGTCAAAGAACTCCGCAGGATCCCACGCGATGTTTGCGGTAAGATTTTCAGCAGTTAAGTTGATGAAAATGTTGTCTTCAAGCGTTGCAGAATCATTGGATAGAATGGTAGTGAAATCAGGTGAACTTATGTCCACATCTGAAAGGAAGTTTCGAACGCGAATGCTGTCCCGAATCTGACAACCGATGGTAGTAACAATGTCAACAATCGCATAAACGGTGTCAACTCCAATGGGAGTGGCAACATCTATCGATGCTGTATTGGCCGAGTTTATAATGGTATTGCCCCCACGTACTGACCAACTATATGATGAAATTTCATTCGCGTTGGGACTACCAAGTCCTACACTCAATGACTCATCCTGGCATTTGGGAATTAGGTCATCTACCGAAAAGGTAATGGTCGGTGCTGTTGAAACAACAAGATCCAGGGTCATTGTGCTTGCGCACAGGTCATCAGCGTCAGGTCCAGGATATACTTGCGCGGGATCATAGCTAGTAGTGAGTGTTATCGTATAATTACCCTCTTCAAAAGCGAAATCAATGGCTTGATCCGAGCTTGATAGTATTTCTATATCGGCAGCATCTTGAACCAGCCAATCGTATTGAAGCGAAAATCCTGCTGCTCCCGTTGAAGCAGCCGAAAAGGTGGTTAAGAAATCTTCACAGGTTTCTGTGGGACCGTTTATGAGGGAAGTAGGAAGTTCAACCTTGTTTACTGTTATCGAGCTGGTTTCTGTGCTGCAATTGTCAGAATTGGTAGCTTCCAGTGTGTACGTTCCTGAAGCGGAGACCGTCAGCGATGAACTCGTTTCATTTATGTTGGCACCGCTTTCTTTCCATTGATAAGTGATGCCAGTAGATGAATAATCGGGGACCTGAAGTTCGATTTCATCACAGAAATTGATTAATCCAGAATTAACAATGGAAAGTTCCGGAGGACTACTTACTTCAATTGTTCTGCTGACCACCTCACTTATGCATCCATCCGCATCCTGGATGCTGAGTGTGTACGTTCCTGCATCTTCAGGTGTTACTGGATCCAGTTGGATGATGGCAGTGGTAATATCATCGCCATTGGGAGTAGTCCAGAAGTAGTTATCACTCGTCAGTGAGCTGGAAACCACCACTACATCACCAGCACATAAAATGCCTGCCGATGATACATTAATCGTTGGCGTACCAGGAGGGGTACCACCAGCAACGGATAAATTCAACGTTTCCGACGTTTCCGTACAATCATCCTGTGTTACGGTGACCCGTATGGAAGCATTGGCTCCGGAATTTATAGTCACTTCTGCAGTTGGGTTGCCATTTGTAGTGATGGTACCATTCCCGGTCAAAACTTGCCAATTGTAGGTGGCATTGGTCGAACGTACAGTTTCTAGCGTGAAGGGATCTCCTAAGCAAAACTCGAATTCTTGAGGGCTGATTTGCGGAATGATACAATTACGATTAACTATCAAACCCAGAAAGCCAATTTCCTCAAGGTTTACGCTTCGTGAATATGCCATATCTGGTTTTGCATCTCCATTTAGGTCGCCGGTTACGATGTTTCGTGCAGTGCCACCAGTGCTTTGTATTTGTTCGTCACCAAAGCTTATTGTTGCATCAGTCTGATTTGGAAAGATAAAAATTCCGCCAGCACCGTTCGTCGCCGTGATGTCCAGACTACCATCTCCATTCATATCAGCCAGACTTACGCCTGTAGCAGTCGATGCGGTGGAACTCAAATCATTTGGTCCACCGAAAAGTATTAGCGACCCACTTTGATTTTCAAAAAATGACAACCTCCCAGTTAGATTACTGGCAACTACAATCTCCAAATCCCCATCATTGTCCAGATCACCTACCTCGATGTCACTTGTTTGTCCTCCGTTACTAATGGTTTGATCCACGACGAAATTAAACGCACCTGGGATACTCAAATTTCTTAGCAGATTGATGCCTGAATTGCTTTCTCGGAAGGGTAGGGAGACAATGTCTTGATTGCCGTCATTGTTCAAGTCAGCAGCAAAGAGCAGACCTGTCGGTTCGCCATTCGCAGCAATTTCTACTGCGTTGTCAAAGGCCATGGAGCCGGGAGTACCGATGTTGCGAAAAATGTGAAAAACCCCATCACCAGCATTATTTCCTACTGCAATATCAAGCAATCCATCTCTATCCAGATCCGCAGCAACGATAGCGCCGGGTTGCCTTTGATCACCACCAGCAGTCTGTGGGAGCACAAGGGGCAGAACCTGACCTCCTGTTTGGGGAAAAACACCTGTACCCGGGTTTCTGACGATATAAACGTCGTTGACATCGGTGCCAAAATTTGATGTAAAGGCCAAGTCATTATTACCATCGTTGTCAAGGTCGGCGCAAGCTACACTCCCGAAACCGTCGACATGTCCGCTGATATTCAGTGACTGACTGATCTGGAAATCACTACCCGTAAATGCATCGGTATCATTGTCACCAATGTTGTTTAGGAAAATAGTTGCCTCGGCACCGCTTTGATCAGCATCTCTATTCTGAACAATAACAATGTCGTTTTTATGGTCGCCATTTAGATCACATAAACAAAGGTCTGAAGCGGCAAACTCAGTCGTTGAAACCGCAAATTCAGGATCATGTGCATTGACTTCTGTGCCCCCATAACTGATATAAAATTGTTCATTCGATTGAGCAACTAAGCTATTATTTAATACAAAAATGGAAGCGTTTGCGGCCCCAGCTGGGACTTCAACTGAAATCAGTCTGGCTGAATTTGAAAGCAAATTGGCCTCGACACCACCAAAGAACACTTGGGGAGATCCATTGAAGTTGAGTCCTGAGATTTCTACGGTGTTTCCAACTTCTGCATGATTTGTGGATATACTGTTTATGAACGGTTGTTGAGCAAATGATCCAAAGTGAACCACCAGCAAAAGAACCGATGCGTATGCGCTTAGTCTGTTACTTGTAATACCCATGCATTTTGCAGTTGTGAAGTTCCCCTAAAAACATCCCTTCTTGCTCTGGCTTGCTCAATATTGCCCGATCGATAGACGACAACGTAGTAGTAGCCTCTGGCAGAAGAGAAGCCAACAATTACATCTTGAAAACCGCTTTCAAATAAATCATCGCTGTAATCTTCAGCATGCTGAAACTCATTGAATGCTCCGGCTATCACAAAGTTTCCTGCAGGTAGTTCCAGGATGTGACTACCCCGTTTGACCACCACATGATCGTCTGAAGTGGCGAGCTCTTCGTGCGTTCTAAAATCTTGGGTAAGTTCAGGGTCACTTTTTGCGACTTGTTCTTGTTGCTGTTCCGTTAGGGCCGGATTTTCTTTAATTACCTCTGCCTGACTTTGATCAATCGCCCGATCCCATTTAATGACATGTTCTGTGGAACCATCTTCATTTGCCTTTTCATACTTAATGCCAATTTCTTTTGATCCATCAGGAAGCTCTCGTTCGAGATGACCTTCGTCAGCAACTGTTAGGTCTTTTGCTTCTTCGGTGGGTACCCAACTTATGACCACATTTTTTTCTTCTGATCCCGGATTGGGTTTTTCCAGTCTAATTCCACGTTCCTCCTCACCAAATTGATTAGTCCTCACCAATTCAGGGTGCTCTTCGTTGTGATCCCATGTGTCAACTATTTCCGTAGGAATGTTTTGTGGGGTATCAGACTCAGGGTTAGCCAAGGTAGAATTTGAACTACTAGAAACATTTGAATTACTAGAACCACCTGATTCAACGATTCCCAGTTGATCTTCATCTTCAACTTGAGCCGTGGTTTCTTCCGTTCTACTTTCTTGCAGGGACGCTAACCTCTTCTGACGCTCCAGCTCTGCTTGTTTGGCTCGTTCTTCCGCAGACAGTCGGTGGCTTTTAATAAAGCTGGATACATGTTCTGCATGTGCTTTTTTCGTTCCTAAATGGTATCCAAGAGTTACTTCTAGGGTAGGTCCTAGCTGAGAGGAGATAGATGAGTTGCCTAACTCATAGGAAAATCCTAGCCCAAACTTTTCGTTGATTTTTGTGCCCACTAAACCGATGATGTTGGAATTTTGACGGTAAGACGCGCCTACCCAAACAATATGATACAGGTGCGCAATTAGGACGGCTTCGTACTGATGGGGAATGACATTGCTGTAGCGATAAATAAGATGAGGTTCTATGGCGAAATTATCTGATATGTGCCCGCGATAGTTCATCTTGAATAAGACATTATCAGTGGGAGAAAATTCCGGTGTATTGAATTCTGTTTGGGTAATGGGGCTATAGGAAAAGAGGTTTGGAATGGCAAAACCAACATTGAAGTGACCAAAGTGATACGTCATGCCAAAATCTCCAAGGGCAAAAGAGGATTGGTCTAGAAATCCGTCGAAGGCACGATCGTTTGGGTCAATATCTGCTAAGACATTAAAGTCCAAGGAGTTGAGTCCATAACCAAGTGACATCCCTACTCGAAGAAAATGGGTTTTATCAATGTTAATTAGGTAAGCACCCGAGATTTTCGCCGCAGAAGTTTGCAAAGGACCAAATGAAGTGTTGAAGGCTGCTCCTCCAACTGCTATACCACCTTTCAAGGGAACATGAAAGCTGAAATCCGCTAAAGTGGGAGCAGTTTCAATATTCGTCCATTGGTCTCTGTATGTAACAAAGAATGTTGTATGCCCTTCCACCCCAGCGTAAGCCGGATTGTAGATGTAAGGGTTCATGAAAAATTGATTAAAAACCTGTGGCTGCTGTGATTTTGATAAGAAGGGAGTCAGAAAGACGAGGTGCAATAGTAGGACCTTGACACTGATTTTGAACGGTCGAAATAGTGAATGAAAGGGTATCAAACAGGTTTTTTACTATTAATTAAACTCTAAATTATAGAAATTATTGTATTTGGGTTTACCCGTAACAAATATCTATCTGATCTAGCGGCTCATTTGTCTAATTATCCGAAAGAATTGCTCGATTGGACCTGCGGTTTATGCGATATCATGTACTTTTAGCTCAATTAAGACAGCCATTTCGAACTTGTTATGAAGAGACTATTCTTCTTACTACTCATATTTTTCCTAGGAAACAGTCTAAGTGCGCAATACTGGTTTGGTCCGAAAGTAGGGCTCAATTACATCGATCATGTGTATCAGGAAAGCAGCTACGAACGGGATTCGTTCAATGTGCCAACCAATTTCAATTTCCAAGCGGGTCTTGCATTTAGCTACAATGCTACGGGCATTTATTCGGTGTATGGAGAATTGCTGTACGAAAGAGTCGGTAAAAAAGTCACTGATAAGCTTACAGATGGAAATCTGGCGAAATCTAAAATGACCAACCACTTTATATCGATCCCGGTAATGCTTCGAGTTACGTTGGGAAGTCTTCCTTTTCACTACTACATCAATGGCGGTCCGAGAATAGGATATTGGCTGGGTGGAAATGGGAATATTCTGATCCCTGATTCAGATGAATTTTTAGAAGAGGAGTTTTTGGATGCCGATGGTAACCCATTGCCATTGGAATACACGGTAACGTTTAACAGTTCAAAAGCCCAAGCCACTGATTTTTCAAATAAGAAGGCATTTGTAAGCGAGCCCAACCGCTTGCAGTTTGGGTTGACGGTTGGAGGAGGTGTTTACCTTGATGTTGTTGGAGAAAACAGATTACAATTGGATTTTCGCTACACGTGGGTCCACAGCAATATGGCTATAAACAGCCCCGAAGACGATACTTTTTTTAATGGGGAATCTTACCGGGAGAATTTTGAATATTATCATAACATCGCCACGGTCGGGGTTGCCTACATGTTTGGATACAATAGTAATTTGAGGAGGAAAGGAAAAAGTACCAACAAAAAAAGTAACAAGAAGGAGAAATAGTGTAATTTTCTTTCACAAAACTGACCTTGAAGCCACCAATTTTTAATTTAGTGTAAGTAAAAGTTATACCGCGATGACTTTTCTAATGAACAAAATGTTTGAATCGTGATTCAAGCATTTTTATACTTTTTAGGTGGAGAAAGAGGAGAGGAGAAACCTATGTTGCTTCTGTTGGGCAAAGGGTTTTTCATGGGTATTCTTTTGGCCACTTACCAGATTGGGGCTGAAACCTTATTTTTAAATATCCTTGGGGATGAATGGATTGCCCCTGCTTTTTTTGCAGCTGGAGCTGCAGGAATTTTTAGCACTGCGTTGTTTGTCTATTTGCAGCGAAAGATCAATTATTCTACGCTAATCCTAA
Organism: uncultured Roseivirgaceae bacterium; assembly: GCA_964593185.1. Taxonomy (GTDB): domain Bacteria; phylum Bacteroidota; class Bacteroidia; order Cytophagales; family Cyclobacteriaceae; genus Ekhidna. The sequence goes on from CAZQJU010000054.1 coordinate 17,962, forward strand.
CCACTACATTCCTTATTTTGGTATTCATTGGAGGCATTCGAGCTGCTTTTGAGTTTATAGGGTACGATGAAAATATCAAGGGGGAGTTTCAGCTGCTTCCATTTGTATTATTTGTAATGATAGGGCCCATTACGACCATCATCCTGGTTGGGTTTTGGGGTATTTTTGGTAGAATCTTTGATTTACGTCAGTCCAAGCGCATCATTGGGGGAATTGATACAGGCCAACTGATGGCTACCATGATTGCTTTTTTCAGCATTCCGATATTGACAACCTATGTCATTGATGAAACCTATGACTTGTTGTTTGTTTCATCGATGGCCGCATTAGGTGTATTCATCTTTACCCTGTATTTGACACTACAGTTTAACCTTAACAAATCAACGAAAGTACTGAAGGGAGAGGAGGTTCAAAAAGTCACTTTTTCTACTTTAATGAAGGATAAATACCTTCGGTTACTCTCTGTATTTCTTGTTTTTTCCATGGGCGCTGCCAAGTTCGTAGACATCACGTTTTTAAGTGCGACAGAAACAATGTATCCGGATGAAGAAGACCTTTCTAACTTTCTGTCGTTCTTTTCAGGTACAGTCATTCTGCTATCCTTCGTAATTCAAAGCTTTATAAACGATTACATTATCGGGAAATTCGGGTTGAAAGTGGCTTTGATGACCATGCCACTTATCCTGATTTTGTTTACAGTAGGGGCAATTTTCGTAGGACACATTTTTGGCTATGAAACCAAGACAGATGACTTCATACTTTTCTTCGTGCTAACGGGTACAGGTAAACTCTTTACTGCTGCCCTTAAGGATGCTTTGGAAAATCCGGCTTTCAAATTGTTTTTCTTGCCACTTGATATCAAAATAAGATTTGATGTTCAGACTAGGATTGAAGGAGTTGTCAATGAAATCGCTGTTTTCGCAGCTGGGGCGGCGCAGTTGGCGCTGGGCTTACTAGTATTTTTTAAGCTCATTCACTATTCCTACTTTATCGTGGCCTTGGCAGCAATGGTGGTTTATTTGTCTTCCAAGCTCTTCGAAGAATACAAAAAAACCCTTAAATCCACCCTAGAGAAACAAAAAGCCAATCTTAAAGGTGAAGGACGAAGGAATGAGAACAGCTTGGTGCATGTGCTCAAGCAAGAGATAAAATCAAAGGACGAAGATCAGATCATTAACGCCCTTAGAATCTTTGAGAAAGTTGAGCCCATTGAATTTGAGTTTACCCTTCTTGATTTGATAAATGTGCGACAACCAAACATTCGGAAATACGCGTATCAAAAATTAGGTGATAGGCTTTGTTGGGAGGCGCTCGATATTATCGTAGCAGATATGAAAACGGAGGGCAATGAAAATGTGCTCAAGATCGCAAAGGAGACGTACAAAAAATTAAAAGAAGCTGAATCTTTCAAATTGACCGATGTCTCGATCAAAGAGTTGGTCAGATCTACTGCTGCGGATGACAGAGTTAAGGGCGCAAGACTTTTGGTCAAGGCTTCGGAGGATCGGCATATCGCTTACATATTGGAGTTACTGCGAGACATTAACCCACGTGTACGTTCTGCCGCTATGGTGACTGCAGGAAAAGTCAAACGCCCGGAGCTATGGCCTGTTTTGATTGAAAACTTACATTTATCTACGTATGGAAACTCGGCTATGTCAGCGATAAAGGCCTCGGGAGACAATACATTCCACGCCCTTGATAGCTCTTTCTATAAGACCGGCCAGCACCACCTTACCATGCTTCGAATCATTCAAGTTCTTGGAAGAATCGGGGGTCGTGGAGCTACGGAGTTACTATGGAAGAAGATCGACTTTCCCGACAAGAAAATAATTTCTGAACTTCTTTTGTCGCTTAGTTACATAGGTTTTGTTGCTCGAGATTTCCAAACTGCTCGGATAAAACTTGCACTCGAAACCGAGATCGGAGATATTGCCTGGAATATAAAGTCGGCGCTTGAGGTACCTAAGGACCACAAGATGGACCTCCTGATCAACGAGGCATTGGTGGAAGAGGATGTCAAAAACTACGATAATGTTTTTGTGTTACTCTCCATGCTTTACGATCCGCAAAGTGTGACATTGGCTAAAAACAACATCTTGAATGGTACAACTGAAAGCATCACGTTTGCTGTGGAAATGATGGACATCTTTCTTGAGGAGGAATTGAAGGATAAAGTGATTCCGGTGATGGATGAGTTGAAGGTTCCGGAGCGATTGGCTAAGCTTCAGGCCAATTACCCACCTGAGTACTTTGATTCTTATGAAGATCTGCTGCTTCAAATCATTAATCGGGATTTCAATAGAATAAACAGGTACACCAAGGCGCTCGCGATGTACCGATTTAGCGAATTGAGTACACACGTTACCGCAGATTTAATAGCTAACTTGTTTAATCCGGATCCATTGCTCTTACAAACGGCTGCATTATCAATCTACCGTATTGATGAGGAGGCGTACTACAATCACACTAAACGTTTAAAACCATCTACGAAGAAGGAATTAGATCGTGCCATCCTTCCGCCGGTATTTAGAACGGAGGACGAGTTTTACCATCAAAAGCTGCTGCTTATCGAACGAGTTCTCAAGCTAAAAGAAATTGAGTTATTCAAAAACATTCCAGGTGAATTGATAACCTACATGGCAGAGGTCTTGGAAGAAGTAAGGATACGACTTGGTGAAACCATCATTAGAGAGGGGGATAGTGGAATGGAACCCTTCTACATCGTTTTGGATGGTGAAATTGATATTTATGAAGGAGATCGAAAAGTGGGTGAGCGTAATGCGGGCGGACTTTTCGGAGAAAAGAACATCAATGAAACGGATGTATTCGATTATACAGCATTGGCGCGAACAGAGTGTACGCTGTTATTGATGAAAAAGGAAGAATTATTAAACCTGATGTCCAAGCACGTAGAAATTTTGGAATGTTGGATAGACATCATGAAAGGTGAAGTGCAAGAAGAAGAGGAAATTGTCGATGTATTATTTGGTTAGTAGAATTCATTTTGGGGTAAGCGAAAAATTCGCTTACTTCACTGATACAAAGAACTATAGGGCCTGCAATGAGTAGTAAAGGTAAGATAGCGTTAATCTATTCATCTAAGGATGATGAACCCATTGGAGGAGGCATAAAAGGTTGGATAACCAACTTCAATAAATTCCTTTCTACACTGCTGTATCAGATTACCCGAGAAAATCCCGAGTTGGTTTTGATGAATGAAAAGACATTTGATTCTGCACGACTCAACGATTTCTCCGTGATACTTTGCTTGATGACCGAGAATTTAGAGCAGGAAAAACCGATTGTACAGGTCATCAACCAATACGTTAAGGTCCTGAATAAGTCGGAGCGAATGAACGCAGACGGGGTGGCTCGATTTTTTAAAATTTTAAAAAAGCCGCACGATGCCGACGAAGTGTTTCCGGAGTTGGAAGACCTCATTCCGTACGAATTCTACCTCATCGATCCGCTTACGGGAGATACCCAGGAATTTACGCGATTTTTTGGTTCCGATGCTGAGCGTAGTTATTGGATGAAATTGGTGGATATGGCATATGATATTCACCATGTGATCCAATCCAAGCAAGGAGACGATACCAAGCCGCATTACGAAGATATTCCACAGAACAAGACAGTCTATCTTGCAAGTACAGGGGTAGACATGGTTATTCAGCGAGATATGATAAAAAGGGAGCTGATGAGGCACGGCTATAAGGTTTTGCCGGATCATTCCCTTCCAAAAGAGGTAAAGTCACTTGATCGTATGATTCGCGATGATCTCGATCGATGCAGACTCTCAATTCATATGGTGGGAGAGGACTACGGATACAAACCCAAGGGGTCTGAATTGTCTGTTGTGGACATACAGAATCGGGTCGCTTCCGATCACACATATCAGATGGTGGAGCAAAATGAAAAGCTCCCGGAAGATGAGAAAAAGCCATTTAGCAGATTGATCTGGGTAACTCCTGATCTTAAAAACATCACCGAGCGACAAAAAATCTTTATTGAAGATCTGAAGAGTGACGCAGCCGCACTTGAAGAGGCAGAAGTGCTACAGATACCACTTCAGGAACTCAAAACGATCGTACGAGAAGAATTGGTTACAGGAGGAAGGTTCAAGACACGACGAGACATCAAGGGTCTTGAGAAAGTTGAAGAGGTGGAGGAAACGAAGATGATCTATTTGATTGCAGATAAGCGTGACGTAAAATCAATTAATCAGTTGCAAGAATACCTTACGGGCCAGGGATACAATGTGGTATCACCTAGCTACGAAGGAGACCTAGTAGATTTACGATACATACACCAAGAGAACTTGAGACGATGTGACGCTTCCATCATATACTTTGGTGATGCTACCGAAGAATGGATCAAAACGAAACTCCAAGACCTGTTAAAGGCACCTGGATTTGGCCGCGAGCGTCCCATGGAAGCAAAGGCGGTTTATTTCAACGGGAAGAAAAACGTTGACCTGGAGCATTACAAGAGAAACAATGCAATGGTTTTAGGGAGTGATGAAGGGTTTGCACCTGAGAATCTGAAACCATTCTTAACCAAAATGGCTAGCTCATGAGCAATCAAACCGAAGAAACTAGAAATCCGGAAGTCGAAGATATAGTCGACATAACCCAACTAATTAACCCATTTCCGGGGTTAAGACCTTTCGGAATCGAAGAAAGTCATTTGTTTTTCGGACGAGAGGGACAAAGCGACGAGGTGCTATTGAAACTTTCAGAAAATAAGTTTGTCGCCATTTTAGGGGCGTCTGGTAGCGGTAAGTCGTCCTTGATGTACTGTGGACTAATACCTACGTTGTACGGAGGGTTTATGACCCAGGCAGGTTCTAATTGGCGCATTGTTGTTACCAGGCCGGGCGGAGGTCCCATAGACAATCTTGCGGAAGCACTTCTTATCAAAGATCGGGAATATGCCAACTTAAACGATGAAGATAAGCTGATTCGAAAAACCATCATCAGCACAGTACTTCGAAGTAGCTCGTTAGGCCTGGTAGAAGTAGTTCGGCAGCTGAAAAATGAGGATGACGAAAACATGCTCATTTTAGTGGATCAGTTCGAAGAGCTTTTTAGGTACAGGAAGCTGGAGTCCGAAACGTCTGATTTAGATGAATCTTCTGCGTTCGTGAATTTACTACTGGAGGCTATTCACCAATACGACGAATCCATCTACATCGCCTTGACCATGCGGTCCGACTTTATTGGGGAGTGTGCGCAATTTCCGGATTTGACGCAAATGATCAATGACTCGCATTATCTGATTCCTCAGATGACACGCGATCAGAAGCGTACGGCCATTGAAGGACCTGTCGCCGTTGGGGGCGGAAAGCTAGCGCCAAGGTTGACGCAACAATTGTTAAATGATGTTGGGGACAACCCCGATCAATTGCCGATTCTTCAACACGCACTTATGCGGACATGGTCCTATTGGACTGATAATAGGAAAGTAGGAGAGGCCATAGATCTTCGACACTACAATGCTATTGGCACGCTTCGCGAAGCATTATCCCAGCACGCCAACGAAGCATTTGATTCACTCAGTAAGCGGGAAAAGGAGATTTGTGAAGTGATGTTCAAGGCCCTGACCGAAAGAGGCTCTGAAAATCAGGGTATTCGTCGGCCAACCAAGATGGCTACCATTGCGTCGATCGCAGGGGTGACGGAGGATGAGGTGGCAAGAGTCGTAGAGCGATTCAGAGAGCCTGGAAGATCCTTGTTGATGCCTCCGTACGGGGTGCGACTGGAATCAGAAACTGTAATCGATATCTCGCATGAAAGTTTAATGCGGATTTGGGTTCGATTGAAAACGTGGTTGGAGGAGGAATCCAAAGCGGCTGAGATGTACCTTAAGCTTTCTGAGGCAGGGGAGCGATATCAGGAAGGTAGAGCAGGACTTTGGCAGATGCCAGACTTGCAACTCGCACTGAACTGGAGGGAAGAAAACAGACCAACACTGGTCTGGGGGCAGCGCTATAATCCCGCTTTCGAGCGGACGATGGTCTTCCTGGAGACCTCAGAGAAAGCCTACCTGACCGAGCAGCGCAACAAGGAGATCATCCAGAAGAAACGTGTCCGTTTTATGCGAACGACTACGATTGTGTTGGCAATCGCGACCTTGATCACGTTGACGCTGGTAATTTTCGCTTTCATCAAAGCAAATGATGCGACGAAAGCGGAAGCAGCTGCTTTGGTACAGGCAGAACTCGCAAAAAAGAATGAGGAAAA
>CAZQJU010000055.1:0-23575 GCA_964593185.1 uncultured Roseivirgaceae bacterium
TCAAATGGGAATTCAAATGTTCCCCAATTAGATCCCGTTCCCTGATTGAATTCCAGAATTTTTGGAATATTGATTTGCAGCGTGATGTTATTGTCGGTGGTTGGCATAGTACTTAGGTGTATGCGTTGGTAAAATCAAGATTTTTTACTAACCTCCATTAAAGATAGCAATAAATTGTTTTATGGTAAGTGCCAATTTTGCTCTTCAGATCATTAACAAATTACACATGAGTTTTATGTAATAAAATCTTGTTAAATCATTAGAGTCAGATCCCTATCAAATGATCCTGTACATTAAAGCCATCAACAAACCACTCTTCGTTTCGCAAAACCAATTTGTAGTATGCACAATTGTTGTGAGGGAAACCATCCATGTAATTCAACGGATAATTGAGGAGCCAACAGAGTAGTATTCGAATTGCTCTGCCATGCATACACACAAGTATTATGGACGCTTTGTGCGCCAGGACTTCTTTCATGGCTTCCTGCTGCCTATGCATGACCTCTAAAGGATTTTCACCACCACCCACATTAAGTTCAAGTTTGCCCTCTTGCCACCCTCTCACCGTTTCTGCATAGAGATTGCGGGCTTCCAAAGTGGCTTCCACTCCTTCCTGATCGCCCCAACTAATCTCATCGAATCCTTCGTGAACGTAATGTGCTAAACCAGCATCAATAAAGGCTTTTGCTGTTTGATGTGTTCGTATCAGTTTGGACGTAAAAACCACCTCAAAGGGCACTGATGCCAAGTGATCATAGGTTCGCTGCGCTTGCATCACTCCCGTTTCATTAAGTGATGCATCCACACCTCTGCCTTGCACCATGCCTTTCTTATTCAAGTCGGTTTCTCCATGACGCAGGAGATAAATCGTTTTGTTTTTCAATCGTCTTTGCGTTGGTTTGCTAGTGTATGGCAAAAGAACGCATTTTCCCGGAATACCTGGAGCTTGAAGCACTGAATAGCATGGGTGACGGATGTATGGTTGAGCACTTGGGAATTCGCTTTACCGAAATCGGTGATGATTACATTCTGGCCACCATGCCCGTGGATCACAGAACAAAGCAGCCACTCGGCTTGTTACATGGTGGTGCTTCTGTTGCACTTGCCGAGACGATGGGAAGCCTTGGGGCTACACTTTGTTTGGACTTACGTACACAGTACCCAGTGGGGCTGGAAATCAATACCAACCACATAAAGTCGGCAAAAGAAGGGGTTGTTACGGGTAAAGCGTCCCCTATTCATATCGGTAAGGGCACACACGTTTGGAGTATCGAAATAAAAAACGACAAAAATCAGTTGGTTGCGGTTAGCAGAATAACCCTGGCCATCCTGGACAGAAAGTAGTGAAAAAGGTCTTAGAAAAACTTGAGGTCACTGACGTTAACCAACTCGTCCATCGTTTGATTGGGTCCGGATATTCTTTCGCGGCCTGGCGTATGCCCAATGAAGACCTTGAGCACTTGATCATATCGCTTCGGGGCATGGACCGAATTACTGACCTAAACTTGGGCGAGCTCCCTACCGGCTTCTTACTCAATGCCTTTGACGATAGCCATCCCATTAGCCCTTACTACATTCCCGCAGACATCGAACTCGAGGAGAATCGAATGAAAGTGCATCCTGTGGTGAATGACAGCCAGTTGGATCGGTTTCAGTCTGCCATGCAACTGAGTATCCAGGATTCGCCAATCAAGCGAACTTCCATAGCCAATCAGGCGAACTATGCTTCCTCAAGCGATTTCATTGAGTTGGTTGAAAAATCGATACAAAAGATCGAGGAAGGCTATTTTGAGAAGGTCGTAGTTTCCAGATTTAAAGACGAGCCCCTAGCAGAGACCTTTGACATTTGGGAATACTTTCAAAGAATTTGTAAGAAATATCAAAATGCCTTTTGCTCCCTTACCTTCATTCCTGATCAAGGCCTCTGGATCGGAGCTAGCCCAGAGTTGTTGATATCTGAATCAGGTCAGCGTTTTAAGACCGTAGCCTTAGCTTCCACAAAGAAATTACAACCTGATCAGGAACTAAGCGAGATTGCCTGGACACAGAAAGAAATTGAGGAGCAGGCGTTTGTTAGTCGATATATCATTAACTGTTTCAAAAAGCTCCGCCTAAGAGAGTTTCACGAATACGGCCCAAAATCGATCAAAGCAGGAAATCTGGCGCATCTTAAAACTATCTTTGAGGTCAAGTATGATGAGGTGCAATTTGAGAAGCTGGGGGATCAAATGCTCAATTTACTCCATCCTACTTCGGCTGTATGTGGAATGCCAATCGATCATGCAAAACCCTGGATCTTAGCAAATGAACGTTACAGCAGAGAGCTTTATGCAGGCTTTCTCGGACCCGTAAATTACGATGGGGAAAGCAATCTGTTTGTTAACCTTCGCTGCGCAAAAGTCGAGCACGGCATAATACGTTTTTACGCAGGGGCTGGGATCACCGAAGATTCTGTACCTGAGCGTGAATTTCAAGAAACAGAAATGAAGATTGACGTACTGAGAAAGCTTCTTCTCGATGGCAAGGCTTAACTTTCAGCATAACAGCTTTTTATAGTGCTTCATTCAACCGTTTTCAATACTTCTCAAATTTGCTACGAACTGGGTATTAAACATGTGGTGCTATCCCCTGGTTCTCGGAATGCCCCACTAAGCATATCTTTTGCTCGCCACAAAGAAATCCGAAAGTGGGTCATCCCTGATGAAAGAGCTGCGGGTTTTGTTGCACTTGGTATCGCGCAGGAAAAGAAAGCGCCCGTTGCCCTATGTTGCACGTCCGGAACTGCCCTACTAAACTACGCTCCGGCCATAGCAGAAGCTTACTATCGTCAGATTCCATTAATCGTTCTTTCAGCAGATCGTCCTCCGGAATTGATTGATCAGCGCGATGGCCAGACCATCCGACAATTTGAGGCGTTAAGAAACCACGTAAAGTACTCCGCTCAATTGCCTCATGTTGATAATGAGACAGAGGCTAACCAGTATCGAAAGAAATTGGCAACATCTATTCAAGCTGCGCTTGAATTGCCCCTAGGTCCGGTGCACATCAATATCCCTTTTCGTGAGCCTTTCTATCCCAGTCCGGAACAAAAGGTGCAATCGAGCAATGCAGGTCATACCAAGCCTAGAAGCACAAATTTCGAAAGTGAGCCCTTCAAACTACCAGAAGCTAAAAAAATAGTGATCATTTCGGGTCAAGATGAGCCATATTCGGGTACACAAGAGCTTTTGCAGGAGGCTTCAAAGAGAATTCCTGTTCTCAAATCGCCACTTAACAATTCACAACATGGAATCGATTACGTGGACGCCTTTATTAACGATCAGTCTAGTCTAGCGCCCGATCTATTGATAACAAATGGATTATCTATCCTTTCTAAGAAACTTAAGAACTTCATACGCAATCATAAGCCTCACACGCACTTGCATTTCGATATCGCAGGGGTGGCAGTTGACACCTTTCAATCAAATCCGCAACTTATACGTGCTTCCTTTGATGAATGTCTTGAACAGTTGCAAAAGCAACTAGTAGATGAGGCCTTTCTGAACCAGTGGAAATTTTACGCTGAAGAATCCAAGCAAGCACTTCTGGAGTTCTTTGCTGACCCTCCTTATTCAGAAGCCACATTGACGTATCGCGTTCTTCAGCGATTGCCAAAAAATGCTATTTTGCACTTAAGTAACTCTATGCCAGTTCGGTATGCAGACTTGTTTAGTGTGCCTATGGATGTACTTTGCAGAAGTAATCGGGGTACCAGCGGTATTGACGGGTGTACTTCCACGGCCGTAGGAAACGCACTGGTTTCACCTAAGTTGAATGTGTTGATCACTGGCGAGTTAGCCTTTTTGTACGATCGGAATGCCTTCTTTCATAATTATCGGTTACCTAACCTAAAGATCATCATCATGAATAATCAGGGGGGCGGCATTTTTAGATTGATTGAAGGTCCCGCAAAGCAACCGGAACTGGAAACGTATTTTGAAACGCGGCATAACAGAACTGCCGAATATATTTGCAAAGAAAACCATCTCAACTACTTCTCAGCTTCAAGCATACGTGATCTTGAGGCGTACTGGGAGGCTTTCATGAGCAGTTCAGACAACGCCTCAGTCTTGGAGCTATTCTCTGAACCTAAAGCAAACCAAACTGTTTATAAAGACCTAAGACAATTCATCAATGAGCGAATCAATAGCCTGGAAAAAAGCAACCGAGTTTGAAGACATTACCTACCAAAAAGCCGGTAAAGTGGCTCGGATTGCGTTCAACAGACCCGAAGTTAGAAATGCCTTCCGCCCTAAAACTGTGGCAGAGCTTTACAAGGCATTTCTTGATGCCAGGGAAGACGTAAACATTGGTGTGGTGCTCTTGAGCGGCGAGGGACCTTCACCAAAAGATGGTGGTTGGGCTTTTTGCAGCGGAGGTGATCAAAATGCGAGAGGCCATCAGGGTTACGTCGATGAGGATGGAATGCCACGACTTAATATCCTGGAGGTACAGCGTTTGATTCGATTTATGCCGAAAGTGGTCATTGCCGTAGTTCCTGGATGGGCTGTTGGTGGCGGTCACAGTCTACATACCGTTTGTGACCTTACGTTAGCTAGTAAAGAGCATGCTATTTTTAAGCAGACAGACGCAGACGTTACTAGCTTTGATGGTGGCTATGGATCCGCTTACCTTGCCAAGATGGTTGGCCAGAAACGCGCTCGAGAAATATTCTTTCTTGGTCGTAACTACTCAGCGCAGGAAGCCTATGAAATGGGCATGGTGAATGCCGTGATTCCACATGATCAATTGGAAGCTGAAGCGTACCAATGGGCTCTGGAAATTTTACAAAAATCGCCAACCTCGATCAAAATGCTCAAGTTTGCCTTCAATTTGACCGACGATGGAATGGTTGGACAGCAAGTATTTGCCGGTGAGGCAACTCGACTAGCCTACATGACAGACGAGGCCAAAGAAGGTAGAAATGCTTTCTTGGAAAAGCGTAAGCCCAACTTTGACGATATTAAGTGGATTCCTTGAAAAAGGATTAACAACCTGCCCCGCTGAGCGTAACCACACGGTCTTTCATGTCATACGAGATGTTAAACGTGCGTGCGATGATCTCGATGGCATCTTTGGCTTTTTTCTTGTTGATCTTGGCAGTGAGCTTGCAGTTGCTCAGGTTCGCATTTTCCAGAATGACTTCAATCCCATAAACTTCTTCAAGAACTTTCTTAACCTCTGACATTTCAGAATTTTTGAACGTCAGTACTTTCGTTTTCCATGCGAGGTAATTCAAATTTTCATTCGGTTTCTTGATAATTCCTTTGTTGCCAATGGACACATGTCCCATATCTCCTTTTTCAAGATTCACCGCAAGGGATTCGTCGTCGGCCTTACGAAGTTCTACCATGCCCGACTCTACGCATACTTCTGTGCCAGTTGTCTCAGCCTCCACCAAAAAGGAGGTGCCGAGCACTTTGACTGTAGCATTTTCTGTTCGAATGATAAACGGTCTTGACTCGTCACGTTCAATGTCAAAGTAAGCTTTTCCACTGACCAGCTTAACCTCCCTGATGTGATCATTCACGGCAACGATCTCAAGCTGCGCATCACCATGCAACGCTATTTCACTTCCATCCGCAAGTGTGGTTGTTGAAAAGGTACTCGACTCTTGATTCAGCACAAATAGCAATCCCAAGGCCAACACTAACACCGCTGCTGCTGCATATTTTGGCCAGTTGTAATTCAGCAACAAAAACTGAAGTCCCTTTTTCTCTGAATCCGATTCAAGAATGGAGGCCAAAATACCTGCATTTGGAGCCACGGGCTCACTTGATTCAAGCCATAACAATTTAGCTTCAAAAAAGGACTCCGCATTCTCTTTTGATTGTGATCTCCACGATTCAACTAATGATCTTTCGTCCTTGTCCGCCTCTTCCGAAAAATATTTTGCCAGTAGTTCTTCCATTTCTCTCTTAATGTCTGACTATTAACAACTTACCCCCGAAGATACCCTTAGCCATTATCATAAATTATCCCATTTAGGGTCGTAATTTATTGGCACTAGGGTAGCCAGTCTTTCCCATGCCCAATACCCGTAGGTTGTCAATGCAAATTTATCAACAATTTGACCCGATTCATCAATTCGAACCGGTCTTCTTAATAGTCTTATCATAGAGGTTTGATTCTCAGGATCTTTGATCAATAAACCATCCTCATTAATCAGATCCCGATAGTAGGTGCCAACAAATGGACTTGTGTTGAGGTAATCCAAGCTTTCTTTTTCCTTTCGATATTCTACCACTAGATTTTTATCGAAATTCAATTCGTACCCATCACCCTTGTATATGAGGATGTCACGTTCCATGAGCGGGTTCAAATTCTTCTTCTTCACTTTTCGAAGACTGTTGGAGGAAAAAAGCCTAAATCCTTCTTTGGTGAGGTTGCCATTAAGTAGCGCTTTCTTGAAATGGTTAAATGATCCGTTATAGCTTTCCTTGCGATTCTTTTTCCACTCTCTCCTCTCCTTGCCAGAAACGGGCGGTTGATTACGAAATCGGATCTTACCGCGAAACCTTAAATCATCCGCTTCCTTTCTGAAAGATTCCAAGTAGTAATCTATTCGATACCCTAAGGCATCGTTCCTGATCACGATAGCTTCCTCAGAAAAGACGCTCAGGTCATCGTTCCTGTCATCATAGACAAAGCTTATCACTTCCGGATTTTCAATCACACATGATCGCGCCTTTTTTGATTTGCCTAATAGCTCTGCCCGGAAGGTCTGGTAATGTGCCTGCCATTCCGTATCTACTCTTTTGATTCTATCCGTCGTTACAACCACATCCTGTAACTCTTCAAAAGAGTCCTTAAGCTGATGGTTTTGAATTCTGGCCCCGCCATTGTACTCGGATATTTGATAGGATCCATTTTCGTAACCAATATGAGAAAACACAATGTCATAGAATCCCGGTGGAATGGCTTCTAGCCGATAATTTCCATCGATATCTGAAAAAGCCCCAAGATTGGTACCGTCTAAGAAAATGTTTACCTGACTAATCGGGTTTCCATCCTCATCACGAACTTTGCCACTTATGGTAAAAAAGTTTTTCCTTCGTATTACCGTTTCTTCCGTTGGTTGGTAATTCAGAATGATCTGATCTTTGAAAAAAGAGTACTTGAGACGGGTTCCCACAAGCAATCTTGAAAGAAATTGGTCTATTGGTTCGTTGCTGGCATTGATGGAGTATTTACTTCCGGCAGGAAACACATCTGCATTGTAACTAAAGAAGTAATTGGTTTGAACACTTACACTGTCAAGAATGACATCCAAGGGTTGGTTATCAATCGAAATACTGATCAACTCACTATTGTTTCTTTGGGCACAAATAATAAGCGGCACCAGAACCAAAAGCGTCAAGAGCCTAGCTCTCATGCGTAGCACCCTTTAGGTCTATGAGCTTTTCCCTTAATGTCTTCAATGCTTTTCCCATTTGTACTTCTACGGTTTTCACCGAAATGCTCAAGTGATCTGCGATTTCTTGGTACTTTAATCCCTCAAACCGGCTCAACTTGAATATCTCACTGCATCTGGGTGGTAAATTATCAATTTCCTGATGAATGCGAGCCCTTAAGGTATCAGGGTCATTGATCTCAATCGAATCTTGATAACTGGACTCCAAAAACTGGGCTACGTGTTGTTTATAGACATCCTTTACTTTCTCGTGCTTAATTGCATTCAAGCAGGAGTTATGGACAGATCGATATAAATAGCTCTTGATGGAGGAATCTGGTGACAGTGACTCACACTTCTCCCAAAACTTCACAAAGACATCTTGCGCAATCTCCTCCGCCTCTTCTCTTGTATCCATGAAGCGTGCGGCATACAACACCATGATGTTATAGTACAAATTGAATACAAATTCGAAGGCACCCTTATCTTTGTTTCTAAGTTTCTCGACAATTAATTCTTCGTTTTCCAAGAGTAGTGATTATAGAGTCTGCAAATTTCAAGCTAAAATTAGAAGAATTTCAAAAAGGTCATACATTTTCCCCTAGCAATGAGACGGAAGAAAAAGTGTTTTGGTTGGTAAAGCAGTGGGTGAATAATGTGAAGTCCTTTGATTTCCTCACGTCAGGTTCTACGGGTAAACCCAAAAAAGTACGAATCAGCAGAGATAAAATCATCTATAGTACCAGGGCTACCTTCAAGGCGATTGACCCCAAAAATGTGTTTAAGCGTACACTCCTATGTTTGGACCCTGGTTTCATTGGAGGGGCAATGGTCGTATTTCGAGCCTTGATACAGCATCTTGATCTTTACATCATAGAACCTACAAGCAATATCACGGCAGCAATCCCACCCGATTTTAACGTTGACCTTGTTTCCATCGTCCCAATGCAGTACAAGCACTTACAGCCCAAGGACTTTGAAAAGCTAGGAACTATTCTTGTGGGAGGAGGTGCATTAGAAGAACAGATGGTACATGATGAGTTGTCGCCAAATGTTTATGCTACGTATGGAATGACAGAAACCGTATCGCACATTGCACTCCGAAAAGTTCAAAACAAAAGCTATTCCACGGTTGGGGACGTTGAGGTAGATTTATCTTCGGAGGAAACCTTGATGTTTAAAGGAGAAATAACTGATCATAAGTGGCTTAAAACCAATGATATAGGTGTAGTTAATTCAAAGCACTCATTTGAATGGATTGGAAGACGTGATTTCGTGATCAATACCGGGGGTATCAAGGTTAATCCAGAAGCAATAGAAAAGAAACTAGATGAACAGATCTCTTCTTTATTCATGGTTTCTTTTATCCCTGACGCTCAACTTGGGCAAAAGGTGGTACTTCTTCTTGCAGGCACAAAACCATCCACTCTTGACTTTGGTAAACTTGAAAAATATGAGACCCCAAAGATTGTATTTGAAGAACAAGCGATCTTTCAAACTGCTAGCGGAAAAATAGATCGAATCAAAACACAACGTCAATTACTGGAATCATTGCAATGAAACTAAAACTATCGTACCAAACGCAACACCTACCTGCACCCTACGCCTTCTCCGCTGTTTTTGATGTCGAGCTTGATAAAACACTAAACATTGCCTTTATGCTCACTTATTTGGATCGAGAAGAGCTGTCAGAGGAAGAGATTTTGTCCGAGGGCTATAGCCTGGAAGATGATTTTTCATGGCACGGAACTTTAGGCACTCATTGGAAGGACCCCATAAAAGTGCTATTGACCACGGCACGAAGCAAGGAGCCCCAAGATTCCTTTTTTCTCCATATTGCGAATGAAGGTGCAGAATGGTTTCCTGCAGTAGCTGACGACGTACTCGTTCATGAGCTGCTTCAAGCTGTCTTGGAAGCCGCTGAGCGAGAAGCTCCGCTTTCCATTTATTTTACAGATTCCAAGCAAGAACATATTCACCTTGTCTGGAAGTTTGCAGAACGTCAAACGTACCTTGATTCGCGCGCTGTAAGCTGGGA
Organism: uncultured Roseivirgaceae bacterium; assembly: GCA_964593185.1. Taxonomy (GTDB): domain Bacteria; phylum Bacteroidota; class Bacteroidia; order Cytophagales; family Cyclobacteriaceae; genus Ekhidna. The sequence continues at coordinate 9,471 of CAZQJU010000055.1, forward strand.
CGGAGCCCAGGAAGTGATGAAACTTGTATATGCACTCGACTTTGAAACCATGAAACCTTCCAAAGAAAGAAAAGTCAATAGTATTTCGTTTGATGGGGCTGCATGGTATTCTGTGCAAAGCCCTCAACTATGGACAACGTTGGGAGCTTTATTGCAAGGTTAATTGACTATCTTTCAGTCAGTAAACATTAAACCCATTAAGATGAAAAGTTTAGGATTTATTGGCAAGCTCATGTATGCCGGACCGATGGCAATGTTTGGTATCTTCCATTTTATGGGCGCCGATAACATGTCTGGCATCGTGCCGAGCTTCTTGCCCGCTCCAGTGATCTTCGTATACCTGACTGGTATTGCATTGATTTTGGCTGCCGTTGCAATTATCCTTGGCAAAAAAGCCAAGTTAGCAACACAGCTTTTGGGACTAATGCTGGCACTCTTTGCTGTGCTTCTGTGGCTTCCTGGCTTTCTAAATCAAAACCCAAGTGATTCATCCATGTTCTTAAAGGACGTTGCGCTGGCAGGCTCAGCTTGGTTTATGAGTGCGCATTTAAGCGACTAGGAAAGCTTTAGACCATCATTCTTGTTACCAAACCTACGTATCAGGTGCCTACCGTTTTCTTCTATCAACCTTTTACTTCTTTAACTTATGTCTAGCAGAAAAAACGTACTGATCACCGGAGCTAGTTCAGGTTTAGGAAAAGGGATGGCTCTGGAGTTCGCTAAACAGGGTTGTAATTTGGCTTTATGTGCCCGGCGATTGAGTAATCTCGAAAAGCTAAAAAGACAACTGGAGGAAGTCAATCCTGAAATCAAGGTGTTCATAAGAACACTTGATGTAACGAGAACAGAAGATGTCTTTGAAGTGTTTGCTGCATTTCATGAAGATTTCAAAGCCATCGGCACCACACTTGATCGGGTGATTGTAAATGCAGGTATGGGCAAAGGCGCTCCGATAGGTAAAGGCTATGCTACCGCAAATATGCAAACTGCTATTACGAACTTTTGCGGGGCGTTGAGTCAATTTGAGGCGGCACTGAAGATCTTTCGGGCTCAAAATCACGGCCATTTAGTAGCCATATCCAGTATGTCGGCATTCCGCGGCTATGCAGGGGCTATGACCGTGTATGCCGCCACAAAAGCAGGACTTGCCAATCTCGCCGAAGGTGCCCGTATAGATGTATTAAATAAGCCCATCACCGTTTCGACGATTTTCCCCGGATTTATTGAGTCTGAAATGACGGAAGGCATAAATAAGAAGCTGCCCTTCATTATTGACCTTCAAAAAGGATCCAGATTGCTGGTGAAAGCCATCAACAAAGAAAGCCATCGTGCGTATGTACCTAGATGGCCGTGGGCCCTATTTAAGATAATCTCTCCACTGCTTCCCCTTAGAACGCTTCGAAAATTTTGAGTTTTCCCAACATCAAGAAATCTCTCTCCTCATAAAGTACGTCGGAGGTGTTCCCTTGTGAAATTGATGGGTGTGATAAACTTCAAATCCAAAGTATTCATAGGCTCTCTTGTTCTTCTCAATGGTGGTCTCCAATAGAATTGGTAAGTTCTGCTGCGCTGCCTCAGAGAAAATGCGTTCTTTGAGCTCTTTACCCGTTGGGCCACCTCGGTGTCCTGTCTCGATTCCTAGAAACCAAACATAGTAGAAAGGTTCCTTTGGACGTACACTTGCGCGGTACGCTTCCTTTCGAAGCAGGTACCGTGCGCGCGACAGCCCTGCGATCCTGAGGATTAGCAGTAGGTCTGCCCAGTGATCATGGATGGATCGTTTCATGTCCTCTACATAGCTAATGACTATCCCATTCCGATCTTGAGTCAGGTAGTTCCCGTTTCTCCGGGCACCAAATTCAAATGAATACGTTGCTAATCTCCGAAGCCTAACGTCTTTTTTGGCATCTTGCTTTACTACATCCCAAACGGCAGGATTCTGTTGGAATGCATCCACAATGATGTCCACAAAACGCTGCTTGTAGGCTGCCTGGTCGATCGGTAAAGCCTTCCCAGAGCTCACAAGATTAGGAACAGCTTCATTCCTCTTTCTCCAACGCCACTGCATTCATGCAGTACCGAAGCCCACTTGGCTCAGGACCATCGGGAAATACGTGTCCTAGGTGGGCATCACAGGTATTGCAGATTGTTTCGATACGAGACATTCCGAAGGTTCGGTCCTCAATGTAGGCAATGGCATTCTCTTTTATCGGCTGCGTGAAGGATGGCCACCCTGTACCGCTTTCGAACTTCTCGTCAGCGTCAAAAAGTAAGGTGCCACAACAGACGCATTTATACTTTCCGGGGTCAAACTTGCTACAAACATCTGAGCTAAATGCTCTCTCGGTACCTTTCATGCGAGTAATCCGAAACTGTTCAGACGTAAGCTGCGACTTCCATTCATCGTCTGATTTCTCTACCCTTCGATCGGGTTTTAGGTTTCCTCTACCGGCATATTGTAATACATCTTTCCAATGAATCATAGGCTACGCACTTACTCCGTCTTTTAATTTATCCTGGTACATCTTTTTCAACTTCTGAACTTTAGGGGTGATCACAAAACTACAATACCCTTGTTCTTGATGTTGATTGTAGTAATTGTGATGTTCTTCCTCTGCTTCGTAAAATGCATCAAAAGGTTTAATCTCCGTTACAATGGGATCATCATAGATCTGCGCCAAATCGCCAATTACTGCTTTGGCAATCTGTGCTTGCTCTTCATCGTGGGGCAAAATAATAGATCGGTATTGTGTTCCAACATCCGCTCCCTGTCGATTCAGCGTAGTGGGATCATGGGTGGTCATAAAAACAATCAGAAGATCTTTATACGAAATGTCTTCTTCATCAAAAGTTACCTGAACGACTTCTGCGTGGCCGGTCCTTCCCCCACAGACCTCTCGATAACTTGGATCTTTTACCTTACCCCCTGCATACCCGGACATCACAGCTTCTACTCCTTTCAACCTTTGAATAACAGCTTCCACACACCAAAAACATCCACCTCCAAACGTCGCTTTCTTATTTTTATCATTCATTTCATCCACTTATTTAGGAAAGTTAAACACAGATAACATCATTTGAATTCCACCCTCAGAAATTTTTGTTTAGAGACCGTTCTTCGTAAGGTACCTCCTATTCTTCCTGCAACAGGTTGAGCTGATCTTGAAGATAGCTTTTTGCTTTATAATAGTTGGGACTTAAAGCTCGATGTAGTGACTTAAAGGACTTGGTCTTGGTTAGATAATAAAACCCGATTGTCAATGGAACAATAATGGCAAATATGGCTGGCTTTGAAAGTGCCTTTTCTACTGTCCAGCCCTGGAAAGCCAGGCCTAGCAAAAACCCTCCAAGAAAACTTTGTACAAGCACCATAGCATGATACTGACGTTGAAGGCGAAAGACTTCCTTATTTGTATTCAAAAAAGTCGATAACAACATTACGAGACTTTGAGAATAATCAATCTTATTCAGAGATGTTATGCCTTTCCACACACCAACAATCAAAAAAAGGAAACAACTGACAATTAAGATGGTAGGAATCAGGAATTCTATTTTTGGATTAAAGACATAAATGAACACAAAGAAGCATAAGAATAACGCGTTCAGTATAAGCGCCTTGTAATTATTTGCAACCACTACTTTCATATTCTTATCGATCGTACTTCGCGTACTTCGGGAAATCATAAGCTGCGTCAGATCCATTCCTGCATTCGTCCACTGCTGGGTCTCAAGCAAAGTCTTTAACTCCATACTTTTCTAATTTTTTTCTAATTCGATGAACTTTGATTCGCACATTTCCATCGGTAATACCCAGTATGTCGGCTATCTCACGTTGGGCGTATCCTTCAATCAGTAGCAGTACGATACTCTTTTCGATGGAATTCAATGCAGTAAGTATCGCTTCCAAGAGCTCACCCTCGTTTGATGTCTGAGTGCCCTCGCCAACCAAGATATTTTCCCTAACCTGCTCTTGTCTTTTTGCTTGCTTCAGACTTGAAATGGCTGTATTTAGCGCAACGCGATACAGCCATGTAGAGAACTTGGCTTCTCCTCGATATGATTTGAACGAACTCCATGACTGACCAATAATTTCTTGCTGCAGATCTTTTCGGTCTTCATGTACGTCTGCGTAGAGGTAGGTAACCTTGTTGATTAAACCTTGGTGCTGTCCAATCAGCGATATAAATTCTTCTTTTTTTGACAAACGTTACTTTGTCTTTATGATCCGGTCAATCAAAGATACTCTGCCTTTATAATCTACCCATGTTGTAATCAGTAAGGACATGACTAAACCTACATACAGGACAAGAAGTACATCACTCATCTTTGCCGCTACCACTGTTGCAATAAGTGCAAAGACCCAGCAAAAGGTTGTGGTCAGGTACAGATTCCTCTGTGCTGATTTTCTCTTAATCAATTCTTCTTTCGGAAGTGATTGGTAGTATTTGTTAAGATCTTTTTTACTAGCTGCCTTGCACTTCAATTTTTCTATAAACTTCATAAATCTTGCCTATTTCTCAATAGGTATAGATTTTTGACAAAGTGTTACAAAGCCCTGCCTATTTTAACGAAATTTTTCGGATCAAGGGAGCACTTACTAAGTCAAGATCCAACACCTTATCAGCGTCGTATGCGGCCCATGGACTGTTAGTCACGTATAAAAAGTCGTTATCCAAGATCAACCCAAGGGTAGGTTCGTTCATTTCAGGTAAGGCCTTTTCTAAAAATGAAAAAGCCTTAACAATGTTCCGTTCTTTATCTAATGAATACCTAACTACCCTAAAAGGCTTCAACCCATTGTGTATCGCAATCAAGTCGTCATGATAACTATATAACCCATCAATTCCTTTCAGTGAATGAGGTGTTTTGTTTTCAAGCGCTATCAGCTCCTTACTTTCAAAATCGTACTTTAAGATGCCGTGTCGATAATCTGCGATGAACAGTACGGACTCATCTCGGCTCAGTGTGATACCTTGAATGGAAACAAGTTCCGTTGCATCTATTAATGTCGACAGTGTATCCTTTCCGGGATTTACTTGGTAGATTGTAGGGTTTTCAGCGCTACTGTTGGACACCAAGACTACTCCTGTGGAAGTTATGGTCAAGTCTCCCAACCAATCATTTTCATTAGGAGCGAGATATCTACCTACCACTTTTCTGGTATTCAGGTCAATGGCAATGACCTCTGCACGTAGACCGGTTTCGTCACCCATCATTTCGGGTGTGGGGGTGCTACATGCCCATAGCAACTCCTTTTGATCATCTACCTTCAGGCCCATAATGGACATCAAACCTCCGTCAGTCAAGAAGTCTTCAACCTCTCCTTTCTCCGTACTGCTTACAATCTTGCGCTTCCTGACGCTACCTAGAAAATACTTATCCTGAGTCATGGAATACGCAATACCCTCCGGGTGAAAAGTGCTATCGGACAGGGTCATGGAGGCACTGTTCTTCCTTACTTCGGTCAGAAGGTCATCCTGAAGGGCTCTGAGCCTCCTATAGGAGGCTAGGTCTTTGAGGGAAAGGAAATCCTCATCTTCATCAAAACGTATCTCTGCATTCATCCAAATGACACGTTCCAATACGTCTACAGAACGCTGTGGCAATTCATTAAGGGCATAACCAGCGGCAAGGTTGTACAAAATTGTTGGGTGATTGGGCCGGATTGAGTCGGCACTTTGCATACTTTTCAAGAACGTTGCATGGTCACCTGCTTTGTAGGCATTTGTCCCTTGTGCGTAGAACTCTTGTAAGCTTTGAGCTTTAAGTTCCATAAGCCCAAAAACAAGCAGGAGTGCTATTGACTGAATTTCTTTTTTCCCAAATAACAATGACATGATCGCGAACTCGTTTAGTTGACTAACAGTTTATTATTTCAGTACCCTATTCCAATTTTTGGAATCATGTTCTAACTTCAGGTAAAATCACAATTTATGCGCGTTGTAAAAAGTGTCCTTCCCTTCGTTTTTGTCTTTCTTGTTCAATGTAAAACCGTTCCATTGACTGGAAGATCGCAATTCAATGTCATGGGTAACGACAAAATCTTTCCAATGAGCTTTGAGCAATATGAGCAAGTAAAAAAGGAAGGACAGATCATCACTGGTACTGAGGAAGCTAGAATGGTCAAAAGAGCGGGCAACAGGATTCAAAAGGCGGTAGAGCAGTACTTCCGAGACCAAGGGCAAAGTGGTTACCTGGCGGACTATCAGTGGGAATATAACCTCATAGATGAAGACAATACGGTCAATGCTTGGTGTATGCCAGGGGGCAAGGTGGCATTTTACACGGGTATAATGCCTATTTGTCAAGACGAGCTAGGAGTAGCAGTAGTGATGGGTCATGAGATTGCGCATGCCATTGCCAACCATGGAAGTGAACGAATAAGCAATCAATATGCAGCTCAAACGGGTCTTGGCATCGCAAGCATTCTGTTGACAGGTGGTTCGGCCCCTACACTTTCTTCCGAAATGATCTTGCAAGGTGCTGGGGCTGCTACTTCACTTGGCATTCTGGCTTTTTCCAGAAAGCACGAGTCCGAAGCTGATAAACTGGGCTTGTACTTCATGGCGATGGCCGGTTATGACCCACAGGAAGCACCGAAATTTTGGGAAAGAATGTCTTCGCAAAGCGGTGGTGAAGCACCTCCTGAGTTTACCTCTACGCACCCTTCCCATGATACACGAATTTCCGATTTAAACAAGAACATGCCTGCCGCGATGGAGTATTATCGTAACAGTAAGCAATAGGCCCTACCGTTTTTTGAAACCATGCAAATTTTGACGGACGAAGGATTCCGGAAATTCTTCTACTCCTGGAAAGCCCAGACGGATATCTTTTCCATCATGTGGGATGTAATTTGTCTTGAACAAGTAGTCCCAAACACTCAGGGTAAGCCCAAAATTCACCCCGTACTGTTTGTTTTCAGGCAAGTCGTACGCATGGTGCCAAATGTGCATCTGAGGATTGTTGAAAATATACTTGAATAAGCCCAAATTCAGCTTGAAATTGGAATGATTAAAGTGACCAACTGCCAACGTAAAAATATGAATGATGAAAAAGTCTCGCAGCCCAATTCCAATCAATGCCAGCGGGATATACTCTATGGTTCTGTACACGATGTTTTCCATCCAGTGGTACCGTAAATGAGCTGCAAAACCCATCTGGGCCACTGAATGATGTACTTTGTGAAACTCCCACAAAAATGGCACTCGGTGCAACAAACGATGCGTCCACCACTGTACAAAGTCACGAAGAACAAAGCCTACAAGTAGATGACTCCACATAGGCCAACTCATTACTTCGAAAGCAAGTAAATTCTGGATGCCGACAGCACTTAGGAGATTGTTAAAAAGATCTACCACGACATTGGATGCCGCATTGTAAATAATCAAAGAGAAAAGGAAGAAATTGAAGAACATATAAAAGAAATCCAGCCAAAAATCCTTTCTAAACTTCGCTTGATTTTCCCGCCAAGGCTTAAAGATCTCCAAAGCATAAAAGAATACGGAAACTGCCAAGAGCCAATAGAAGTAGTTGTGCCAAGAGGGATTCGTTATTTCGTTCCATAGGTAACGACCATAACCTAGATAGCTTTCAATGAAAATTTCGCTGTACTTCTCCATATCAATCATCTCTAAAACATGATTCTAAGACAGTTGGTTTGCCTGCTTAGATTAAAAACAGGATGTCACTCAAGTTCATACCACTCAATCTCTACTAAGTTTGGTCGCCTTCCTTTCTTCTCTGGTGCGTAGTTCTTTGCCAGATAAGCCACCACTTGCTCTTCATCGCCTTTTAAGTCCCAAAGATTCTGTGTTTCCTGCATCCAGCGAATTGTACTCGTCCAACCTGCGGATGTCATCCTATTTTGGGTAATGAGCTTGGATGAATGACACGAAGTGCAATGCTGAATGACTAACGCTAGTCCGGGTGCATCGATCAATCCTGTTTTTATGTGAATACCGTCCATAACTTCCATTGGTTCACTATCTGCAAGGGAGATTGTTTCTTCGAAATCCGGTAGATCAAAATACTTTCCAAACAAAAAAAGCACCACAGTAAGTAGCAAAGCAAGCACCGCAACGGATGACTTTAGTACTTGAATAACCCTTAGAATAGCCCGATGTAACTGCTTATCCTCCATCCCTAGACAACTTTGACGGCGATACGGTGGCAAGCATTGTTTAAATATCCTTTTGGATTCCACCCTGGAAGTACCATTGGCTGCATGATTCCTGTTTCATCTGTTGCTTTGGCCCAGACTTCATAGTATCCGACTTTAGGAAACTCCACCTTTGCTTTCCAATGTTGCCAAGCTAGCCGATTTATGGGCCCTTCCAGCTGGCAAGGTTGCCAGGTGGCTCCAAAATCAAGGGAATAGTCGACGGATTTAATAGCCTTTTCTCCGGCCCAGGCATGCCCTCGGATTTCTAAGGCACGACCATCTTGTAGAAGTGCACCTGTTTTTGGAAACGTAATAATGGACTTTACAGGCATTGACTCTATGATACACATGTTGTCCTCTGCAACCTGTACACCAGGTGCTACCGATTCACACGGAACTCGATAAGACGTACCCCCCATTTTTGCTCCATCGTGGACTTTGTTTCGTACACGTAGCCTGTTGATCCATTTACCTGAAGCTGAAGCCGGCCAGCCACCCACTACCAGTCGCAATGGGAATCCATGCACTAACGGTATCGGCGCTCCGTTCATTTCATATGCTATTAGGGTTTCTTCCATCATGGCTTTTTGGATTGGAATGCCCCTAGAGATCGGATCTTTCGTTAGGTCCCCACTTAGGTGCGTATCATCACCATAATATCCAACATATACAGCGTCCTCCTTCAACCCTACATCATTCAGGACATCGACTAGGCGAGCACCTGACCACTGCGCGCATGAAACAGCTCCTACTGTCCACTGATTGCCTTTCGCAGGCGGATCGAACTCACTTCTTCCGTTCCCTCCGCACTCCAGCGTTAGCTGATAGGTATACTTGGGAAATTTTTTAAGGTTCTGAATGGAGAACTTTTTGGATTGGATCACCGACTCCCCATCAATAAGCAATGACCAATTACCTGCATCAATGTCCCTTGGAACAATGCCATTATTTCTCACAAACATTTTGGAAGCAGGCGTGACTTTGTCATCAAGTAAATGAGCCTGTGCTTCCGCATTCCAAGGCCGATCATTCAATACGATCATTCCCCTGTCTTTGCCGAAACGTTTAAAAAAGTCTTCCTGTTCAAATACAATGGGAACATATCCGTCCGGTAAGAACTCACCAAAGACCACCTCCGTACCAATGGAGGCGCTAATCAATGCCATCGTACTTCTTTTGATGAAACCCCTTCTGCTATCTTCCAATAGTCTATTGTTTTACCCAAAAATAACAGAATGAATGAGTCTTGTTCGAAACGTATCAAAAAGTGGAATGAACTAAAAGCCGACTGTCCAAAATTTGAAAGCGCCGAGCTCCGTTTATGACAAAGTCTACAGCTTGAATCCGATGACCATAACGTCATCATTTTGCCCACTCACACCAGTCCAGTTTGAGATAAGCTTGTCTGTTTCTTTTTTCTGATCCTCCATGGGCATGGGCCTTCGTTCTCGCCAGAATCCTCCCAGTTTTTCCGAATCTAATTTCTTCATTTCCGAACCACCAATCAGATTGAAAAGACCTGTACTACATAAATAAAAACTCGAATCGTCAACATTTGCTAATTCTATGGAGGGATAACTAACCATTTTCTCTGCCGTTTCTCCGACTTGCTTACCGACCCCATCTATCGTTTTAACTCCTTCTCTTCTCACCTGCATGAGATCCATGTTCGCTCCAGCAAATTCAATTTCCTTTGACTCAGTGTTCACCTTCACAATACCAACGTTGGCATTGGTGCTCAAGAGAATATTGTTTTTGCCTTTGAACTTAGCCTGAACCTCTCGGTGCAAAAACTGCAGTATGGAACCTGGAAACTCAATGGAATACCCCTCAACCATCTTTCTCAGGGCATCCATATAAATACGTATCATCATACTAGCCAAATGTCCATCTCCTACGCACGTAAAAAGTGCAAGAAAAACGTCATTTGCTCCATTTGTGTGAAGCCAAAACCCATCTCCTCCCACTCTTCCTTTGGGTTTGTTAAGAACAAATGCGTCCGAAAAGTAGTTTAGAAGCTCTTTTTCCTGTGGCAGCACTGAAAAGTAGTTTTTCTGTGCCCCGTCCTGAATCTTTTCCAGATTCTCTAGCCAATTCCCTTTTGATTTGCCAGGTTCCTGCATTCTGGTCCGCGATTAGTCTAAACCCAGGACTACAAATGCTTCATGTCCTTTCCAGCTAATTGGAATTACATAAACAGACACATCTTCCGGTACTTCTAATTCATCAGGCATACCCTGGAATACAGTAGGTACCGAAATCATAAAGTTCGCTCCTAGATTTGCACGAACATTTCCTGCCACCACATTGGAGATTTCACCTGCCATGTCGAGTATATCTTCATCTGAAGGGTCTTCAATGCCTATGAACATGTTGATAAGATCTGCAAACATTTCCTTATCAGCGGAGATGTAAACGAAGCCCTTTCGACCTCCTGATATGCCAATCATCCCCGTGTAATCTTTCAACATCAGCCCTTTTGACTCCTTCAGGTAGGGCACTTTCATATCCGAATCAATCTCGGTAAGATGCTTGAAATAATTGTTTACCGAATTGATAAAGAGATTACAGGTGGACTCAAATTCTTCCTTTCTATTGTCCATTGCGCTTCAGTAGTTTGTCAAAGGCTTTTGCCAAATCTTCAGAGTTCACTGGCTTAAACATAAATCCGCGTGCACCCTTATCAAGTGCTGTCAGCCCCGTGAGTTTATCCGAAAGTGCCGTTATGATCATCACTTTTGCATCTGGATGAATTTTCATTATCTCCTCTAAACATGCAATTCCATCCATTTCCGGCATGGTAATGTCCAGGGTAATTACATCCGGCATCTCATCTTTGACAATATCCAAAGCTTCAACTCCATTGGAAGCTTGCCCAATTATCTCAAGGTCATACTCTTGTAGATTCTTTTCAATTGTCCTTCTCATCACAGAAGAGTCATCTACTATAAGTAATCTATTTTTCATTCTTCGTCGGTTGTAATTTCAAGGTCAGTTTTCTCTTCTTCGATGTAGGGGAATCTAATGGTCATCTCAAATAGCTCTCCTTCAACGTGATTGATGCTGAAAGATCCATTGTTTTCCGCTATAAGATTACTTACCAATTGCATTCCTTGTCCTCTACCTGAATGCTGATCTGCATTGTCCGTGGTAGAAAAGCCTTCTTGGAAGATCATTTTCTTCAAATCGTCTTCACCGATGTCCTTAAGCCCCGTCTCTGTGACAATTCCGTTCTCCACTGCTTTCATCTTGATTTTTTCAAGATCTAATCCCCTTCCATCATCTGAATATTTGATTATGAGATCATGCTCGTCGCGGTGCATTTCTATTCGTAGCATTCCCACCATCACTTTTCCTCTCTCCATTCTAGTGTCAGGCGGCTCTATTCCATGCACAATGGAATTCCGGATTAGTTGAATCATGATGTCTTTGAAGGGCTCAATGTACTGCTTCGCCAGTACTACATCTTCTTCATTTTGGAAAACCAGCTCCACATTTTTACCCATCTCCTTGCTGATGGTCTCTACTCCTTGCTCCAAGGTATTAACAACCATCACCTTATCCGCATCGTCGCCTTCGGCAGGAAGCTTCTTGTAGATGTTGACAATCTTATCTAACATCTCAGTGATTTCGGCAATCATTCGATCTGCCTCGTCTACCTCATACAACACTGCGAGGAAGTCTTTACCTCTCACCTCTTTGGATTGTAACTGGGTAATGGCTTCCTCTATTTCATGGAATTTATTACCCATCAGTTCCATCCCAATAACCACGGCATTCCCCTTTAGATTATGTACAGTCTCAAACGTAAAGCTTAACAAAGTGGAGAACTCGTCGCTGTCATGCTGCTCGTACCGTTCGGATATGCTCTTTAGCATCTTCTTGGAGTTGTGTAGGAATCCTCTTAGTACGGAAGGATCGATTCGGAGAATGCTGAGTACTCTTTCTGTTTCCAGTTGCTTTTTCTTTTCAGCTTCTTCCAGGTGCTGCTGCAACAGTACGGATTCAGTCTCGTCAGAAACAGTAACCATCACATTGGTGATCTTATCCTTACGAAAGATCCTGGTAAAATCGACCCTGATGTACTTGGTAGCTACAATCCCATCACGCTCTGTGTGGATTTTTACCTGGTCAATCGGATTGAGTTGGTTAACCACATCTTCATCCATATCAATGTTGAAGAGATGTCGCATGAACATTTCCAATGCTTCCAATTCTCTAGGTAAAATCAACGGCCGCATGAAATTGGTGAAATTCTCGCCGGCGATACGTTCGTTACTAAAGATCTCATTCATGGCTTTTGAATGGAACTTTGAAATCTTGAAGTCTTTGTCAAGCAAGAATATTCCCTGCTGAATGTTCTCAAAGACTACAAGCGAAACGCCGTAAATGTTTTTGTACATGAAATTGGCCTTATCGCGTTGCTTTTTCAGCTGAAAGTGAGATTTACGAATCTCATGCACCATCCGATTGTACGTATTCGCATATTGACCTAGCTCATCTTTTGTCTCGATTTGAACTTTCTGCGAGAGGTCTCCCGAAGAGACTTTTCGTGTAAAAGCCTCCAACAAGCTGACATTCGTTAAAAGGTTCTTTACGATACTGGTCATCAGCCAAAAAGCCAAAAACCCAATGGTAATATCAAGAATCAAAAATGTCCAAAAGCTTGCGACCGAGCGATTCTTAATTTCTTCCACAGAGGTCTGAATCTTGTCCGACATGTAGTCCTCAACTCTTTTGATTCGATTGATTTTATCTGTACTCACTTCGTACCAATGATCAGGGTCTTCTACGAGAGTATCATTTTGAAAAAGTACCTCCCGCATTCGAATTACTTCTTCAACAGATTCCCCATTCACCATGTTTCCATTGTAGTTGACAAAATCCTGATTGGCAATGATCCGGAAGGCATCGAGGTAGGAATTCTGATTTGCAACCAGCGTGGTAAATTGATTGTACAGGTCAAAGCCCAGGTGATTTAATGAAAAAGCCTGTGTACCAATGGCTCGTTCAATACTGGCGTACTCTTTTGACTTTAAGTAGTAAATAAGCGCATGAACTTGTTGTGCTACTTCCTTATCTCGTGTCTCATCTATCAGTTTGATCACCGTGTTTAACGCGGCATCATTAATGGTAGAGAAGCGATCAATCGACTCTTCAGAGGTGATCCGATGCTGATCGATTCCTGTGCGCAATGTTTCAAGTCGCTGGAAGTAGGTATTCAGTCGGTCCAGATCTTCTCGATGTAGATCCAACAAATCATCTAGATTATCACCTTCCAGCTCACTAAAGTACTTCGCCAGCGTGCTATCTGTTTTGCTACGCTGTTCGGCTAACTTCCGTTCAAAGCTCTGCCCATCATTGGACAAAAACCCTGAGGAAATACTCCGTTCCTTCTGAATTTCATGCACCACATGATTGATTTCAACACCCACAGTAATGGCCTTGTTGAGGCGCACCGAATCTGTGTAATCCAAAAAATGATACCTTACCTGCAGGTAATCAAAAGCAAGTATGACCACAATAAGCGGTATTATGATCACCGCAAATTTCTTGCGTATTGGTAAGTTGTGAAGTCTTCTGATCATTTACGAAATGATTATGCGAGCACTTTTTCTACCACTTTGAGTAGATCTTCTTCCGTGAAAGGCTTGACGATGTATTCAGAAGCTCCAAGTGAAATACCCTTGTTGACCACTGTTTGCTGACCCACCGCACTGACCATGATAACCTTGGATTCAACGCCTTCTTCTTTGATGACCTTCAAAATTTCAAATCCCATCATGTCAGGAAGAATATTGTCCAATGTTATTAAGTCTGGTTGTAAAGAGCATGCAAGATCAATCGCACTTTCTCCGTTTTGAGCCTCACCTACAACTTCGTATCCAGCACCCTCCATTGCTGTTTTAATTAATGATCTCATGTAGATTGAATCATCTAC
>CAZQJU010000056.1:0-23477 GCA_964593185.1 uncultured Roseivirgaceae bacterium
TACTCGATCATTCGTTGGAAAAACGGATCTTGCCCTACGGTTGCAGAGTCGCCAACAATCACCAGGCGATGCCTTGCCCGTGTCATGGCTACATTCATGCGCCTGTATTCCTTTAAAAACCCAATGGTTCCAGTTGAGTTTGACCTCACCAACGAAATGAAGATGATGTCTCGTTCCTGTCCTTGAAATGCGTCTACACTGTTGACATCGATATGCTCTGTGTATTGAGAAAGTACTTCTGAAGCGGATAATCGTTTTTTTACCTGTTCGACCTGAGCGCGATACGGCAGGATTACCCCTATCGACAGGTCTTCCAGTTTCTCCAATTCCATCAACTTAATGAGTGTGTCGGCTTCGCCCTCATTGTAGGTACTTAGCGTTTCTTTCTTTACTTTTTCTTCAAAGCCTGCACCTGCAGTGTCCACCATCAACAAGCTAACGTCAAACAACTTCGGGCGGTCAAGGACAACCTTAGCTGCTTGCAATTTTTTCTGATAAAACTCCTGACTTGAGAACCCCATAATGGTGGGATCCATGCGATATTGTGTTTCCAACATCGTTACCGTTTCAGGTTGACCTTCCAGACCTCGGGCAAAAAGTGTGTAAGCCAGTCCGTCTTTTGCGGCCTCAATGGATTTAATGGTTGGCGGTAGCTGATGATGGTCTCCTGACATGATTACACTACGACCTCTCATAATTGCTATCCAGGCGGCAGCCTCAAGCGCTTGTGAGGACTCATCTATAAAAACCGTTTTAAAAAGTCGATCCGCTACGAGCCCCTGACTAGCGCCAGTCAACGTACATGCGACTACTTGGGCGCTGTCTATGAGCCTTTCGGTGATGTAGTTTTCAATGTCTCTGGATTCTTGCTTTAACGCCCTGGCCTCTTTGTACATCAAGTTTCGTTGCGTTCGCTCGTTGCGGCCGAATTTTCGTTTGTATTTGCCTGCGAGCGACCTAAACTCTTCCGACTTTTTACGTAGCTCCTTCAATCGAGGGAATTCCGGATGCTTGCTGATCTTGACGTCAATACTATTCTCAATGACCTCAGGTGTAAGCCGTGCAGGATGACCAATCCTAACAACATTGAGTTTTTCAGCCGTCAGTTTTTCTACCAAAAGATCTACTGCGGCGTTGCTCGGTGCACAGACCAACACCTGCTTCTCCCGCCTAACGACCTCTTTGATACACTGTACCAGCGTCGTCGTCTTGCCGGTCCCAGGAGGTCCATGTACAAAAGCCACATCATTCGCATAGATACTTCGGTTGAAGGCTTCATTCTGCTTTTCGTTTAGTGCAGGGAGTTCCAAAAAATGATAAGGTGACATTGCGGCGGCGCAGGATCCAAAAAGCACATCACGCAGCTCTGCCAAACGATCGTTTTTAGCATGCATGACGGTACTGATGGCCTTGTTCATCTCTCGATAAGTCCCATCGTCAAAGAGTAAGTTTACGCCGATTCGATCTGTATGCAGCCATTCAGGCAAATAGTCCTGATTTAATACCAAACGCATGGTATCTTCCTTTAAATAACCCACCACACCTTGCAGTACTTTCTCTTTAGCCTCTCCTGTAGAGAATATGCCTGCAACAACACCAGCTTGAAAGGCATGCTTCTCTCCCAGATGTTTCGTCCGTCTGACTTCCAAGGTGAGGCGCTCACCCGTACTTATGAAATCACTCACAACTTCTAGCGGATACCACGTTACCCCATTTTTGATACGCTCTTGCACGGAGGTATTCATCATACGTTCTTGGTACTGTGCGTAGTCCGCCGCCTTCTCTTTCTTGAGCAGCATAAGTTGTTGTTCGAAATGTTCCCGAATTTTCTCAGAATTCATATCCGCAATAAACACTAACTGTCCAATATAGTTGTACAAGCATGGAGAATTCGTCTGAACGTCCCAACGTGATTATCATTGGTGCCGGCATTAGTGGCCTAATTGCTGCACGACAATTGGAAGCGTTGGGGTATAGCCCCACCATTCTGGAAGCGGATAAACAGGCAGGTGGACGCGTCCAAACAGACATCGTAGCGGGCTACCAACTGGACCGTGGTTTCCAGGTACTTCTCGAAGCCTACCCAAAGGCCCAAACCCACTTGGATTATCAAGCCCTTGCACTTCAAAAGCTCGACGATGGCTCCATGCTTTTCCAAAATGGGATTGGCAACCTATTCGGTGACCCCAGAAGGGACCGACGATTTTTACTACCAACCGTTTTTTCAAAGCATGCCAGCCTATGGGACAAATGGAAGATCTACAGGCTAAATACGCAGCTAGCTAAAAAGGAACTTTCAGACGTATTCGATGCCCCGTCAAGGACGACTCATGACTATCTAAAATCACTTGGTTTCTCGGCCAAAGTGATTTCATCATTCTTCAGGCCCTTCTTCAGTGGTATTTTCTTGGAAGACCAACTTAGTACCTCTAGTAGGATGTTTGAATTTGTATTCAAAATGTTTGGAGAAGGAAGCGCCATGATCCCAAAGGCTGGAATGGGCGCAATTCCCCAACAGTTGCAAAGTGGGTTGAAGCAAACAAAGTTTCTATTCAACACAAGAGTTAAGCAAGTAGTTGGCACCAATATTATATTGGAGAACGGAGAACGACTTAGTGGTGATTTCACCATCCTTGCCGGAAATCCCAGCGGCATTCTTCCAAACTATGTTTCTACTCTTAACTGGAAATCCTGTGAGAACCTTTACTTTACTACGAAGCAAAGAACCATTCTGGAACCCATCATTGGCCTAAACACAGCAGAAAATCGACTGACCAACAACATTTTCTTCCCAACCAGCATTTCATGCGAAACAAAAGGTGAAGAGGAACTTCTATCTGTCACCGTAGTCAAACACCATAGCATGTCTGAGGATGTACTGATCGAGCAGGTTCGCTCGGAGCTTAAGCAAGACTTTGGAATAAATGACGTCTCGTTCTTAAAAAGATATACGATCACCGAGGCGCTTCCAATGCTAGAGGATTTGCAAGCCTCGCGGGATGCTTCGGAACAGTTACTTACAGACAACATCGCGTTGGCCGGAGATTATCTACTGAATGGAAGCCTAAACGCCGCCATGGAATCAGGAGAGAAGGCAGCGGCCATAGCTCATGCCACGTTACAGAACCATGTAGGTATACCACAATGAGAAGAAAGATTTATGCTTATCTAGTTGCTTTAATCCTGGCCATCGCCATTCTTGGCGCGCCCTCTGAAGGCCGATTTTTAACGCGTTTGAAAAGAGACTATGGGATGATGCATACGACGCCTTTAAGCCAAAGTGACCTTAGAAAGATTGGAAGTAGTAACTACGCGTCCTATCTCTTGTGGAGTACGTACGAGTATACTTTTGGCACTATCAAAGTCAACTATTTTGGGATCGCTTTCATGACGTTTTACCTGGGAAGCAGCCGCGAAAGTCCATTAGAAGATGAACCTCAACAACCTATATCAAGCTTATGATTCAACCTCCACCTCCTGCATTTAAAGTACATACGTATTCATTTGACGTAAAGGTCGCTGCGACAGAAAAATCGGTATGGAGCTGGTTAAATGACCCTAGAACTTTTACCGACACGCAAGTTTGGCCCTATCGCGTGGAATTTTACAGCCCTGATCCAGCGCGTATTTCGAATGGATTCAATGAAGGTGTTGTGACCAACCACACAGGACCGTTTGTGAACTTTGCTGGTGTACTGACGAAGATCGAACCAAACTACAGAGACCTACAGTATTATTACGGAAGTTATGCCATCAGCTTTCGACTGGTAAGACCTTTCCGGCTGGAGTTTAAGACTGCAAGCGATGGAAATGAAACCACCATCACCTGTACCATTAGCTCCTACGTAAAACCCTCTTTCTATGGTACCTGGGACTTTTTAAACCGTCAGTTTTGGAAAAGTTTCCGTCGGTGGTCTAAGAAGAGCGTTATGAAAATTGAGCGTCAGAGCGCTTAGCCGCTTAACCCTCTCTCTTCTTATCGTTTATCGTTCAGCAAGCAAAAAGCAAACAATCAATCCTCAGAAGACCGATTTATTGCCTCATTCCCATTGTAAACCAACCTGGTGGACCAAGGGATCGGATTTCGAAGTGCAAAGTGAGCCATACATCCATTTTCGGCTTCATTGAGTAAGTCCTTAATGCTCTCTTCCGGCTCAGGGCTTTCTATGATGACATGGGTCTCTACGAGGTCGCATCCCCCATTGGTCATGTAACCATGCTCGCGCATATGTCCCAGATTGGTCTTAAATATGATTCGCTGCTCCAACTTCAGGCTGTCCACCTGGATCTTTCTAGCTGTTAGAATGTCTGTAAGGTGGGTCATCAAGCAAAATCCGATACCGGCAGAAAAAAATGCGAGCGGTGGCGGGGCGGTGTCTTCGCCAACCGGGGGTTGTTCATCACAGTACAACTTCACCGGGCTAAATCCCGGTATATTAACAGAAACAACGCCTGTTTTGCTTTGCATCTTTCCAGCTTCGGCACTTAGATTAACCTCGAAGCGATAGGGCTCCGGATGACGTGCTTTAGCAAATTTTGTAGATTCATATTGGGTTTTAGCAGGCTGCTCGGCGCTAAGCTCACCTACACGGTAAATTTTCTCTTCTGACATGGGTTTGTGTTACGTTATAAGAATGAACAAATATCCATGCTTCAGCGGATAATCAAGTATATCTGGTTCATTTCGTCCTTATCTTGACAAAGCGTCGAAGTCCATGAAGTAAGAAAGCAGGTTAGGCAAGCCCAAATGTGAACCTCCGCAAGAAACGGGTGGTACTCAAAACAACTTGCGTATAGTTTTATCCTCCGATTGTCACATTAAAGAAAAATGAATACACAGAACAATATCAACTTTAACCGTATAGCAGAGGCCATTGGCTTTCTCCAGCAGAACTTTAAAAAGCAACCAACACTGGAGGAAGTTGCCGAGCACGTGCATTTGAGCCCCTACCATTTCCAGCGAATTTTTACTGAGTGGGCAGGTGTGAGTCCAAAGAAATTTCTGCAGTACCTCAATACCACATACGCCAAGAAACTGCTAAAAGAAGATCAAATCACCTTATCGGAAGCTGCTTACCGCACCGGCCTTTCTGGTACCGGAAGACTACACGATCTGTTTGTTACAATTGAAGGCATGACTCCTGCTGAATACAAGAATGGAGGCAAAAACCTACCTATTGAGTTCAGCACATTTACAACCCTTTTTGGGAACGTGATTGCAGCTTCGACACCCAAAGGTCTTTGTCATCTGGCATTTTATGAGAAAGAAGACCAGGCACTTGCGGAACTTCAATCCAACTTTCCGCAGGCTACCATTACCGAAAAATTGGATCCCATACATGAACTAGCATTGTCGGTCATCTCGCAGGATATCATCCATCCGCATGAAATAAAGCTGCATTTAAAAGGGTCTGCGTTTCAGCTCAAAGTCTGGGAGGCGCTGATAAAAATTCCTTCCGGACATGTTACAAGCTACGGCCGGATCGCAAACTACATCCATAAACCCAATGCATTCAGAGCTGTTGGGACAGCCGTCGGCAAGAATCCCATAGCTTACATTATACCATGTCATAGAGTGATCAAATCTTCCGGTGACTTCGGCGACTACCACTGGGGAAGTAATCGCAAGTCCGCCATCATTGGAATCGAGGCAGTCAAGTCCAACTAACACTATGCATGCAGGCTATCCCATGTAATCGTTGAATGGCACATTTGATTGGTGTACTTTTATAGCACTGCTGGTAGTACACAAATGAAAAGGACACGCATCTTTCTAATTGCCATGGTTGTTGCCTTATCGGGGGCCACCCAAGTTACCAACCCCGAAGCTGAGGCCGTACTTATTACCAAGATGGGTGATGAGTATCTAAAAGTAAGCGAATACGAAATGGCCATCTATTACTATCAGAAATCACTCGTGGTGTATCCCGGTTATGTCAAAACAAAATTTCAGCTGGCTCAAAGTTTTCGTCTATCCCTACAATTGGATAGTGCCCGGCATCATTACCAATCCATTATCTCTGAGGGTCAGGACATTCGGTACCCCATGTCACGCTACCATCTGGCCATGATACAACTTGATCAGGCTGAGTATCAGGAGGCTCGCGAGAATCTGCTGGTTTTCAAAAGCCTACTTTTTGAGCACAATATGCATGTGCTCAAGAAATACAAAGACTTCTACAAACAAACAACCATTGAACTTGATCGCTTGAAGTAGCGTACATTGCATCGGGTTTTAGTTTAAGATCAAGATGGAAAAACTTCTATTGCTCAAGGAGAATGCCAAAAAAGTGGCAGATAATGCTTATGCTCCCTACAGTAAATTTAAAGTGGGTGCAGCCCTGCTGGATAGGAATGGCAAAGCCTTCTCAGGCTGTAATGTTGAAAACCTGGCATTTCCTTCTGGAATCTGCGCTGAGCGTGCAGCGGTATTCAAGGCTGTATCCGAGGTCGGTCCTTCCATGCAAATTGACACCCTAGTCATCTATACGCCTACCTTGCAAGTGACGACTCCATGCGGTGGCTGTAGACAAGTGATCCAGGAATTTGCCGGACCGGAAACACGCATAATAAGCTTCTGTGACGGTGAAGAACAACTCGATGTGAGGTTTGTTGACCTGTTCCCTTTGCCGACATTGATTGATGGGCTAAAAAACTAGCCTTATTTGCCTAGATTCAACCAGTAGTTGAGTTTGACTACCAATCCCCTATTCTTCGGACCCCAGGTTTCGATTGCGTAATTATCAGTGTAAACAATGAATAGGTTAGAAAGCGGTTGGAATTGCCATTGAATACGACTGTTTACATTGAAATTGTCTGTCTGCGTATTGTACTGCAAAAAGGTAGTCCAATACAGATTACGTGAGAAGTTAATATCTACCGTAGGCCCTAGCAAGGTGAGCGACTCCGAACCGAATTGCTCGGGAAAGGTCAGCTCATTTTGAACAAATCGCAGGGAAAAATTACCCCAAGGTTGCACACGATAGTTCAATTGCCCCGATATTTCAATACGGTCTCCGTTGTAAAACCCACCGTATTGACCTCCAAGTTGGAAAAAGAAGCTCTTACGCCGGTCCGACTGATATTGGATATTTGCATAGGTCCAGGTATAGTCTCTAACGGGCAGTGCATCACCATCTGTAAAGCTCAATGGGAACAACAACCGACCTTCCTCGTGTGACCAGGAAATCTCAAACTGACTGGTATTCAAGAACCTTGCAACATACGACAAGGTCTTTCGAGCGACGAACTTCTCGCCTGACTGCGTCCAGTCGTATACTGTGTTAAGCTGCAATCGCTGATTTACAATTCGTTCATTGGCTGGATAATGAATGTACGCGGCCCGCATGAACCAATGAAGGTACCCCACCCTGAAGCTCGTATCCAATTCGGAATCTCGCTGCTGATTCAAGTGAAAAAAGCCCATATCAGGAATGTAGTTGTCTCCAATTGAGGCCACATTGGTATAAAATGCGATGTTCCTGGAATCGTAGGATACAATACCTTGGTAAAAATTGTTCTCATTTTTTAAACTGTCGGTGAGCGTAGCACCATACCCTGCATTTGCACGGAAATTTCCGTTCATGGAACGATAGTCGAATTCGCCTCCTAACGTTCTGTTAAAATCCGTTTTTACCCGCTCACTATCCTGAAAGGCTTGACGGTTATGGAAATACCCTCTTACGAGCGTTCGCCCAAAAATTCGTTGGCTCAATGCCAGACTCGTATAATTCTGTCCAAGAAAATCGTCTGTCTTACCGGTCTGCAGACTCATCAAACCAACTCTCAAGTCTTTGTTGATGTTGCCGCTTAGACGCCCGCCAAACTCGATGGGTATAGGTTGATTGTCATTATCCAATCCAATCCGCCGACTAAAGAATGGTCGCATTGGAGGTATTCCAAATACACTGAAAACATCGGTATTTTCCAGAAAGAACAGCCGTCTCTCAGGAAAACGTATTGGAGAAGCGGTTAAATTCGTCACTTGCTGATCCACATCCACCTGGCTAAAATCAGGATTGTAAGTGAGATCTAACGTAAGGTTGGAAGAGACCGCTACTTTGGCATCCACACCTGCTTTGCCGCTGTATTCGATTGGTGTTCCTTCTTCGTGATCCTTTAGACTGGAACTGAGCGCGTATGGAATTACGGCCACGTTGTTCTTCACGGGAGTTGGGGTCTTATCCCAAACCAAAGCCCCTGTGTAACCTAAGTCCGGCGAGGTAAACTGAATGGGCACAGGAGCCCAAGTCGTCCAGGCATTTAACGCATTGATCCCGCGTACCAGATTCATGCCCCAAACCTCCTTTGAACCAAACTTAAGTGAACGAAATGGAATGGCAATTTCGGTGGTCCAAAACTCCGCATACCGCTTGGAGTTTACAATCCACTTAGCATCCCAAGCCACGTTAAAATTCCCACTTCCACCACGGGTTCCCGTGTTCCCATCGAACTGTGTATCCAATTGCACTCCCGCTGCATTGGTTCCAAAACCGTATCCGTTGGTCCGTTCGTTTACCGGGTCGAAGGTCACCATAAAAATATCTCCAGACCAAAACTGGCCATTATCTCGCTTCAACGTAGGAATTACAATTTCTTCAGACCGAACGTAACATTTAGCGGCTACATAGATATATCGTTCATCGTATGTGATCTTAACTTCTGTCTGATATGCGTCCTCAACGAGTTCATTCTCGACTGGAAAGGAATAGGTGAACTTTCCGACAGGAGCAATATGGCTCCATTCATTTTCCTCTAACACTCCATCAACCTTTATGTCATTCTTGAGCACATTGATTTCATATCGATGCGATTCCTGATTGGAGGACTGCGCCAACGCCCCGTGGACAGCACCAGCAGCAAGTACGAGTAGTAGTAACCTCTTCATTAAACTGCTGCGAAAATACGGCGTGTACTTTGGATGTTGTTCGTTTTTTATACGAAGGAGTTCAATAACCATGTGATTGGTTGCACGAATCACCGACTTATGTTCTCAATATCAAAACTTCAGCACCCAGACACCTTCTCCGTATCCATTGAAATTGGAAATTGCGTTTTCTGCTTCTTCCCTGGAGTCGTAGTTTGCAACTGCAACGCGATAGTAAAGATGGTCTTTTGCGTCATGTTCTATAAGTTTTGTTGCTTCCCCTTGCCTAGCTAATTTCTTCGCAAAGTCTAATGCCAAATCATCATCAATGCTGCTGGAAACAATCACAAAGTACGCCCCTGTTCTGGAGGTAATTGTTTCGATGATGCCTGCGGCTCTCTTTGCTTCCAGGTCCGCCAGTTCCTGTAGTTTTTGATCAATAATCGCAATACGATCTTTGGGATGTGCTTCATTTTTAAAAATTGACGAAGCTTCAGCATACTGCGACCGCGCATTTTGCCAATTTTCAGCAGCAAACGCTGCATCTGCAGTTTTAATCAGTTGATCATATTTGGTTTTTCGCCGTGCGGCTTGCTGCTTTCTTTTCTTTTCGGCTTCTTCCTTGGCAATCTGCTCAAGTCTGGCTTGCTCCTTTGCTTCTTGCTCTGGGAGGTATTTTAGCCAGTACCACCCCCCTACAGTTACCAGAATTAGTACGACCACCAACACCACAACTCCAATGATTCGATTTCGATTTGATGACATCAGCAATTCATTTGATCCAACCTGAAATTAATAAAGACTACGCTATTTGTGCTGACTCTCGAGCACTTTAAATCCGGTTGTTTACTCAATCATTCTCTTTGGAATGGGTTCGTCTACAAACAGACTCCCTATTTTCACCTTTGACGTACCATCGTACACATTTAAGTAGGTCCACTTGATTTTGTTCTTCTTTAGGAATCCAACGTATTTCTGAAGATCTTTCACCCCTTTGACTTTGTGCACCACCTCATCATTTGTAAAATCTACTTGATACTTGGTGGTCAAAGCCCGATACATTCGATCGTAAGACGATGTGGCTTGATGAATCTGTGAACTCAACAATACATTTTCGATCTCCAGCATCAATTTTCCCGGTCTAAACCGCTCGAACATGATCCGGATTTGGAACGGCTTGAATCCCATTTCCTCAAGTTTCTGCACCATGTCTTTATCCATTTCCCTCTTGGCAACGAAAGGGTCATGATTTTGGTAATGCGCTACAATGATGTAAGAAGATGTAGAATTTTCAGCATCCACGTTAAACCTCAATTAGGGTGATGATCGCAAACTTAACGAACTATTCAATTCTACCTAATAATTAAAAGGATATCAAAAATGAATCTACGTCAAAATTGTTTTTTAAATAACGTAATAATGATAAAAGATTCAATCTTATTTTGCATTGCTTATGGTCGACAAGAGGGTCAGGCTATTCCACCGGTGAGGGTTCAATCCCTATAAAAAATTTACTACGATTAGCTCCGTTGTTGCTTTAACTGTGGTAATATATTCACCACATTCTCCATTACAGGATTGTGATTATCGGGATGCCAAACAGCTGATAAGGAAGCTCGTTGACTGATGGATGGAAGCTCCACAAATTTTACGGCCAGATCATAGCCTAGCTTTAAGCTGGAAGGAACGATTGAAATCCCCAGCCCATTTTCAACCAATCTATAAATGGAACTTGCGTGAATTGTATGGTGAGCTACCTTGGGTGAAAAGCCTGCATCCGCAAAAATCTGCATTACCTTGATGTAATACGATTGACTATAGGACGATTCGAAAAGAATGAACTTCTCATCGGAGATTACTGACAAATCCTCTAGCTGATCAACTGCTATCGGATGATCAAGTGGCAAAACCAATGAAAAAGTATCTTCAAAAATGGTGAGCGACTTCAAAGGTTTAGGAACATGTTCTGTCCGCACAAATCCCAAGTCGATGCTTTGATGAAGCAAGCGCTCAACTTGGTCATTGTTTCCCATCTCTGCAAGATCAAACTGAATCCCTGGATATTCCTTGTCTATTTGCTTCAAAAGATCAGGAATGATATTCTGCATTGCAGATCCGATGTACCCCAAACGCAAATTCCCCTGTAGTCCGGAATGAACCAATCGTGTGTGGTGGATAACATCATCGATGCGTTCGTTTAGTTGTTTGACCTCATTTGACAAATAGTGGCCGGCCGGTGTGAGATGAACATTTCGTTTGTTCCGCTCCAACAGCTGTACTTCAAGGATTGATTCCAAATGCTTAATCTGCTTACTCAGTCCCGGTTGCGAAATAAACAATCGATCCGCCGCACGACCGAAGTGAAGTTCCTCTGCGAGTACAGCAAAATAGTTTAAATGTCGTAATTCTAACTGATAACCCATAGTTATTAATCGCTAAACTAAATGATCTTTTTGAGTATTAAAATCCTCGATAGCTTTGTTCGTAAACAACAACTACCCCCATGTTTGAATACGGTTCACATCGGCTTACCGCCAGTAAGGCATTGAAGATTTTGAGGGGAGAACTCAAGACGAGGATAGCTCCGGAGTCCATTGAAAAAATCCGTTCATGCCACCAACATGTCCTGGACATCGCCGATCGGGATGCAGCGGTTTATGGAATCAACACCGGATTTGGTCCCCTGTGCAACACAAAAATTGAAGCATCTGAAACCGCCAATCTGCAACGAAACTTACTCTTAAGCCACAGTGTTGGTGTTGGAAATCCAATTTCCAATGAGCTAGCCAGCTTGATGCTAGTTCTTAAAATACATTCTTTGTGTCAGGGGTACTCAGGCATTTCTTTGGAAATTATCGAACGACTACTATGGCATTTAGAGGCAGATGTGATTCCAGTAGTTCCCGAGCAAGGCTCTGTTGGAGCCTCCGGTGATTTAGCTCCCTTATCTCACTTGTTTCTACCATTAATTGGCGAAGGAGAGGTCATGGATCAAGGAAGACGACGAAACGCCAGGCAAGCACTTTCGGAAAGAGGAATGAAGGCGCTGTCTCTTCATCCGAAAGCCGGGTTGGCTTTGATCAATGGAACTCAGTTTATCCTGGCACACGCAGTAGTTCTGGTGGATAAATTATACAACTGTCTGGACCATGCGGACATCATCTCCTCCATGATGGTCGAGGGTTTAATGGCTTCGTCCATGCCGTTTCATCCCGAACTCCATCAAGTGAGGCCTCATCAGGGGAATTTGCACGTGGCAGCACGAATTTCCAGTTTCCTGCACGGCTCTCCCATTGTGGCCTCGCATGCAAATTGTGATCGTGTTCAGGATCCCTATTCGGTCCGATGTGCACCTCAGGTACATGGAAGCTCAAGGAGTGCCTGGCTACATCTCAAGGAAGCCGTTGAGATCGAAATGAATTCGGTCACCGACAATCCCATTGTCTTTTCAGATGAGTTCACCATCAGCGGAGGCAACTTTCACGGGCAACCTTTGGCACTACCCATAGACTATGCCAGCCTTGCAGCAGCCGAGTTAGGAAGTATCTCTGACAGAAGAACCTACCTGGCATTGGACGGTAAGTACGACATTCCCAAACTACTGATGCAAGAAACAGGCGTCAATTCGGGCTTCATGATCACCCAATATACCTCCGCCGCCTTGGTCAGTGAAAACAAAGGGCTCTGCTTTCCATCAAGCGCCGATAGCATACCTACCTCCATGGGACAAGAAGATCACGTAAGTATGGGCTCTATTGGGGGTAGAAAAGCACTCAGAATCGTTGATAATTTGGAACGTATTTTGGCTGTTGAGTTGCTATGTGCGGCCCAAGCACTCGATTTTCGGAGACCGCTTAGATCAACTACCATCTTGGAAGCCGTGCATGCAAAAGTAAGGGAGCAGGTTTCGTTCGCTACGGAAGACCGAATATTCAGTACGGACATCGACAAACTGACCACAATGATTAAATCAAAAGTTCTGGGTGAAATCACCCGTAATTATGTTTCCGATTTTAGCGCATTTGATGACCAATTTGAAGTCTACTAACATGGATAAAGCAACCTTTCAGCAGTACATTATCACAGGTATTCCAGCATCCTTACCTCCCAGAAAACCCTTAACATCTCTTGGCAATCCAGCACCAAAAAGAAGAGATGTGCTTTCATTGAACGAAAAACAACTAGCGATCAGAAATGCACTTCGGTACTTTCCTGAACGCTGGCATGCAGAACTTGGAAGGGAGTTTGCCGAGGAGCTGGCAGCCTACGGCCGAATTTACATGCATCGATTTCGTCCAGATTACGAAATGCATGCACGTCCCATCGATTGGTATCCGGCACAGTGTCAACAGGCCGCATCCATCATGTTAATGATTCAGAACAACCTGGATCCTGTGGTGGCACAACATCCCGCTGAGCTGATCACCTACGGAGGCAATGGGGCTGTATTTCAGAATTGGGCACAATACCTACTTGTGATGCAGTTTCTGTCCCGTATGACTGATACACAGACGCTTCACCTCTACTCTGGACATCCAATGGGGTTATTTCCCTCTTCGAAGAATGCACCAAGGGTCGTCGTCACGAATGGCATGATGATT
Organism: uncultured Roseivirgaceae bacterium; assembly: GCA_964593185.1. Classification (GTDB taxonomy): domain Bacteria; phylum Bacteroidota; class Bacteroidia; order Cytophagales; family Cyclobacteriaceae; genus Ekhidna. The sequence goes on from CAZQJU010000056.1 coordinate 13,468, forward strand.
CCAAACTATTCGAAGCAAGAAGATTGGGAAAAGTTCAATGCACTAGGTGTCACGCAATACGGACAAATGACGGCGGGTTCGTTCATGTACATAGGACCTCAAGGGATCGTACATGGCACTACGATCACGGTTATGAATGCCTTTCGAAAGCTCTTGGGAAAAACATCCGAGACCAGAGGCAAGCTGTTCTTGACTTCCGGCCTTGGCGGAATGAGTGGAGCGCAGCCGAAGGCAGGAAATATTTGTGGCTGTGTCACCGTATGTGCTGAAGTAAATCCCAACGCAGCCAAAAAACGTCATTCACAAGGTTGGGTGGACGAACTGATTGAGGAATTAGATGATTTGGTAGCTCGTGTGAGAAAAGCCAAGCGCGAGGAAGAGGTAGTCTCCATCGCCTATGTGGGTAATGTAGTCGATGTCTGGGAGCGTTTTGATTTGGAAGGTATCCATGTAGAGATTGGGTCAGACCAGACTTCGCTTCACAACCCCTGGTCCGGAGGATACTACCCTGTAGGCATAAGCTTTGACGAAGCAAACAGATTGATCAAGGAAGACCCAGTCACTTTCAAGCAACACGTCCAGTCTACCTTGGTCCGCCATGTCCAAGCCGTGAATGCGCACGCTACAAAAGGAACCTACTTCTTTGACTACGGCAATGCCTTCCTGCTGGAATCTTCCAGAGCAGGTGCCGATATCTTATCAGAAGATGGCCTAGGCTTCAAGTATTCCTCCTACGTGGAAGATATCATGGGACCTATGTGTTTTGATTACGGATTTGGTCCGTTTCGTTGGGTCTGCACGTCAGGTAAGCCCTCGGACCTTAAGCAAACGGACGAAATAGCGATGGCGGTCCTTGAAGCGCTGATGCGTGAGTCTCCTGCTGAGATCCAGCAACAGATGCAGGACAATATCGACTGGATAAAAGGTGCTCAGCAAAATAAGCTAGTGGTTGGGTCTCAAGCACGAATTCTATACGCTGACACCATCGGTCGTATTCGAATCGCACAGGCTTTTAACAAGGCGATCGCGGGGGGAAAGATAGGTCCCGTTGTTTTAGGAAGAGACCATCACGATGTGAGTGGAACGGACTCCCCCTACAGGGAAACAAGTAATATCCGCGACGGAAGTCGATTTACTGCAGACATGGCCATTCACAACGTCATTGGGGATAGTTTTAGAGGTGCAACTTGGGTTTCTATTCACAATGGAGGAGGTGTCGGCTGGGGTGAAGTCATCAACGGTGGTTTTGGTATGTTGCTAGACGGTACCGAAGAAGCCGCACAGCGATTGGAAAACATGCTTTTCTATGACGTCACGAACGGTATTGCAAGACGTAACTGGGCACGTAATCCAGGGGCAATGTCAGCAATTCAGCGAATAATGGATGAAAATAAGGACCTTCAAGTACTGGTGCCACAATTGGTTGATGATGAACTGCTAAATTCACTACTTCCGAAATGAAAAAAATCATAGGACCCTTTTGCGAGCTTTTACCTATGTCTGGCCTTCCGATGAAAGGCTCCATCAAGGATGAAAATCTCCCTGTTGTGAAAGAAGGGGCTATCCTGGTAGAAGAAGGCAAAATCTCGGCGGTTGGATCTTTTCAAGCGTTACTGAAGCTACATCCAAACATCACTGTGGAAGAGATCTCGGGCGATTTTGTGGGCCTTCCCGGATTCATTGATTGCCATACCCATATTTGCTTTGGTGGAAGCAGAGCAAAGGACTATGCCGCTCGAAACAATGGCAAGTCTTATCAGGATATCGCAGCAGCTGGCGGTGGTATCTGGGATACAGTCACTAAAACCCGAACTACTTCGCAAGACGAGCTGGGTGCGAGCACCGAACTTCGATTAGATCAGCTACTGCAACGAGGGATTACCACGGTAGAGGTAAAAAGTGGCTATGGACTGACGGTGTCGGAAGAATTGAAAATGCTTCGAGCCATTAACACCCTTAGCAGTTCCCACCGGATGGACATTGTTGCCACATGCCTGGCGGCCCATATCATCCCACGAGAATTTTCGGATGAGGAGGCATACCTAAGCTACATCCTGCAGGAACTTGTTCCTCAGGTTCGCGGAGAACAGCTGTCAAATCGCTTTGATATTTTTATTGAGGAGAACGCCTTTACTCCTTCAAAATCAATACCTTATCTAAACGCATTGAAAGCTTCTGGTTTTGACATCACGGTCCACGGTGACCAGTTCACCACTGGGGGTAGTGCAACAGCCATTCAGGTGGGGGCTAGAAGTGTCGATCATTTAGAAGCTTCCGGTGATTCAGAAATTAAGGCGCTATCCAAAAGTTCGGTTGTACCCGTAGTCTTGCCAGGTGCTTCCATCGGATTAGGCATCTCATTTGCCCCGGCAAGAGCTTTGCTAGATGCCGGATGCTCCCTGGCAATCGCCAGTGACTGGAACCCGGGCAGCGCTCCACAAGGAAACTTGTTAATGCAAGCAGCACTGTTAGGTGCTTACGAAAAGCTCAGTGCTGCCGAGGTGTTTTCGGGTATTACGTTTAGAGCTGCGGCTGCGCTCGGTTTGCCTGCTGTAGGAAGCATTGTCGAAGGACTGCAAGCTGACTTCATAGGCTTTTCCTGTGACGATTACCGCGAAATTCTTTACCACCAAGGAGCATTGCAACCCTCGATTGTTTGGAAAAAAGGGATACGCATATGAACTCCAGCTACTTACCCCCTAGCAAATCACATTGGCACGGTAGGCACTCGGCCAAAAAAGAATACTGGCATCAGGTAATTCAGTTCGTTGACTTGTTTAAAGCCCAACAAGTACACGCCGATATTGCGTTTTTGGGTTACCAATGTGAAGAAGGGGTTCGTAGAAATCAAGGCAGACCTGGGACAAAAGAGGGCCCAAATGCCATTCGAGAAATGCTTGGTAAGCTGCCTATTCATCGGGATGATGTACAGCTAGCCGACTGCGGAAATTTGGTTTACAATGAGGCGATAGAGCTCAGCACGTTTCAATTACAATTTGCCGGGCATATCGCTCGACTTTTGAAGGACCGTACTTTTCCAATAGCATTAGGTGGTGGCCATGACATTAGCTACGCACATTTCTGTGGTATCCACGATGCCTTGTACCAAGATGGGTCGACTTTCGGGATTGTGAACTTTGATGCACACTTTGATCTAAGGGAAGAGAATCAAGCTACCTCAGGGACCCCTTTCAAACAGCTTTTGGATCAATACGGTGACCATACGCATTACTTAGCATTGGGCATTCAACAAAGTGCTAACCCAAAGTCGCTCTTCGAAGCAGCTTCAAGGACCGGCTCGCAGTACTTGTTGCTGGAAAACTGTAGCACTGAGAACTACCAGCTAACTTTGGATGCTATTAATTTACTGCTTGAGAAGGTTGATCATCTATACATCACCGTGGACATGGATGGCTTTTCTTCCTCATTCAGCCCAGGGGTGAGTGCGCCTTCCGCATTTGGCTTGACACCACAGTATGTGCAGCAGACACTTCGTTACTTGATGCAAACCAAAAAAGTGGTTGCCATTGACTTTGCAGAGCTCAACCCAGGATATGATTTGGACTGTGCATCCGTCCGGCTGGCAGCCAAATTGATCTGGGAAGTGATCCAATACGTAGATTGAGGAAAACAATATCGTCTTAAATCCTGTACCTTATAGGAAAATTCTCGTGTAGGAATTAAGCCAATGAAGTTAACAAACACGATAAAGAAGTGGATCTTCTTCTTTTATGTATTGGACGCCAATAAGGATGGAACACTTGAGGCTGCTGATATAGAAGAGATTGTCAATCGTGTGATACAGATTCGAAGAGGTCAATTCCATGCCGGAGAAAAGAAGCATTTGCACTATCATACCCTCAAGAGTTTTGACCGGCTGCTCATAGAAGCTACAAAGGGAAAGAACCGCAAAATCACCCTGATGGAATGGGTCAAGATCATCCAGCGATTCAATGAAAATGTGGACCGAAAACCCTATTTCATTCGTTGGTTTTCTGCCTCGGCTATGAAATTTCTTTTTGACCTGTGCGACCACAACAAAGACGGCGAAATTGACTTTGATGAATTTGGAACGCTCTACAAAATTTTAGGCCTCAACCGAAAAGAGACACTTTACGCGTTTAAATACCTGGACGTGAACCGGGATTGTGTCCTGAGCAAGTTTGAAATGTACAATGCCATCAAAGAGTTCTTCTCCTCGAGTAATGCGACCATCAATAACTACGTATTTGGTCAATACGAAACCATCGGAGATGACTACTATGAAAAGTTAAATGTTGAGGTGTAAAGTGGTTGAATAAAATCGTATCATCATTTCTCACTAGTATCCTTTCGACCGATCGATCAAGTTGATAAGCTTCGCTCCTCTTTTGAGTCGATTGTAGTTTTCTAAGATCTGCGGAACTGCAGCTTCGATTTTAGTAACCACCGCAATATGTGGCGTAATGAAAACATCCGGATGTTCCCAAAGGGGACTTTTTTGGGGCAGCGGCTCCACCGGAAATACATCCAAAAAGGCGCCAGCCAATTTTCCTGAATCCAGACAAGCAAGAATATCCTCGTCTACCTGCTGCTTTCCACGGCCCACATTAATCAAAAAGGACTGGTCTGGCAGCTTACTGAGCATGCTATGGTTGATGATACCTGTTGTTTGATCTGTAGAAGGTAACATACAGATCAACACATTCACCTTAGAAAGAAAGACATCAAGCTGATCTTCCGTGTACGTCAGCACATCAGGTAGCGATTTTTTACTTCGACTCAAGCCATGCACTTCAAAGCCCAACGTTACCAATTTCTGAGCCAGATCGGAACCCAAAGCCCCCAATCCTAAGATTCCGATGGTTACGGGTCGCTCAGGGTCAAACTCTTGATGCCATCGCTTTTGGACTTTGTCCCTAGCATATTTATCGAACTGCTTGTGGTAATGCAAAATAGCACCAATGCAATAATTGGACATTGGTGTGGACAGATGTGGACTGATGACTTTAGAAACAGGTGTATCGCTGGGTAGCAATGGATCATGCACAATATGATCAACCCCAGCTCCAAGAGAAGCCACTAATTTGACGTTGGAGATTTTTTTGAATAAGTCCTTCTGATGATTCCACACGACTGCCACTTCTACTTTGGATGGGTCTCGCACCTCATCCCAGGTCACAACTTCTCCATCTGGAAGATGTTCCTTAAACGCTTGAACCCAGGGTGACAGGTCTTTTGTTGTTGAATCGAGAAGTAGCATGATTTGGATTTAATTGATCAATTCGACTTTTAGCCTGTTTTGCTTTTCTGTAATGGAAAACTGACAAGGAGAAATCAGTCCGGCTTTTCGGATAACAAGTCCCGTATTTTTTCGGACAAAAAGAGCTGGTGCTTAATCTCCAGGATGTAGTCGGAAAGGTCAGAAATGAAGGCTTCCTTTGATGCCCGGTCTGTAGCTGCCCCTTCACTGATGATCTCATTGGAGTTGTTGATATGTTCATTTAGTAGATACAAGAGCGAAACCAACTCGTAGTCTACATCGACCAGAAGCTCGGAGCTCTTTAGCACATTCCAGGCTGCAAGGTCAAATTGAATGTACCGTATCCCTCTTGCAGCGGATCGCATGGCTCCGATGCTCATTGCCGGATCCTCCAAGTAATAGTTTGCCGTGTCCATCACGCGCTCGTTCTGATTGAGCTGAATGGTGAGATTCTTGATGTTCTTCTCTGTCCCCAGGGCGATTTTCTTCAGGAGTCCATCGATTTGCTGTTGCTGCACTCTGCTTTCATTTAGGTTATTGAAAAACAAAGCCAGTACTACGCCCAGAAAAACCGGGATAAAGTCCAATAATTGCTTCTTAAGTCCTTTCATTAACAGTTATTCAAACATGGCTACTTCCAAGCCCGGAATGATCCGGCAAGCATTTTTATAGTAGACTTTCTTTAAGATCTCGTCTGAAAGTCCCAAGCCGTACATTCTCCAAAAGGCGTGGTATTTCTTATAGTAGGGAAAGTACTCATCCTCCGTTTCCAATACCCGAAAATAGGTCCAGAACTCTTCGGGATTATAAGCATCTTTTCCAAAAACCAGGCGATCCTGATACTTCTCAAAGAAGGCACTGGCCATCTTGGGTTGCCTACCAAACTCGGCGATGACCGCACCAATACCAAAAAGAACATTGGGGTACATATCCAGATGCTTGCCTGCCTTCACCAGGTCATTGGCCATCCATCCCATGTGCGCATTGACAAAGGTGGTGTTTGGATGCTTTCTGAATACATTGTGTTGCTCTGCAATAATGGTTTCAAAAGGCGCGGGGTCGTCCGCTCCCCTCTTGCGACCAGGTCGCAGCTTCAATTCCAGCCAGCGTTCGTTGTCGGCATCCATAGGCATCCAAAAAGGTGCTGGATCCGCTGCGTGAATCAACACGGGGATACCTAACTCACCACACTTTGCCCACACTGGATCAATTCTGGGATCGTCTATTCTTACCCGGTTGCCTTCTTGATCTGTGTACCTCAGACCAAGGCTTTTGTAGATTTTCAATCCCCTAGCCCCGGCGGCATAGTCCTCTTCCAGCTCCTTTACTGCTTGCTCGGTCCATCCTTCATTACCAAAATTTTTGAAAGACACATTCGTGAAAACAATGATTTTGCCAGGCGCCTCCCCCGCTACTCTACGAACCATTCCTGCCAAATATGCTTGCGTACCAATATCTCCGGCCGCTCTATCAAAGCCTCTACCACTGAGATTGACCAACGCCCCCATATTGAGTTCATCCATTTCTGCGGACAGCTTTGCAATAGCTTCCTTCGTAAGGTTCCATTGATGGCTATGTAGGTCGACAAAGGAGAACTTTGCACGCTTTACAGGATTTTCGGGTACTACGAGCGTTGATGTGGGGTTGTAATCCTCAAAGCTCATGATGGGGTCTGGCTGCTGAGCCTGGCACAGACTGTAGGTGAAAAGCGTAAATACAAAGAATAGATTTTTCATGATAGCTTCTTTTGAAGCAAGTATACACATCCTTGCTGGTTTAGATTCTGGCATTTACCTGCAAATCACTTCATTTTTGTACAACAGAAACATTCTGGTTTTAACTTCGCCTCATGGTTCGTCCGGAATTTGATGACATCTACATGGAGCTAGCTGTAAACCTAGCCAAACGATCGCATTGTATTAAACGCCATGTGGGAGCAGTACTCACCAAAGACACCCGAATCATTTCCATTGGCTACAATGGGCCTCCGGCAGGAACACACAATTGTGACGTAGAGTGGCCAGGAGTAGGATGTCCTCGAGACTCCAAGGGCAGTTGTTCACTTGCCATACATGCGGAGCAAAATGCCATTTTGTATGCCGTCAAAAATAAAACGGATGTTGAAGGCGCGACCCTGTATGTAACGCTTTCCCCTTGCATTTCCTGTGCAAGGATCATCTATACCATGAAAATCAGTAAGGTCGTTTACTTGCGCTCGTATGCGGAATACAAGGGCATAGAAAGTGACGAAGGCGTTGATTTTTTGCGAAGATTTGGCGTTGAAGTCCAGAAGTACGAGGGGAGTTTGGAAAACGTCAGCGAGCTCATCTGATACGTAAGACCAACTTGGATTGAAGCATCAATAGGCTATTTGTAGCACGATATTCAAGGTCACATTCTTTTCTATCCAAGGGCTGAAGCTGGTTTTTCGTTCGAAGGTCCTGTATGGCAATGTTTTCTCGTTTTTCCCGGTCTCCACCATTAGGCCGGTAAATGGTGGCAGTTCTTTCCAGCCCGGCCATTGCATCATGTTTCCATGGTACTTATAGTAAACCCATTCTTCGCCACCTGGATGATTAGACCGTACTTGCTCCACTTTTGTATCCCCTTTTTCATATTGACTTCGTTTCCACTGTTCCCAATTCCGAAGCCCTTTCATCATCTCCATTCTTAGCGAACGGTCATCCAACCATTCCAACGCAACAAAAAATTGTTTTTGCGCAATAAAAATATCTCGATCAGTCAGGTCAAAACGCTCCCATCCAAACTTCCTGGTTCCTTTGAGAAATACTTCGTCATTCAACAATTCTTCACCCGGACATTGGCACTGGCTATCAAACGAATACACATGCAATCGAAAGTTAGAGGTGTCCTTTGAATTGTATAGTAATCGGAACTGAAGCTTGTCGATGTAAAAACCCGCACGGGGTGCAGATAGCAAAGTCGCAACAGCGGCACCTCCTTGCAATGAATCCAACGGAAGCATACCATCCGATCCTTTCATGTAACCTACACGCGTTTTCTTGAAGGATTTCCGTGCACTTACCTCTACCTCTTCCAAAAGCACCGCCTGCTGACGCAGCACGATTTGTAAGTCCTCTTTGTCTTTGCCAATCAACAGCTGATGGGGTCTGAATCCGATACTGGAAAAGGTAATCGTATCTCGAGTCCGCAGAACCGGTACATCAAGAAAGAAAGATCCATCAGGATCGGAGATGGTTCCAATATGGGAAGCTTTGATGCCTATATTGGCATAGGGAATGGGGATTCCTGCTTCATCGACCACTTTACCTGAAATCTGTACTTCGCTTGGTTCGCAATCAATGACTCCATCTTGTAGTTTCGTTAATGTAGAAAGCGGAATCAGGCAATCTTTATCCTGCATAGCATGAAAGGAAATCGGAATAGGGTTCTCAAAGTCACGATCTTGGAATACCAGGATTTCTTTATTTCTTAAGTCATAGATGTTACTATAGACCGTCAAGGAATCTTGATGCGTATTGGCTAATACTTCAAGCATTAACTCTTTACTCACCTCCTTCTCATGGATAATCTGGAGGGTTTTCTCATACCGACTACATGTCAGATCTTCACTCATCTCTGGATGCCATCGATTGAAGTTGGTCTGCACAATTTCCCTATTGCTTTCATGTATGGCTACACTCCCATTGGCGACACCCAGGACCGCTGCATGTCCCGTTGAATCCGCCAACACCACGTGCGCATAGTCCAAATCAGGAAGCTTATACTTTTGAATAAAGTCGAGGGCCTCGTCCACAGACTTGCATCTGTCTAACACGGCTTGCCATATATAACCATTGTAATCCACTTTCTGACCTGTCGTGAAGTCAAGTGCCGGATTAGGCGTGAATGCACCGTCAAAAAAGAGGCCGTGCTCGTTCATCCCTCCTTGTGCCCAACCTTCATCCTCGAAAGTGAAGACAATCGATGCGTAGCGATGGTCCGAGGCCGGAATAAATCGAACAGCCGAATTTGTGGCAAACCAGTCTTCGTGGTTGGCCACCAAAACTTCATTTCCATCAGAAAGAACAAGGATCAAGCAAGCCTTTGCTAACTTTCCAGAGACTATGAGGCAGATTGAAAAAGCGATTCTCATACTTCGTTGATGAACATACAGTATAACCCGTTGCACCGTCAACATGAAAAAAGAACTTAAATCAATCAGAACTTTCCTTGGAGCCCGGGATTTCCAGTTATCCAGGGAATTCTATCTTGCTTGGGGATTTCAGGAACATCAAGTTTCAAAAGACATGTCCCACTTCCATTGCGACGGAATAGGTTTCTATCTTCAGGACTATTACGTCTAAGCATGGGATAGAAAACTTGATGATTTTTCTGGAAGTAGAAGACCTAACTAGCTATTGGTCATCATTGAAAGCGAAAGAACTTGATAAGCATTTCGCACATGTGAAGTATATTGACCCCAAAGATTTTGATTGGGGAAGTGAAGGATTTCTGTACGATCCGTCGGGTATCTTGTGGCTCATTGGCAGCTTCAAACATTAGCGTACCTCTACCACTTGACCGTTTAAGTCTACAACGTCCCCGCTGCGAAGTTTTTTTCTTTTTTGGGTTTCGGTTTTCCCGTTGACGTTTACATGACCTTCAGAGATCAATTGGTTTGCCTCACCACCACTGGAGACCAATTGGGTGATCTTCAACAGTTTGTTTAATTCAATGAAATCAAACTTCTCTAGTGTAAAAATTTCCATGAATTTCAAAAGTAATGGCAACCATCAAACTAGTT
>CAZQJU010000057.1:0-23147 GCA_964593185.1 uncultured Roseivirgaceae bacterium
TGTTTGGTTTAAAATGAGTTGCAAAGAAATATATTAAAAGACTAAAATCAAACTTCGATGGAAGTCCATTCCTCCGGAGGACACGATACGCATCACAGCTTCAATGAAGAAAAGTAAACTAGAAGGTTCTATCTCAATTGATTTTGATCTCTTCGGCTTGGTCACTAATGTTAAGGAGTACAAATTGGCCTGGAATCTAAACAATGCACTTGATTTGGCACTTGCCAAGCAGGACGATATTCGCATTGACTTTTCCGATCAGTCAACGATCCTTATTTCTTACTTTTTGCATCAGACAGAGAATAAAAAAATTGAATTGCTTCAGAACAAGTTGGTGTCAAAGGGGACAAAAAGGAATCAATACCTGGTGCCCGAATTAAGCCAGTTTGATTTTTTGTTGAAGTGCCGTGATTTGACCGGGGAAATGACCTCCGAAAACGTTATCGGTTTAATACGAAATTTATCAGTTACGGAGTACGTAGTGAAGCTTAACTTTGACAATCTTAAGTCGAAAGAAAATTTACTTTTTTAACATACCCAAAAGATGAGTGCATCTACCAAAAGAACGAAAATAGTAGCAACGCTTGGACCCGCAAGTGTTGAAAAGGAGGTAATCCAACAGTTAATTGAAGCAGGCGCCAATGTCTTGCGATTGAATTTTTCCCATGGTACACACAATGATCATCTGAAGAGAATCCAAACAATTCGGGAGATTTCCACCGAGACAGGTTATCACGTAGCAATGCTGCAAGATCTGCAGGGTCCAAAAATACGAATCGGCCTGATGAAAGATGGAGGTATGGAAATTAAGGACGGGCAGCAACTCACGATTACAACAGAAGAAATTGAGGGAAATAATCAGCGAGTAAGCACTGTGTACAAGGAGATCGTAAATGATGTCTCTGCTGGCGATACCATCCTAATTGATGACGGGAATATTGAGTTGAAGACCATTGCGGTCAAAGGAAATGAAGTTGTAACCGAGGTGGTGCACGGTGGCGTGCTAAAATCCAGAAAAGGAATCAATCTTCCGGATACCAATGTTTCAGCCCCATCCCTTACAGAAAAAGACTTAGAAGATCTCGAATTTGGTCTCTCTCAGGATGTTGATTGGGTTGCGCTTTCGTTCGTTCGAAAGGCGGATGATATTCGAGAAATCAAGAAGATCATAACCGAACGTGGCAGTAGTGCTCGAGTGGTTGCAAAGATTGAGAAGCCTGAAGCATTGAAAAACATTGATGAGATCATTGAGGTCACCGATGCGATTATGGTGGCAAGAGGAGATCTGGGGGTAGAGATTCCCATGCATGAAGTGCCGCTATGGCAAAAGCGACTGGTTGAAAAGTGCAATATGATGGCTAAGCCAGTGATCATTGCCACCCAGATGATGGAAAGCATGATCGAAAATCCAAGGCCCACACGTGCGGAAACCAATGACGTAGCCAACGCGGTTTTGGATGGAGCAGATGCACTAATGCTGTCAGCAGAGTCTGCGGCAGGAAAGTTTCCGGTCAAAGCAGTTCAAAAAATGACTGAGACCATCAGAGCTGTGGAGTCTTCTGCGGAAGGCATTTACAACAAGTATTTTGACAAACACTTTGAATCGAGCAATCGAGCAAATGACTTGTTAATTCGAGGGGCTTGCAGATTGGCTGAAAATACAAGTGCAAGAGCCCTTGTGGTGATGACAAAGTCGGGATATACTGGATTTAGAACTGCCATGCACCGTTCCAAGTCGGAGATCTATCTTTTTACAAACAACGAGAAACTTCTCAAGCAGATGTGCCTGGTCTGGGGAGTAAAAACCTTTTTGTATGACTCCAAGGAAAATATTGATGCCACGTTGGTGGAAATCGAACATTCGCTTGTTGAATCAGGCAACCTTAAGAAAGGAGACATATTTATCAATACGGCCTCCATGCCCGCCCACTGGGAGGGACATACGAACATGATGAAGATCAAGACGGTATAACTGGTGTCTGACTAGAAAGCCCAGTCAAAGTGTTTCTGCATAATCCTTTGCTTGTTTTCTTCAATAAAACTGATGAGTGCAGCTTGAGCAGGAGTGAGCTCCTTTCCCTTTAAGTACACGAGGTTCCATTGGGTGCTTATTGGAAGTCCACTCAGTGGATATACTTTGACGGTTTCGTAGTTAAGTGCATTACGCAAGCCAATCAATGGGACAATAGAGACTCCTATTCCCGAATAAATTGCCTGCTTCACGGCTTCGTTTGATACCAGCATCATCGATTTTTTGATCTTAATTCCTTTCTCGTCGAGATAGGCCTCCATTGCCTTCCGTGTGGCAGAACCATCCTCGCGAAGCAATAGCGTGACTTTTTCCAGATCTTTGGGCTTTTTGATTATATCCTCGTATTCTGTACTGCCGATCATGAACAGTCGGTTTTCCATGAGCTCTATGGTATTCAATTGAATGTCCTGAGGCAAGACAGATACCAATGAAAAGTCGCTTTCATTTTTCCCCATACCCTCTACGACTTTGTTCTTATTAGAAACGTCTATGGATATATTCACACTTGGGTGCAGATCCATGAAATCCTTTAAGAAATAAGGGATCACATATTTACCAGTGGACACCACCGCGATTTTTATGGAACCTGTAAGAAGGCCTTTGTACTGGTCAATTGTGTATTTGATGCCATCCGCCTCGTCCAGGATTCTTTTACTTCTTTTCGCAATTTCCTTCCCGAAGTCAGTTACGTAAAGTTGTCTTCCGACCACTTCCGTAAGCGGAAGCTCAAATTGATCCTGCAGTTTCTTGAGTTGAATTGATACTGCAGGTTGTGTTAAATGTAGATCTTCCGCTGCCTTAGTAATACTCTGCAAGTCAGATACTTTAAGAAAAATCTTCAGCTGATGTAACGTGTAATGCATTAATCTAAATATATGTTTTGCATAATAAAATTAAATAATAATTAATGAATTGATGCTTCTAATTTTGTAGAAATAGTTAATTCAGAACAAAGATCATGAGCAGATCACTTGAAGAACAGAGAGCACCCATAGAATCGGAATCACTCCCAAATGAAGAACTCACCATAAAGGTAGCGAGTTCCCACTTTCAGGAGAGTGCCATGAATGATGATCAAAAGAAAGTAGCCAGGGCGCATGCTGATTCATTATATGCATTGTTCGAGAAGACGCTTAAGGAAAATGGTGAGTTTGATCTTCAAGAGATTTCCTGGAATAATGAAGACGAGTTGGAGATGGAGTTCCTCTCAAATGTGGCGTTAAATACCTTCATGCTTAAAGCGCAAGAACTCGGAAAAAATATCAAATACGAAAAAGTGCTGAAGGTCACAGTAGCTGATTAGCAATGGAGATTTACACCCTTTTAGAGAATCTAACAAATCCGGCGCTACTGTTTTTCGTGTTGGGTATCATAGCTGTGCAATTTAAGAGCGATCTAGAGATCCCCGAGAACAGCTCTAAGTTCATCTCCATTTATCTCCTTCTTTCCATTGGATTTAAAGGGGGGCAGGAATTATCCCATAGTGGTTTTACGGTCGAGACCGTATCCAGCATGGGCTTGGGTTTGTTTCTGGCTATGGCGATACCATTGGCTTCTTTTTTCATCCTGAAGCGGAAGATGAGCGTTGAAAATGCAGGCGCAGTTGCGGCTTCGTATGGCTCGGTGAGTGCCGTGACATTTGTTACCGCGACTTCGTTTCTGGATTTTGAGGCAGTCAGCTTTAATGGCCATATGATTGCGGTGATGGCGTTAATGGAGGCCCCAGCCATCATAGTCGGTGTTCTACTCATCAATTATTTTAAGCGACACGAAAAGAAAAAACGGTCGAAGGTATCCAATATACTTCTGCATTCCGTCACGAATGGGAGCGTACTATTGATACTAGGTAGTCTAGTCATAGGATACCTGGCTTCCGCGGAGCAAGCACAAGGAATCAAACCCTTCACCACAGATATATTCAAAGGCTTTTTGGCTGTGTTTCTACTGGATATGGGGATCACGAGCGGAAGGCAGCTGTCCGTGATTCTTAAAAATGGGGTATATCCATTTTTGTTTTCCAGCATTATGCCTTTTATCAATGGGTTGATAGCCCTCTTGATAAGTATGCAAATCACCTCAGAACCAGGAAATCAACTGTTGTTTGCCATTTTAGGAGCGAGTGCCTCATACATAGCTGTCCCAGCCGCGATGAAGCAAGCAGTTCCGGATGCAAACCCGGGTCTTTTTCTGCCGATGGCCTTAGGAATAACCTTTCCGATCAATGTAATCATCGGGATACCATTTTATTATTCAATCATACTAATGAACATATAACATGCATAGTTTAAGAACAATTCTAGTTTTTCTGATCATTGGAGGGGCGTTTGGGTCAAAAGCAGCCGCTTACTTGAATGAATTCGGGTCTGGAGAAATGTCTAACTGGGCCACTATTGAACTGGGGTTCTTGTCTGGTGCCGGACTTGGTCTTACGGTTTCGTTTGTCATTCTCTTTGTGAGAAGCGGGCTATTCGAGAGAAATGAGTCCAATGCTAAACGGCAGCTTTCCCCAAATTCAATCTAAGCGACAAATTTGAATTTGAATCCGAATAAGCTCAGAGGATTGAATAGAGGATGATCAGCAAGATCAACCCGATAGCAATCCACTTGTAGGATGAAGGGAATTCGGCAAATTCATAGCCGCAAATCGGACATTCTTTGCTCTTGGCTTCAATCTCCATGGCACAAGATGGGCACTCTTTTTTCATCAACTGATTTTAAGGATAGCGATGAAAAACAGTAACCATCCGAGTAATAAGGCTAGACCGCCAATGGGTGTAATTGCTCCAAGCCACTTGACTCCTGAAAAACATAGTAGGTACAGTGAGCCTGAGAAAATCAAGATTCCCAGCATCATGGCATAACCTGAATAATTCACCATCGGGGAGGGATACCTTAAAGCAAAAAGGGCGATTCCCAACAATGCCAAGGTATGGTAAAACTGATAGGAGACTGCTGTTTGGTAGGTTTCAAGAAAACCACTTGATGATAGCTTTTCTTTCAGTGCATGTGCCCCAAACGCGCCCAATCCGACAGCTATGAATCCCGAAAGTGCTGAAAATTGAAGAAATAGTTTGTGCATTACTCTTTTTCTCTTAGATAGTCTGGAATTTCAAAAAGTACATCATCAAGTTCGACGTCAAGTTTGATAGTTGCTGCCGTGGAATAAATGATCTGCTCTCCTAGTTTAATTTTTCTTTTTAATACCAGGCCATTCCAGGTCCAAAGCTCCTGAATGGCCTTGTTGTCAAACAACCATACCTGACATGATTTGCCAAGGAGCAGCGAGTCTCCTGCATGGGTTCCACCCATGGAAAAAAGGATAGCTTCAGAGACCTCTTTTGGTTCCTTGTATGCTGCTTGCTGACTCCATTTGTAGTCTTTGCGAGAAATTTTGGTGGAATCCCCGTCGTTCAATCGGTATACGAAGTCTCCGTCGGTGATTTCGTGAAGTGTCTGTATGGTTTTGATTTCATAAAGCTCAAATATCATGGTTTGCTTGCGCATACTACGCCATCCGTAGTGATCGAAAACCATGACCTCAGCCCCCTCTGCATCACCCGTTATTTTGTATTCAATTTGGCCACTCGACAGGCTATACTTTTTATGACCTTCTTCAATTAGCTGGCTTGCTTTTTTCGCTTGACTGCTGAGTAGCAATGGTGAGAGAAAAAGAAGCACACAGAGATTTTTCATCGCTCGTAGATTTACTTAAAGTTATTTAGAAAACCTCTCGGATACTGTACTTCTTGGTTCTTATTCATAGAAGACGGCAACTTCTTCAAGAGGTTTTCGATGGATGTCAGGTACATAGACCTCATCTTTAGGGTACCCGATTGGAAGCAACAGGTAGGGCCTTTCATTTTCCGGCCTGTTGAGGATTTTTGTCAAAAAATTCATGGGGGAAGGTGTGTGCGTAAGGGTGACAAGACCTGCTTTGTGAATAGCTGATATGATCATCCCACATGCAATGCCAACTGATTCATTGACATAGTAATTGTTGAATTTCTGTCCCTCCACAAGTTCAAAGGCTTTTTTGAATATGATTACTAACCAAGGAGCCTCTTCTAGGAATGGCTTGTTCCAGTCCGTCCCTATCGGTTTAAGATCGTCAAGCCATCGATCGCTCATCCTGCCATGATAACTGTCGTATTCCTCCTTTTCAGCCGCTTCGCGAATGGCTTTCTTGATTTCATGGTTTGAGACTGCGCAGAAGGTCCAAGGCTGCTTGTGGGCACCCGATGGGGCAGTGGAGCCGGCCATGATTAGATTTTCAATCAGTTCTCTGGGAACCGGTTTGTCAGCAATGTCGCGAACTGTTCTTCGGGTATCCAGCCACTGATAGTATTCCTTTGCACGTTGGCTGGCTTCAGGAAGATCAAAAGTTTGTCTTTCATATCGAATATGATCATGTCCGTTGATTTCTTTTTTTTCCATGGTTTCGTCCAGTTGTTTGTCTAGAAGGTGGGTCGAAATTATATGTTTTGGATTTACGTCAGCCGTAGTGCCAAATTAGGAATTTATTGGAGGAACGAATGAAGCGAGCAAGGTGATACCATGATTTCCCTTAAATTGGCAGCAAAAAATTTCCATCTTATGCCTATGAGTAAGCTATCCCTGATTGCTACTATTTTCATGCTAGCATGCAGCCAGACAAGTGAAAAGAACGCCCTCAGGGAAAAACAAGGGATCTCGGAATCTTCTCTCCAGAAACATCTCACAACCCTCTCTTCGGATGCGTTTCAAGGCAGGAAACCATTCACAGAAGGTGAGGTAAAAACAGTTAATTATTTGAAGTCGCAGTTCGAAGCTTACGGTCTTAGCCCTGGTAACGGAGGCTCGTATTTTCAGGATGTGCCAATGGTGGAATTGACGGCAAAACCCTCGAATACCATGACGATTACAGGCAATGGGCAATCCGTTATTCTCAATGTGTTGGATGATTTTGTGGCCTACACAGAACGCGTGGAGGACGAGGTAAGCCTCGAAGGCTCTGAACTGGTATTTGCTGGTTATGGTGTGGTAGCTCCGGAATACGATTGGAACGATTACGAAGGTTTGGATGTCAAAGGGAAAACCGTGGTTGTACTTGTAAATGACCCGGGTTTTGCAGCCGGTGACCCCTCATTCTTCAAAGGAGAGACCATGACGTATTACGGTCGATGGACGTATAAATATGAAGAAGCAGCACGTCAAGGTGCAGCTGGCTGCATTATCATACACGAAACAGTACCTGCCGGCTACCCATGGCTGGTTGTCAGGAATTCCTGGTCTGGCGCTAGCCTATACCTGGATCAGTCAGGAGATGCATTTCAACCCAGTGTTTTAGCCTGGATGACACGTGATGCTGCTATCAAGATTTTTGAAGCTTCGGGAAAAGACATGAAGAACTTTTCGGAGCGTTCCAGGCAGCGTGATTTTCGGGCGATTGAATTGGGGATGAAGGTATCGGTGTCGGTAAAAAATGAGATCAAAAAGGATGTTTCAAAAAATGTTATAGCACTTATCCCTGGATCAGAAAAACCTGATGAGTACATTATTTACTCAGCACATTGGGACCACTTGGGCGTAGGTCCGGAAATTGAAGGTGATAGTATTTACAATGGGGCACATGACAACGCCTCAGGGACTGCAACCTTGCTAGGAATAGCCGAAGCCATGGCGCTTGGTCCTCAACCAAAGAGAAGTATTGTGTTCTTGGCCGTGACGGCTGAGGAGCAAGGGCTTCTTGGGTCAAAGCATTATGCAGAAAATCCAATTTACCCGGTGAATAAGACGGTAGCAAACATCAATATGGACGGTATTACTACGTTTGGTCCGATGAAAGACCTGACGGTGGTTGGGTATGGACAATCCGAACTGGAAGATATTGCGAGGGAGATTGCCAATCAGCAAGGGAGGTATGTGATTCCAGACCCGGACCCGGGTAAAGGATTCTTCTTCCGTTCAGATCACTTTCAATTTGCAAAAGTTGGAATCCCAGCGTTGTATGCTTCAGGCTCGTACGAACACATGACGCTCGGGATTGACTACATCGATAGCTTAAACACGGTCTATTTGAATACACAATACCACAGACCACAAGATGAGTACCAGAAGGGGTGGGCATTTGACGGGATGGCACTTGATGGAGAACTAATGATGGAGGTTGGGTACCAGGTGTCGGAAATGGAAAAGTGGCCGAATTGGAAGACAGGGTCGGAGTTCAAATCAATACGAGAATCAACACTTAAACAACTATGAGAATATTCAAACTATTCACCTTAATGATGCTTTTAGGCACCAGTTGTGTCACCAATAATGAAGAGGAATCCACGCAGGTAGAGGAGCTGTACACCTATGATATCGAAGCTAAAGTAGCTGAGCTTGGAATAGAGCTGTCGACCCCTAGTCCTCCAGTTGCAAACTATGTCAACGCTGTACGTACGGGGAATCTGGTTTTTATGGCAGGAAAAGGTCCTACACGAGCTGATGGTACTCGGGTAACCGGCAAGATAGGTGTGGATTTATCTATCGAAGAGGGCTATGAGGCGGCCAAAATGGTGGCACAAGCACAACTCTCTGCCTTGAAAGCTGAAATTGGCGATTTAAACAAGGTCGTGCGAATTGTCAAGGTGCTTGGAATGGTGAATTGCGCCGAAGATTTTGGAAACCAACCTGAAGTGATTAATGGGTTTTCAGACACCATGGTAGAAATTTTTGGCGATAGAGGAAAGCATGCAAGGGCTGCGGTTGGCATGGGTTCATTGCCAAGAAATATCGCGGTAGAGATAGAGATGGTGGTTGAAGTTCAGGAATAACTTCATGAAAATGCTAAAAAGCATCCTCAGGGTGCTACTTGTACTTTCTGCAATTGAAGGTCAAGCACAAGACCGGACCATCGTCAATGAGTCCGTCATTTGGACGCACTACAGTGTGAAAAAAACCTTAAATGAAAACTATTCTTGGTCATTCGCGACACAATATCGGGCGTTTTTGGACCGAGAAAATGGATATCATCTCTTTTTTACTACCGGGGTCACCCGAAAGCTAAACTATGGATTTTCGATTGGTGCAGGATTTACCAATCTGAACATCAATCGATTTGTGGATACTGACTTCGTGCTTGTTCCGGAGCTGCGACCTTACCAAAGTGTAGCATTGACCTTGCCACTTGGGAAGTCTAGTTTTTCCTGGAAATTCATGGTGGAGGAGCGATTTTTCAGAAATGCGTCGAATGGCGAACTGACGGATGGCTACAATTACTTGTGGAGGTTTAGAAATAAAGCAGGGTACAAACAGTACCTATCGGAAAAGTGGAGTTTGACGCTCAGTAGTGAGATTATGTTTCATGCCGGTGATGTCAGTATTAATCTATTTGACCAACATCGAGCGCAATTTTTGCTGGGGTATTCCTTGAGGAAGCTAGCTACGAACATAGGTTATATGCATTGGTTTTTCCAAACGCCTGCCAACCGACATGAAAATCGGCATACGCTGGTCATCGCATTTGCACATTCTATCTAAAAGTTTTGAAACAAATGCAGCCCTTTTAAGTAATTTACAATGCAACCAACTAGTTAGAACGATGAAGATAAAGAGCGCACTGATTGCATTTTCACTTGTTTGTTTATTTGTGACTGCTTCTTCTGCTCAAGAAAGTAGAGAAGAACGGAACAAGAAGTTTTTCCATACGCTAGGGACTTTCACTGATCCGAGAGATGGCATGGAGTACAAAACCATCACCTTTGTCAGGGAGCACCACGGCGGGGAAATAAGGAGAACCTGGTATGCAGAAAACGTAAAATTCAACGTACCTGGATCAAGGATTTACAACGATACACCTGAGTATGGCAATCAATTTGGTCGATTGTATAATTATGAGCAAGCCAATCGTGCGTGTCCGGAAGGGTGGCACGTACCTACCATCCACGAATGGAAGCATTTGTTTCACTTCTTTGGCGGGTGGCATCATTCGGGAAAGTACCTGATTGATGGGCAGGAAAGTGATATGGACATGCTATTTGGTGGATTTGGTGAACCAGGAGGGCTCTACAAGGGAGTTGGTGTCCACGGCAACTGGTGGGATAATGAACTGAAGGATAGCAATTCTGCTGGTATCATTACATTAAAAAGAAACGATGAAAATATCTATCACTCACGTGTTGGTGATGACCATTATTTGAGTTGTAGATGTGTGAAATTCCACAACTAAGGTTCGGTATTAAAAGCGTTTTATTTCTACTGACCCTCCTTCCGTACCTGGCACTTTCTCAAAAATCTGACAGTCTGGAACGAGGTCCGTCTTTTGCCGTTTTTCCTGCAATTAGTTTTGCTCCCGAAACTAGCTGGCAGTTTGGTGCTGCGGTTGTCGGGGTGTTGAGTTCAGGAGCAACGCAGGATACTACCTTTGTTCGGCAGTCAACCATTTCTCCTTTTTTTGTCTATACACTGAGGAATCAAATTTTATCTGCCGTAAATGTGAATTTGTTCACTTCAAGTGGGAATGCAATCGATGCTTCTGTCAGGTACTTTAACTTCCCGGATCTGTACTTTGGCATTGGAAATGCAAATGACCCAGACATCTCAGAACAATACAGCCATGTGTTTGTGCAGTCAGAAGGGCGATTTCTTAAACCACTGAACCAAACAACATTTGTGGGATTAGGGTGGGATTTACAAAACAGTCGCATCACGGATGTCCAGGAGGGAGGGATACTCCGATCTGAAAACCCATTGGGTATTGAGGGTGGAACATTGTTGGGTTTAGGGCCGGCTTTCCGCTATGATTCCCGAAATAACGCCATCTATCCAAGTAGTGGGTACCTGGTCTCTGTAAATTCGCTCTTCACATACGTCGGTGACTTTAGCTTCAACACTCATTTGATTGACGCAAGAAAATACCTAAGCCTTTGGAATGAGGAGAATATCATTGCATTGCAGATTAGTGGAAGCTTTACGGCAGGAAGTGTTCCGTTTTACAAGTTGCCACAACTTGGTGGGGACAACCGACTTCGTGGAATTGCCAATGCAAGTCTTTATAGAGATCGCCAGATGATCTACTCTCAGATCGAGTACCGCAGGCCTTTGTTCTGGAGATTTGGCATGGTAGCCTTTGCAGGTATCGGTGATGTTGCGAGCCGTTTCGGAGATTTTGAATTCCAAGACTTCAAGTACGTGGCTGGCATGGGAGGTAGGTTCGCAGCAATTCCGGAAGACAAGCTAAATCTACGGGTGGATCTTGGCATCGCCCGGGGAGGTCAGCTTTCATTCTACGTTGGGATAAGCGAAGCATTTTAAGCTTTTTACAACAACCTAGGGGATTCGTAGTATAGGCTGTATTAAGTGTATGAGATACGCCAGTAAGAGAATTGTCCCATTAATCTTCATTGTAATAGTATGCTGTTTGGCTTGTGAAGATGATTCGTCAAGTAGGATCATCGAAGTCGATCCGCTGGCTGGCCTTGACCTGCGAAATGTTGTTGATGGAAATACTGCGAAGTATGCATTGTACCAAAGTAGTTGCGATCGGGGATTTCATTTCACAGGAGACACCTTGGTAGTGACGGTAGAAGAAAGTAACGACACTGTCTTTCTACATGAGTACTACACTCCGGGAAGTGCTTTCGAAGCATCTGTAAGGCACCTGATTATTCCCAAAGAAGGTTATCTGCTTATTCCGCAACGGGGTTTATCTCAATTCTTGTTTTTTTACGGTAATGACACCATCTTCTTGGACAGAAAACCGGAGGTTGAGCTAACGCAAGTGGGTTGTAAGCTTTTCCATGATTCTAAAGAATTTACGGGAGATTTTATTGGCTCACTCACGAAGTTCCATTTTGGTGAAATCATGATCACAGATAAGAAAGGCATCTCGTGTGTCCCCACGGTTCTTGACATCGATGCTTACATTCTATATGAGGATCATTTGAATATGGTCCACATTATTCAACAAGCAGAAGAAACAAGTATTACTGGGTTTATGGCCATTGAGTGACCAACTATGCTCCGGGAGTATAAGGTGTTTCGTCAGGAGCTGCAGAGGCTTTGAACTCACTCAATAGGACAAGAATCTCAGCCTTAAGCTCTAGCAAATGTGTTTCAATGATGTAGTCAGCAGAGAAGTTGCAAAAGGCGATAAAATTGGTCAACACTTCTCCTTCCAATTCCGTGAGGTCTTTAACCCACTGTCGATTAAATTTCTCTGATGCGATCTTCCATTTTCGTTCCTGCTCCAGTGCCTTCTGTAGTTTTTTCTTTTCTTTCCCCCGCTTTGTTAATCCTTCCAGGTTGATGGGAACTGCAATAGATGGGGCAAGCAAGTTTTCCTGCAGGGGCATGGGTTCTGATCTTGGGTCATAAAAAGCATACTTACCCACCATGGGAAGTGAAATGGCAAGTGAGGAGTCTTGAGGGTCGGTTTCAAGGATCATTTGTTTAAATCTCCAATACTCTGGGAAAGGGGTGATCACCACGTCGTTGAGCTCAATCTCGGCAGGATTTAACGCGATTGAAAGTGGCTTTTGCAGTTTGTCTTCTGTGACGATTAGCAACTTCCTCTCAAACCCGGTGTACGATAAAATAATAGAATCTCCTACTGATGCAGGAATTGCAAATGTGCCATTCAAGGAAGTTATTGCGAGTTTACGCGTGCTGATGTTTTGAATGTGAGCTCCATGGAGTGGAGACGAGGTTGATCGATCTTCTACATATCCTTTCAAATTGCGTTCTTGCGCAACCACTCCCAGCGAGCAGAAGCATGTCCAGATGATAAATAAAGATCGCACAATGCCAAAATTCTGGCTTTTGTACTGAGTTCAGAAGGATTTAAGACTTTTTAACCTCTGTTAAATATTGGTAAATTTCTTCCCACTCTTGCTCAAGGCTTCCTTCGTGGTAAGGTTTGCCTGCTTTATGGTACCAATATTGGGCATTAAATCGATCACCTTCTTTTCGATGCAGGTATGCATGAATCCACGCTGCTGAGGAGCTTGATAGCTCTTGGATCAATGAATGTGCTAGGTCCCAATCCCCTGCCTGATCAGCAGCTAACGCTTGGAGGTAAATGGACATGCCGACTAAAAGTCTATGCTGACACCAAAATATGGCATAACCGTCTTGGTAACTTGATAGGAACCATCATCTACTTGTGTAAACGCATAGTAGTAATCCACGCCCGTAGCTAGAAACTTATTCATGTGATAGATAAATCGAAGCTTTGCCAGCGAACGCTCATCCAAGGTGAATGCGTCGCTTAAATCACCAAGGCCACCTTTTATGTAGCTTCCGTGAAACGAGAACTTATCTGCTAAACGGTCCATATCGGCATGTACTCGCACTACCGCAGGTGACGTATCTGAGACATTGTCGGGAATCATCAGGCTTCCGCCCAGCTGCAACTTTTGCAGCACGTGGCCGGTCAGACTTCCATAGATGCCATTTTTCGCTTCTGCACTTACGAGGGATAGCAACTTTGCATCTTTATTGATTTCATAGACGGCATCAAAAAACTGTGGGAGGTAATGATCCTTGTAGCTAAGCCGCTCAATTCTGATATCAGTGCTGAACACATCCGCTATAAAGTGCAAACGGAAGTTCGTCCCAAAGGAGAAGCCTGATCCAGACTGAAAACTATCATCTCCAAGTTGTGCCATGGCAACTGTTTCCAGTGAATCGTTAGCAATACTCAGGTTTGAATAGTTGGCGAAAAGATCGATTTGAATGAAAGGTACGCTCAAGACGGTGATGCCGACATCTAGCCCAAATGCATTGACTCCATTGCTAGTGAATGCATAGGAAGTTGTTGTGGTGTCGGACGTCGGAATACTTGTTTGATCCTTGTCCGATACGAAGGTGGCTCCGAATTCCAGTGTACTGACAACCGGAATGCCTGCGAAAGCCAAAGGCCTTACGTAAGGACGTGTAACCAGTAAATTTTGTGATGAAGGATCAAAATCGCTATACAAACCTTCGATTCCTGCGAAGCCCTTCCAATTAATATCGTAGTGAAGGCCAACTTTTCTTTTTTCAAAGGACGTTGTGTTGGAGTAGTTATTGACGAGTCCACCGTAGCCAATCATTGTACCATCTAGCTGCCCAACTCGAACGTACACAGGGTCTTGCTTTTGAGCACCGTATCGTATATAGCGAACCAGTCGGGCTGCCCCAACACCGTCCCTAAAAATTTCTGTCCGGACTGATTTGCTATCGAGTCCGTAGAGGATAGGAACATTCAACCCAATCCCTACTTTTCCAATTGAAAACTCAGGAGAAAGTACCATGCCAACAAAAGCCTCATCTCCTATCGTAGTGTACGTAAACCCCCCAGTGAAATTTCCCCCTGAACCTTCTGGAGTAAGTGGAGCCCTGAAATCATTGATGGGCACGCGCTCCTTTTTCGCTCGAGTTTTTTCCAGAGGTACTTCTTCTGCCTCTTCTGACACTGGTTCCGTCTCCTGAAGTGTGTCTGGCACTGCTTCAGTCTTGTATAGAAGCTCCGCGTTTGCAGCAGGATCTAGCGATGTCTCTAACGGCGTGTCATCTTGAAAAAGTGAATCACTTGAAAGGGTTTCGAACTGGAGGCTGTCTACAGTCGGAAGCTGCGCAGAGTCTGCTATGGAAACGGTGCTCTTTGCTCCTTTTTTCTTCTTTTTATTTTTCTTCTTTTTTTTATCGTCTGCCCAGAGATAGGAGTAGTCCGAATATGCGTCAGTTTCCTGTCCATACGTGAGCGCAAGAGGTGCGCAATAGAGCAATGTCAGGATCAATAAAATTCGATTCATAGCTGTCGTGATTCCTTGGAAAGGACATAAGTAATAACCTGAGCCCTAAAATCCTTGTATTTTTTTGAGATTCCCTTTCATTATTTCGATTAATGTTGGATTTGTCGGGATGTAAATAAGCGTTAGCTGATTCCATCAGTAGGCCTGAATAGCTCCTCAGATCATGCAGGAACAAACTACTGTTCAATAGTAGCACTACCCACTAGTAAGCCGATCTAGTTGCAAAAATTCAATGGGGTGCACTGTTTTTCCCTTTGTTGCTAAGTCCGCCAATACTTCGCCAACGATACTGGCAAATTTGAACCCGTGACCACTGAACCCCGCTGCAAGGATGATGTTTTCATTTTCGGGAAGAACATCCACAATGAAGTGATCATCTGGAGTGTTGGTGTATAAACAGGTCTTTACAGTTTCAAAAGTGTCAAATCCATTAGGTATAAATTCTTTAAGAAATGAGCTTAAAAACAGTTTTTCTTCTTCGGTTACGGATCTATTTACTTGGTCAGGATGGGTGATTTCTCCCGGATGATGGTAAGCCACTTTCATCCCATGGGGCCCACCAAATTGCGAAGTAGGTAGTATCGGAAATCCATAAAACAACCCTTGACCGATTGGATTGGCTAACATCCAGCACGGAAAATTGTTGAGGCCAAACGACTTTGTTGCCTTGGGGTTGACCCAGGCGAGAACCTGACGTGTCACGTTAAGTGAAGGTTTGAGTGGGGGCAGTAGCTGATCAGCCCAAGGTCCAGCCGTGAAAATGAGCTTTTTGCACAGATATGAACCTTTGTTGGTCTTTACCTCAATTTCCTGTTTGAATGATCGATAGGAAACCATACGTTCACTCAGATGCACAACCGCATTTTGAGCAATCGCCTGAGTCAGATGGACCAGGATGGCACGCTCAGGCGACAAGAAACCAGCATTTGGTTCAACCACTTTAGCATAGTCAGCAGGTATTGAAAACGGAGGATAGTCCTGCTCCATTTCTTCAGAAGAAATTGAGTTGATGTCAATGTTGTGCTGTTCTGCGGATGCGTGAATACCTGTAATGAGTGGATTATCCGGTTTCCCAAAGGAGACTAGGCCCGTCTTGAAGAATAGTTGCTCCCCTGAGGAGCTGGCTAGTTTGGACCAATTGTCATAAGCGGCTGTTAACAAAGGCACATAATTGGGGTGCTCAAAGTAGGCTTTTCGGATGATGCGAGACTGTCCGGAATGAGATCCGTGCTCGTGTGGGATTTCAAATTGCTCGAGCCCCAAGACACGGCAGCCCGCTCTGGCTAGATGGTAGCAGGCTGCTGAGCCCATGCTTCCCATACCGATGATGATTACATCGAACCTCTCAGAGCCATCAGGCTTTTGCCTGGATAAATCTCGACTTATACGCGTTTTTAACTCAGAAGGAGAGGAACATCTCAAATTGGGGTCCAGTACCATGAAGAAACCTTAAAGCGTTCTAACCAAAAGGTAGGCGATTTTGAGCAATTGATGGGAGTATACATTTGCTATCTGCCTGGCATGACTCCATTAAGCACCGCATAATAGCCACTTAGCGCCCCAAGTATATTCATTGTGCAATGGATGGCGATTCCCAAATACACGTTCTTGGTCTTCCAAACGATCCAGCTAAGAATGATCCCCATGGCGCAAACCGCAATTAAGTTGTGTGGTTGCCAAAAATGATAGAGTCCAAACAAGGTTCCGTTTACGAATGGAGCCCAGTTCTTTAAATGCGCCATGCGCGACAGTAGGTATCCCCTAAAAAACAACTCTTCGATCAGGGGTCCTAAAATCCCGTCGATAAATACACCTATAAGGAATACTTTGGCAATAAGTTCGGTGTCGGCTGTCCCGAAAGTAGGATTAAAATACCATGCAGGTAACCAACCGAAAACGTGTTCACGTAACCAGAGTCCAACGGGATAGAGTGGGATGTATATTAGTGCGGAAATCAGCATACCGCCCAACATCCAAAGGATAAATTTCTGCCAAGGCATTTTTGTTCGAAAGGGCACTATTCCTTTGAGTGAGAAAGAACGATTGACTTTCCAGGAAAGCAGGAAAAGATGCCCCCCTACCAAAGGTGTTAGTACAAATACCTCGGCTAATAAAAGTACGGATAATCCAGGGTAGCCCAAGCTGATGATCTTGGGGCTTAACCATAGGTAAAATGCAGTAATAAAGATCCCCGCGTAAAAGTGATTGATTAGTATTGCTCGGTTGGTAAGCGCTTGATTCAGTCTTTTCATTTTGTTTTTGACCAAAAGACAGACTGTTTAACCGAAACTTCGACCGAATACACGTACTCGAACCAATTTTTATCGTCGATTCTTTTTGTAACTGGAAGGACTCAGCCCAGTGATCTTTTTGAATTGGGTATTAAAAGACGATTTTGAATTAAAGCCCACTTGGTACATTATTTCGAGTATCGTCATGTTCGGGTCTGGAGGACTTGACAGCAATTGTTTTGCACTTTCAATTCTAAATCGGTTGATGTAGTCGTAAAAGTGTGTGCCTGCCAATCTGTTAATGGCAAAGGATACAGCTCGATCAGATTCCAGAAGGTGGTCAGAAAGATCTTTAAGTGTGAGAGCTGGGTTCTTAAACAACTCTTTTTCCCGGAGCAACAATTCAATTCTTTCGAAGAGCGCTGAGGTTGCTTCCTCATCGATCAGGTTGGATTTTGTTGTATGCACAGGAGGTAGGAAGATTGGCGTTCTCAGCCCTTTCGTCAGTAGTCGTGCAATCAAGACAATAGATGAAATGACAACCAATGCAAGCGTTAAGATTTGAAGCCAGGGAAGGGGAAAAATTCGTGATACCGTACTAAAAACGGCAAGTAGTACGAGCACCAGGAGTAAGTTTACGGCATCTAAGGCCCAGTTGATTTCGACGGTCGAATAGTACAGTTTAAGTTCTTTTTGGGCCTGAAAAAGGATTTTTCTGGAGACCAAAACATACGCCAGTAAGTAGATAAAAACGGGTATGAAACCCAGCAGCGTTTGGACAGATAGTTCGATACTGCTTATGTTTCCAAGCAATGTGATTCTCTCTTCGTGCGTGGATGAGATATGAAAGTACATGACGGCTGAAAACGCTACAATAAATGGAACAAAGTGCAATGTGAAAGTTGGTTTCCAGGTTCGATTTGTACGAATGGCATGAGCGAAAAAGAAAATAAAGGGTCCATGCAGCAGTAGAAATGGGTCTTCCCATAAGATCAGTGAGCTGTTTGAAAGGTAGAAATTGGAGAAAAGCAGGGCACCATCAAGGAAGTTATAAGCCAGCACCAAAAAGAACAATCCCAACCAAATGAATGCTTTCCGCCTTTTGAGCCCTTCGGTCAGTACAAAAAGTCCCAGCATGAGAAAGAGACTGGCAGAAATGAAAGAAACGATTGCTAAACCATCCATTGCAGGAATTGCCAAAGGTATACATCTATCGGATCTAACGAAGCGGTGGACGATTCTGCTAGTACCCCTGCTCAAAGAGAAACCGTCGCTCTTTAGGTGTTGCTTTTCGAAAATCAAAGATTAAGTTCTCCTTTTTAAAGGGGGCCCGTACTCGGTGATAGCGCTGAAGCTCTCCTACACGTCTAAAGAGTACTTTGCCATAAAATGCATCTCCGGGTGAGATGAATTTTTCATCGAACAATTCAGCAGAAAGGTACTTTAACTCTGTAGCAGCCCTTTCCTGGGATGTGAATGCTACCTCTGTCAGTGCATCGGTCAGCAATACGGTGGAAGTGGTTACGGCTTCCCTAGCCAGGGCCTTTTTGTTGTCCTCTTCCGTCCAGTGACTCTTAGACTCATCTTGTACGTCTTTGATAGCATCATAGGTAGTGACTACAGCCCCAATAAAGAACAGAAAGACAGCGGCAGCTTCCGCATTTTGCTTTTTTCTGGTAAAGAACTGGTCTACCTGCTTGGTCGACATTGCAGGTATGATTTCCTGTATGGTATGCAGATACGTACTGTCTAAGTAGGAATAGGGCTTGCCGTATTTTGTGAAATTGTTGGAATTAATGAAGATTGTTTTCGAGGATTGATTCTGTACCCCCATGCCAAAAACAAAATGGTCACTTTTGATTTCCAGATTGGTTAGCGAAATCACCACCGAATCCAATTCCACAAGAGCTTCGATATTATTCTTTTCAATGCTATAGTCATGTGGTACAAGTCGGTGAGGGTAGCAACTAATTAGCAGGGGGATGAATAGTAGGATGGCTCTCATAGTTGATCTAAATCAATTTTGGGGCCAAACTCAGAAACTTAAAGCGAGAGGTTTTTTAGAACGTTGCAGCGTCAGTAGTTGGACGGAAAAATTGACGATCGGTAAAACCACTTGAAATTTTTGTGCAAGTAAATACTTGCGTATATATTTGCAAGTACTTACTTGCATATATGGAGCAGCGAAGAGACATTTTTCAAGCCATTGCGGATCCTACGCGTAGAGAGATCCTATCAACGTTGATTGACGCACCGAAGAATTTAAACGCACTGGCGGAGCAATTCTCCATCTCCAGACAGGGTGTATCTCTTCATGTAAAAGTCTTGGAAGAATGCGACACCATCTCCATTTCCAAAGAAGGTAGAGAACGGTTCTGTCATATCAAACCGGAGAAACTGTTGGAAATTATCGAGTGGCTGGAGCCCTTTAAGCAGCTTTGGAGAGATCGATTTGATCAGTTGGATGATCTATTAAACAAAATGAACTAACAACTACAACTATGGACAAAACTACTTTTACCGAAGATTTAGAAAACAACCGATTAATCGCCGTACGAAAATTTTCTGCGTCAGTGGAGAACGTGTGGAAGGCGTGGAGTGAGGCCGATCTATTAAGCCAATGGTGGGCTCCACAGCCCTATACCTGCAAAATTGATGTCATGGAGTTTAAAGAAGGCGGCTATTGGATTTACAATCTGAATGGTCCTGAGGGTGACTCGTATCGGGGAAGAATGGACTACCTGCAGATTGTGGAGCACGAACGCATTGTGGGAGAGGAGTACTTCTGCGACGAGCAGGGAGAGAAAACGGACGATGTACCACCTATGCAACTAGAGGTGTTATTTAAATCGGAAGGTGGATCTACTTCCGTAACGGCAACGTATACATATGCTTCGCCAGAGGCGTTCCAGCAAATGGTACAAATGGGCGCCGCCGAAGGATGGGATTTGTCCTGCAATCAATTAGAGGAACTACTAACCAAGTAATGTAATGAAACATCTACTATGCACAATCACTCTTCTGTTTGTATTTCTTGCAAGCAGCGCTCAGGACAATGTTAGGTATGCAAGCAGTACTTTTTGCTTTCCTGTTTCTGACTTGAGTTCGTCCATTGATTGGTACAATAGCCTTTTGGGTGAAGTTGAAAGTTTCACTCCCGCAGAGGGAGTTGTGGAGTTTCAATTGAATACGACCACTTGGTTACAGTTGTTTGAGGGAACTTTATCGAATGGCGCGGTCTTGCGTTTGGAAGTGAATAAGATCCAGGAAGAACATCGGCGCCTTCAAGCGCTGGGCATATCACCAACTCCCGTAGAACTGGTGCCGGGTGTAGTCTCCTACTTCGACTTTAAGGATCCAGATGGTAATCTGCTCAGTTTTTACAGGCTGGAAACTCCATAAGTAACTAAGACATCTGTGGTTGGGACTTGTGTCCGTGCTAATTTATGGGTCGACTAGCAGCGCTATAGGTATCTGGTCTAATCTTGGATTCTGTAGCATAGACGCTCACGTCGAGTGTTTTTGGATCTCCGTGGAAAAGTATGGTTGCAATACCAGCTTCTGCATGGACGGGGTTTTTGCCAAGTAGCTTTCCATCTGCGTTTAGCACAAAACGTACCTTACTGGTGTCGCCAGGAACCAAATTCCCATAGGAATCGACAACCTTAGCATAGACAAACAGATGATCTGCCTTCTCCTCTGAAGTAACGCTGATACCATCAACAGAAAGCTTGAGATCTGTCGGAGTATCTGGAGTTTGCACATAGTCTGTAATCACGATTTCTTGATTGATAAGTCCAACAGCTTTTAACTGTCCCGCTTCAAATTGCGGGAGTGAGAATTCGAAAGGTGGATGCAGTAGATGATCTGAAAAAGGTGTGACTGAAGGTTCCTGCATGGCAATTAGGCGATCGTTAAGGTACAGGCCAACTTGTTCGCAGTTGCTGAAAACGCGTACTGTCGGGGCGGAATTTTCCGTCCAGTGAGAAGCGATTTTCAACACAGGACCATCCTCAACTAGGGGATGAGCAATGTCTTCATTTGGAGGTCGTTGACTTTTGTAGAAGTAATAGGCGAATTTCGGAATTCTGAAGATGTCGGAGATACCGGAAGCTTCCAGATCGTCTGCATACCCTCGATTATAGTCAAACATGACCCAGTTGGCATGGCCGATCGTTGAAATTCCTTTTCTGTTAGAGTTCGCTGCTTCCTGGAAATTCAATGCCTGCTGTAAAAGGCGTTTTTCTCCGTGTGCCCTTAGTTGTCGGCTATTTCGTTCTTCGTCGGACAGATCTTTGAAAGCAGTTTGATTAAAGCCCGCATTGTGAGCATAATACTCCCAATCTCCGTACTCAGCGATAAATACATTCCTTTTTCCTTCCTGGTGAAGATTCCAGTAGTGGGGAGGTTTTCCATGCTGACGTGCGGGAATGTACAAGTCATAAGAAGGATGGTCAATCCACCCCGCAGAATATGTGTCCTCGAATGGAAGTTCTTCGTCCAGAATTGCGTTTGCCTTGATCATATATTCCTCGGTCATGCCAGACTCATTAAGAGAAACTTCCCAAAAAACGACGGAGGGATGATTTCGGTCCCTTCGCACCATGTCTCGAATGTCTTGATGGGAATTGTGCACAAATTCACCTTCTTCATAATGCTGCCATCCTGGAATTGCATTCATCACCAATAAACCAAGTTCATCACAGGCTTTCAGGAAAGAAACATCCTGGGGATAGTGACTTAATCGGACAAAATCAAACCCCGCATTTTTGATTTGGAGTGCGTCTCTGAAATTTGCACTGTTTGATATAGCATAGCCCACATAGGGGTACTCCTGATGCCTGTTTGTTCCACGAATGAACATTTTTTCACCATTGAGAAAGAACCCATCTTCGCTTAATCCGATTTGCCTAATTCCTATCCTGCTTTCTACTTCATCATGCAGCTTTCCTTGTGAAATGATTTTGATGTTAAGATCATATAGCGACGGGGTAGTTGTAGACCACAATTGCGGGCTGTTTACCTCGATCGGAATTTCAAACTCTTCCGAAGAGGAGGGAGAAAGTACAGCACCTTGGCTGAAAGACTGAGAATCTCCTTGAAGTGAAAGGGTACCGATGATTTCAACAGTCGCATCTGATGGTAATTCGTTTTTCAGCTGGATGCGAAGTGATCCAGTGGCCAAGTCTTTTGACACGTTATCGAAATGAATCATCCACCCCGCATCTTGATTGTTTTCCAAAAAGGGGTCGGTCATGTGGATTAAGCCTTTCCTGATTAGCCATACATCTCGGTAAATACCCCCGTAGTAGTTGAAATCCAAACCGGAAAGTGGCTTACCTGGTGGAATGGTGGAGTCATCTTGATTGGATACGATCACCTTCACTTCGTTTGTGCCGCTTTTAAGATGAGGAGTCAGATCGATCGAGAACGGTAAGTATCCGCCCACATGCCGTTTTACTTCTTTCGTGTTTAAGAAGACCGTAGCATCATGCATTACGCCCTCGAAGTGTAAGATCGTCTTTCCAACCTGTGGATTTTCAACAGTGAAAGTCTTTCGGTAATGTTGGGTCCCTTGCCATTGGTCATTTACCACAAGAGGTTCGATTCTTGAAGAATGTGGCAGGTTGATGTTGGTGGGCAGGTTATCCGGTATACTAAATTCCCAGTCGTCATTGAAGGAAGCTACTGTAGGTTGGATTAGACCAGGGTCTTGTATGCGTTTATGATAGCAAGACGGAAGCACAATTGCCAGGCAAAAGATGAGATGAATACGCATTCGGGAAACTTTTAAATTTGATGTCAAAGCTCCTTTATTCCGCCTTCTGGGTGGGTTTGTATTTTCACTTTTGAAGGTGTGTAAATTCATCCTTACAGTACCTGTAAAAATATCCTAGTACCATCGTCTATCTTGGATCGCAGTTCATCATGGGAGTTGTTAAGGACATAATTCATAATGAAAACACCCTACTTCTTTGATGAATTTTTACACGTCCGCAGTGGATCGTTTGCTTGAATTTTGATTTGATCAAAGGTGCTGATGAACTATTTAAATGTTCGCTCAAATCCTAATGTAAAAAATTGTTAGAAATTAATCTTTAAGCTATGTTATCGAAAATGTTAATA
>CAZQJU010000058.1:0-22518 GCA_964593185.1 uncultured Roseivirgaceae bacterium
CAATGTCAGCTGCCGTTTGTCCTCCTACGTTAGCTACTGTCAAACCCGTATTGAAATTACCGCTTACATCTCCTGCTGCCGGATTGGATGTTCCGGTAAGATCATCTGTGTTGTCCGTGTCTAGATTTACCGGAACGCCAGTCAATTTAGAAAAAGCAACATCATTAATGTCAGTATCCTGAATCGTTGCATCTTGTATTTTGGCAGTGGTAATGCTATTGTCCGCAACACCTAAAGGATTATCGTCAGTACCTAGGCCTGCAAGCGTACCGTCAGATGTTACAGACGATATACCCGTGCTATTCCCTACATTAAGGCGAATCCAGCTCATATCAGTTGGACTCCAAAAAAAGAAACGATCAACTACTGGATCATAAACCAGGAGACCTGCATCATCAGCATCAAGCACCATTGCATCCCTTTCTGCTTCGGTGAGTGTTGGTATCAGCAGGCCTTGATCACTGTTTGGAGAGACCAGATGCAGGACTGCATTCGGGTTTGGATTTTCAATGTTGATACCTGCCGAAAATTCCTGGGAGAAAATAAAATGACCTAAAAGACCAAATGAAAAGGCAAGAGCCGATCTTGCTAATATGGATGAGGTTTTAGCTATCATAATGTAAACGAGTGTAATAAAACTCAGTTAAGGTACAAAAAGGAGATGGATACTTGCATTATCCGGGGCAAGAGTTGGATAAGACTTAGATCAAAAAGTTGAATTCTTCGGTGTGTTTACAAAAGGACATGATCCCATAGTCTACTTATTTCATTTCTCATTGGTCAATCATTCTGTCAATTAAGGAGGCTCACTTTGTTACGCACGCACTATTGACATTCCGTGATTTAGTAGCGAACTTAAACTCAGGTAAGAAGTAACACTTTGGTGAGATCCGGCAGATTGGCGAAGTTTATGGTTTCACATGACCACCGGCCAAAAAATAATATCTACACGACGATTCAGGTACCTTCCTTCACTTGTACTGTTGTCGTACACAGGATTGAATTGTCCAAAGTCCCGAATTTCAATTTGATTGGGTTTGAAATCCAGGTCCAATAGTTTGCTGATTGCTGCCCTGCTTCTCATTTCGGAAAGCCATTCGTTGTACGCAGCACCTCCAATGTTGTCCGTGTGACTGTGCACGGTAATGGTATAGTCCTTCAGATTCGGGATGGAATCTACCAAATGCTTTAGCTCCAAAAACTGAGGATCATCGATAAAGAAACTTCCTCCTCCAAAATAGATACTTTTCAAAATGTATGCTTGAGGATCTTCCTCTTGAGCTGTACTCAGGAATGAAGCCGCAAAAAGAAAAAGCATACCGACAAAACGCATGAAGAAACAACGCTGTCGTACGAGCTTGTGTTTCGAACTTCGTACATAAAACTTATTTGCCACTCATCAAGCATCTGTAGCGTACTGATCTTGTTAGTACCTATCTTTCAAAAACGTATTAAACCTAAACTAAAGCATGAAGACTACTTTCCTCACCCTACTCCTGGCACTCTGTACTGCAGCCGTTGGCCAACAGCTTGACATGGAATTACTAAAGAACATGAAACCAAGAAGCATTGGGCCAGCAGGAATGTCGGGGCGAATCACCTCAATCGATGTTGTCACCAAAAATCCAGATGTTATGTACGTGGGTGCAGCTTCTGGCGGCGTTTGGAAGTCGACCAGTGGGGGGATTGATTGGTCGCCGATATTTGAAGACCAAACAACCGCTTCCATTGGTGCCATTGCCATACAGCAATCCAACCCGTCGGTGGTTTGGGTAGGTACTGGCGAGGGGAACCCTAGAAATTCATTAAATGGTGGCGATGGAGTATACAAAACACTTGATGGAGGGAAGACCTGGAAAAAGATGGGACTTGAAAAAACCAGACACATTCATCGTATTATCGTGGACCCCTCCAACCCGAACACCGTATATGTGGGTGCGATCGGATCTCCCTGGGGAGAGCACCAAGAACGAGGTGTTTATAAGACTACAGATGGAGGGACTACATGGAAACAAATCCTATTCACCAATATCCGGTCCGGAGTTGCAGACCTCATTATGGACCCTTCCAATCCCAATAAGCTTATAGCTGCTATGTGGGAGCACAAACGCGACCCCTGGTTCTTCAAATCGGGTGGGCCAGGGTCTGGCATCTATGTGACTTTTGATGGGGGCGAAAACTGGGAAAAGCGTACCGATGAAGACGGGCTCCCTAAAGGTGAGCTTGGACGAATTGGTCTGGCCATTGCTCCGTCCATGCCCAATGTTGTTTATGCGCTCGTAGAATCTAAGAAGAATGCGCTTTACAAGTCTGAAGATGGAGGATTCAAATGGAAGAAGGTAAATGATAAAAGTGACATTGGAAACCGTCCCTTCTACTACTCCGAGATCTATGTAGATCCCATGAATGAGAATCGCATCTACAGCATCTTTACGTACGTAAATGTGAGCGAAGACGGTGGAAAATCTTTTACGCAACTGATGCCTGCCTACGGGGTAAGCAATGGCGTGCACCCCGATCATCATGCATGGTACATCCACCCTGAAAATCCAAATTTCATGATGGATGGAAATGATGGTGGCGTCAACATCACAAAGGACCGCGGTAAAACATGGAGGTTTATCGAAAACCTTCCCGTAGGACAGTTTTACCACATCGCGGTAGACAATGAGACTCCTTACAACGTCTACGGTGGAATGCAAGACAATGGCACCTGGGCGGGTCCGGCTTACGTTTGGAAAGCACAAGGTATTCGAAATCACTATTGGCAAGAGGTTTCCTTTGGTGATGGGTTTGACGTGCTTCCCGATCCAAGAGACAGCCGCTACGGGATTTCCACTGCTCAGCAAGGGTACGCCGGAATCTACGATCGCGAAACAGGGTACAATGAAAGCGTTAGACCTACGTACCCTGAGGGGGAGGTAGAACTTCGGTTCAACTGGAACGTAGGGATGGCTCGCGATCCGCAAAGCCCATCGACGGTTTATTTTGGAAGTCAGTTTGTGCACAAAAGCACTGATAATGGCCAAAACTGGGAAATCATCAGTCCTGATTTAACCACTAACGATCCTGAAAAACAAAAGCAGGGCGAAAGTGGTGGGTTGACCATGGACGCCACGGGAGCAGAAAACTACTGCACTGTCATTGTCATCGAACCATCGCCACTTAACTCAGAATTGCTTTGGGTAGGAACAGACGACGGCAATGTCCAAATTTCACAAAATGGCGGACAGAGCTGGACCAATGTTGCCTCAGGCTTGTCCGGTATGCCATCAGGCGCCTGGATCACACAAATCAAGGCTTCCAATAAAAATGAAGGCGAAGCACTCTTGGTGGCAAATGACTACCGAAGATTCAATTACGCGCCTTATGCCTTTCGGACGAAAGACTATGGGCAGACCTGGGAGCGTATCGTAGATCAAAATGATGTGGTTAGCTATACCTTAAGTATCGTGGAAGATCCGGAAGAAGCTCGTTTACTATTCCTTGGAACGGATGATGGCCTATACGTTAGTATTGATGGCGCAGCTAACTGGACTAAATGGGATTCCGAAGGATTTCCGACGACCAATGCGTACGACTTGGTTATCCACCCTGAAGAACATGACCTGGTGATCGGGACGTTTGGCAGAGCTATATGGGTCTTGGATGATATTCGTCCACTTCGGGAATTAGCAAAGGCAGGTGTTTCGACGCTAGACAAAGTACTGAAGGTATATGATCCACCGGTAGCATATGTGGCCTCTAATCAGCAACCTAAAGGAAGTCGATTTGGAGGAGATGCCCTTTTCAACGGTGAAAATCGAAGCTCAGGGGCTATGCTTACCTACTCCATAAATAAGCCCGCTAAGAAGAAAGACGAGAAGATGGATGAGTCCGGAAAGAAGAAAAAGAAAGGTAAAAAGGAGGAACCCAAAGAGGAAATGAATTCGGAAAAAGAGGAGAAAGTGACCTATGATTCCGTGGTAGTGGAGGTATATAATGGCGACGAATTGATTCGTACACTTAAGTCAAAAGCTCCGAAAAAGAATGGTATACATAGAACGTATTGGAGTATGGACGAGAAAGGCGTTGATCGCATGCGACGAGGCGATCGGAGAGGTAATCGTGAGCCGGGAGGTATCACAGTTAAACCCGGCACTTACAAAGTGCGATTTACTTTCGGAGACCAAAAGGACAGCACCACTGTTGAGGTACGGTATGACCCGAGGCTCAATATGTCTAACAGTGCAATCAATGCACAATACGCAGCATTAAAAGGAATAGAATCGAAATATGCTTTAGGTGTTGAGGCAGTAAATCGCTTAAAGGAGAGCATTGGGATCGCCAAAGGCATTCAAAAGGACCTTAAGAAGAAAGACAAAGAAGGCTATAAGGATCAGATTGAGTTAGCAAAGTCAACCATTGATACCTTGAATAGTATGTTGGATGTCTTTTTGGGGGAAGAAGATGACCGACAAGGCATCACCAGAGGTCAGCCTAACAGTATCAACAATTTCTACTTTGGTGCGTATCGCTACGTTGGCAATGCGCTCCATGCACCTGGAGATACCGAGAACAAGTTGATCAAAAAGTTCGAAGATGAAATTGCTAGCGCCATGGATATGGTGAACGGTTATTATGCAGAAGCATGGCCTTCATTTAGGGCGGCAGTAGAAAAACTGGATACCTCTCCTTTCAAAGACTACGAGGAAATTAAAGAAGAGTAGGAACTCCTAATGAATCGATTTTGACGGCCCAATATGCTTTTATTGGGCCGTTTTCCTTTGTGCTGCGAAAAAAAACCTACTTGAGCATCTCCATGACTTCTGCAAATGATTCTGTTACCACCGTATTGTCCGGAGAACCATTTTTCTGTAAATAGTTGAAATAGATAATGGTGTATTGCTCTTCATAAGGAGCTATCGTCACGATGTTGCTTGAATTAACAGCAACTGGGTCATCGCCAGGAAGCGTAAGGTGTAAAAACATACGAGTAAAAATAAAGTATGCGTAAGTTAATGGATGAATTAACTTGTGGCGAAATCAGAATACTAAACCTCACTAAATGAAACACGATCTAGCTGACATTACACCCACCGAGAAAATTCCGGGCTTTCACGGAAGATTTGTGCATATGGAAGGGTTTACCCTTGCCTATTGGGAAGTGAAGGCAGGTTCCATCCTGCCCGAGCATAGCCATGTCAATGAACAAAGTTCTCAAGTGACCGAGGGTCAGTTCGAGTTAACCATCGACGGAAAAACAGAGATTTACGTGCCGGGTCAAGTAGCGACAGTTCCAGCACATGTTGTTCATTCGGGTAGAGCGCTAACTGATTGCAAAATCACAGATGTTTTCGCTCCAGCGCGGCCAGAGTATTCGAATGACTAGACTTTGCGAAATTTGATAAAGGTCTCTGCTCCCGCCCTTGGAGGTATGGAATTGTAGGCAGTACTCATGATTTCCAGATCGAAAAATGGAGAGAAAAGTCGACGATACTCCTCTTCACTGCCACCAAAAGGAGGTCGTACTGTGTTCATGGATTTGTTCCAGAGCAACCCTACGAGCTTTCCACCTGGTTTGAGTAATTCACTCGTTTTTCTTACGTAATTGGATCGTAGCTGGGGGTCCAGGGCGCAAAAAAACGTTTGCTCTACAATTAGATCATAATCTGCTTGATGGTTAAAAAAGTCCCGCTGAATCAACTGTTCTTCAGGAAAGCTTGGCAATTGATTTTTAAACGCTTCTAAAGGTGCAGTAGCGATATCCAGCACATCTACCTGCTTAAAACCCAAATCCCAGAGATAACCCGCCTCGTATGCATTCCCTGCTCCAGGAATTAGAATTCGAATATCCTTATCTTCCAGCTGATCAAAGTAGGATTTGAGGGGCGTTGAGACATAGCCGATGTCCCAACCGGTTGAATTATTTAGGTAGCGTTCTTGCCAGTATGCTTCGTCAAAGTTCATTACCATAGATAGCTAATGAACCTTCTCAGGAATGGAATAGTTCTCGACTTAGTCTTTTTGTAATAACCCCTTGGTCAGCTCGTTGAGCTTTTCCATTTTCTGTTCGAAATCCCCTTTGAGGGTTTTCCGGTAGGCATCTAGATTAATGACCATTTCATCTACTTTTTCAGGGATCACTTCTTCAAAAAATTGCCTTAACCGCTTGGCTGTGGTTGGTGACTTACCGTTCGTAGAAATGGCAATTTTCACATTCCCCTTGGTGACAATACCTCCCATGTAGAAATCACAAAACGGCGGGTTATCTGCGACATTCACCAGAATACTTCGTTCCTTACAGTGGTGGTAGACTTCTATGTTCAATGCTTCGTCGTCCGTGGCAACAATAACAA
Organism: uncultured Roseivirgaceae bacterium; assembly: GCA_964593185.1. Lineage (GTDB taxonomy): Bacteria > Bacteroidota > Bacteroidia > Cytophagales > Cyclobacteriaceae > Ekhidna. The sequence goes on from CAZQJU010000058.1 coordinate 6,339, forward strand.
GTTGCTTCTCTTTCAGGTCATCTTTGTGATAGGAGCGCTGAGACATTTCAACCCCGCTGGCGGTTGCCAGGGTTACTGTCCCCTCTCTAAAGAACGTCGCGACCATTTGAACGTTTGCGTCCGGGCTGGACTTCAGCAAGAAATGGAGTTTTTCTTCGGCCACATACCCCCCTCCAACGATCAAAACCTGAAGTTTGCTTAGTTTCAGAAAGATAGGATAAAGTGTATTTTGTTCCAATATTATGCTGTTTGAAGCGTCTCAGCTCCAACTCCCTCAAAAACGTTCTTTAACTTCTGAGAATGTTTAACCACCTCACCCAAAACAACGATGGCAGGAGTACCGATACCATGTAGTTTTACCTCCTGAAGAATCGTATCGACTGTGCCTACTGCTCGTTGCTCATTCTCCATGGTTCCGTTTTGAATGACAGCAACAGGAGTTGCTCCCCTATTCAGGCTTTTGTAAATCTCCACGATTTCAGGAAGCTTGCCAAATCCCATTAGCACCACCACAGTAGCAGTAGTTTGTGCAGCCTGGAATAGGTCATTTGACAATTGTCGGGAACTAGTGGTCCCTGTAACAACCCAGAAACTCTCCGCCACATGTCGTTGAGTTACCGCTATTCCCAAACTTGCAGGAACAGCAGTACTGGAGGTTATCCCCGGCACTAATTCCACTTCAATACCGAAATCCGCTGCATAGTCGATCTCTTCCGAGCCGCGTCCAAAGACAAAGGGATCACCCCCTTTTAGTCGAACTACGTGTCCATCCGCAAATGCGTATTTGACAATTAACTCGTGAATCTCTTCTTGTGCAAATGCCTTCACCCCTTTTCTCTTCCCGACAAAAATTTTCTTTGCACGGGGTGCATAGTCCAGTAATCTCTTATCTAGCAGTGCATCATACAAAACAACATCTGCCGCTTGCAGTGCCTTCACTCCTTTTATGGTGATGAGATCAGGATCTCCAGGGCCAGCACCTATCAATGTAAACTTAGGCTTATGCATTGACCAATTCATTTACTCGGTAGCCATCCACCTTCTGGTAAAACGCTCGTGCATCCTGCACGTACTTGCGCGCAAAATCTTCTCCTGGCTCCGTTTGGTTAATTTGATAGGCAAATTCCTTAAAGTTCCCCACCACGTCAATCTTACCTTCTTTCACATATACATCATCAAACCCATTGATAATGCTAGCATGACTGTTTGTCTTCAATCCATCTGACGTCATGATGGCTTTCGCAGAATTCACAATGGATGCATACGCATGATAGATCGCGTCCGCCCACTTTCCATCATCCAACGACTTCTGCGCCAAATCAATCTTTTCCTCACTTTCAAACAGCAGTGTAGTAACAAGGTCGATGACCACGCCCGCACATTCACCGATACCTATTTCCTTAACATAGTTTTCATTGTGACCCCAGTCAACAAAGTCACTAGGCTGAAGATTGGTCGCATCAGAGAGATCCTTCAACAAGTTAAAAAAGTACATCTTCCCTTGTCGATCATAGTAGGCCAGGAAATCCTCGCCTTGCCCAGCATTGGCTTCGAAGTCTTCGAAAATTCTACGTAAAGCCTCAGGTCCTCGCTTGCTTGGAATCTTCACGACGCGATCTGCAAAGCGTCCACTTCCATTGCCTAGCACTCCACCGCCAAGTAAAACCTGCAGGGCCGGAGCCGTCAATGCGCCGGACTTGAGACTCATCCCTTGGAAGCCAATATGTGCCATGTTGTGTTGACCACAAGCATTCATACACCCACTTATCTTAATCGTGATGTCCTCATTCTGAACGTATTGCGGAAACTCATCTTGGATGAGCTTTTCCAACTCACGGGCAATACCCGTGCTACTCGCAATGCCTAAGTTGCAGGTATCGGTACCTGGACAGGCTGTTATATCCTTGGTCGTATTGTATCCCGCCTCTGTGAATCCCAGCTCACTTAATTGTTGATAAAAAAATGGAACCAGTTCAGCCTGCACATTTCGAATCAGCATATCCTGGCGCAGGGTAAACCGCAGTTCGTTCCCCGCATATTCCTTGATGAGATCTGCTAGTTTTCGGGCTTTGTCAGTTCGAAAATCTCCTAGCTTAACCTTAATACCAATGGCTACAAAACCTTCTTGTTTTTGTGCAAACACATTGGTTTGCTTCCAGAGTTCAAAGGCATGCAAATCCTTAATTTCGTCTTGCTCAACCTTCAGCTTTGGTACTACAGGCGCTTGTTCGAAAGGTGCTGTATCTATTGGATGACTTGTGTATCCGAGTGCCTTTTGTTCTTCTTCCACCAAAGCAAGGAATGCCTCAGCTCCGATATCATTGATCAAGAACTTCAAGCGAGCTTTATTTCTTCGGTCGCGCTCTCCGTGTCGATCGAACACCCGAAGCACTCCTTCGATTAATGGAATTAAATAATCGACTTCCAGAAACTCATGAATAACAACACCGTGATTTGGCTGTGAACCAAGCCCCCCGCCTAGCAATACTTTGAATCCTTTTTGGACTACTCCATTCACTTCACGCATTTTGGCAATGAAACCTAAATCATGCATGAAGGCCAGTGCGTCGTCCTGATCTGAACCAGAGAAGGACATTTTGAACTTCCTTCCCATTTCCTGACAGAACGGATTGCGCAAGAAGAATTGAAAGGTTTCATGGGCATACGGCGTAACGTCAAATGCTTCAGCCGGGTCTACCCCAGCCATTGGACTAGCCGTAACGTTCCGTACTGTATTACCACAAGCTTCTCGCAGAGTGATATCATCTTGCTCCAATTGCGCCCAAAGCTCCGGTGTCCGGTCCAAACTAACATGATGTATTTGAATATCCTGCCGCGTGGTAATGTGCAGTCTCCCTGTGGAATATTCGTCCGAAACATCTGCGATTCGGTGCAACTGCTCCCCAGTCACCTTTCCGTACGGAAGTTTGATTCGAATCATCTGTACACCCTGCTGTCGCTGGCCGTACACTCCTCTTGCTAATCGCAAGGACCGAAACTTCTCCTCATCAATTTTACCCTCATTGAATAAGTGAATTTTCTTTTCCAGATCAAGAATATCTTGCTCCACCAGTGGATTCTCGATCTCCGTTCTAAAACTCTGCATATCAGTCTCCCTTTGTTTAGTTCATTGTCTAACCCATTAGATGGATCCCGCATTCACGTGATTGCAACGCCTTGACCGGATCAAAGTAGCTGGTGTTCTTTGGTAGTTCTTTTGCCTTGATGTAATCATCAAGGTCTTCATCTTTCCAGTAATAGAATGGACTGATTTTCAAAATTCCTTCTTTACTGTAGCTGAGAATATCAAGAGAATTGCGGTACTCCGTTTGTCTTACACGGATATTGGTAAACCAAACTTCTGGTTCGTGATCCGCAAGTGCCCTTCGAAAAGGTTCGAGTTTGACAAGTTCCGTGAAGGCTTCGTGTTTGGGATCGTCAACGGTTGGTAATCCAAGAGTCACATCCGTGAAAGCCTTTGTCTGTTGTGGCACATAGATGTTCATGTTTAGTTGATAGGCTTTGATCAGGTTCTGTGCATGCGCATATGTTTCGTAGTTGTTGTAACCCGTATCGCACCATATCACATCAATCTTAGGATCTTTTTTGGCGAACGTCGAGAGTAACACCGCCGAGTACACACCAAAGCTGGTCGTAACTATACGCTTTTCCGTCAAAGGCAAGGCCCATTCGATAATTTCATCTGGCGTTTTGTGCCGGAGATGCTCATTTTCTTTTTCTAAGTCGAGTTGAATCATTCATTAATCATTTAATCCTATAGACTTACTAGGATTATGCAAACGTAGAATAGAAAATCGAGTTGCGAAACTTTTTATTTAATTAAATCAGAAATAAATGTGTTGTTGTAAATATTAAGGGCGCTATCACGCACCTTCACCATAAGTAAGTGAATTTCGCACTGGGCTTCATCTCTGCAATCTTCACATTTCTCATAAAAATTTAGGCTAACGCAAGGTACGGGGGCTATGGGACCCTCCAAAACACGGTAGATCTCAGAAATGGACATTTTATCTGGCTCCTTTAGCAGATAGTATCCGCCTCCCTTGCCTTTTCGGGAACCGAGATAGCCTGCTTTCTTTAATTCGAGCATGATACTCTCCAGAAACTTGCGTGGAATTGTCTCCTTGTCCGCGATGGTAGAAATTTGTACACGTTCTTCAAATCCAAGTCTTGCTATATGCACAAGGGCTTTGAGACCGTACTTGGTTTTCTTGGATATCACTCCTTAAAAATAAATAACCAATCCAACTTAAATCCATGAAACTTCAGTGAGGGTTTCAATGTTACCCTTACGTCTCCTAACAAATCGAATATCTTAGCATTATGGATAACAGAAAATACCTCCCCATCATCGTGATTGCCGTTGTGGCAGTCATCGTTATTTTTTCATTTGCAAGTAGCATTTTCTACCGCATTGAGGCGTCAGAACGCGCCGTTCTCTTTAGGTCCCTTAGTGGTACATTGGAAAAGGACAATATCATTGGTCCCGGCTGGAATGTCAAAGCGCCATGGAATGATGTATACATCTATGAAGTCTCCGAAAGTAAAATCGAAGAGACCATGGATGTATTGGATAAAAATGGATTGAACATTAGTGTAGATGTTACCATTCGGTTTCATCCAATGTACGATGCCATTGGTACCATTCATGAAAATTTCAGAGGTGATTACATTCAGAGGCTGGTGATCCCTGAGGGAAGGTCTACCGTTCGTCAGGTAATGGGTAGATATACTGCTGAAGAAATTTATTCCACTAAACGACCCGAGGTTGAGTCCGCTATAAAGGAGGAAACAAGAGAGGTATTGAGTGCTCCTGGTAATAATGTAGAGATGAAAAGTCTTCTCATACGATCCATCAAACTCCCGGATCAAATTAAAATGGCCATAGAGAATAAACTAAAGCAAGAGCAGGAAGCATTGGCCTATCAATTTAGGCTTGAGAAAGAGAAGAGTGAAGCAGAACGTAAGCGAATCGCTGCAGAAGGAGAAGCTACGGCCAACAAGATCATTAACAGCAGTTTGACACCGGAGCTTTTGCGCATGAGAGGAATTGAGGCCACCAAAGAAATCGCTAATTCACCAAATGCGAAGGTTATCGTTGTAGGTGGTGGTGATGACGGGCTTCCGTTGATCTTGAATGGAAACTAAATCTTTAAAATCTAGTTAAGAATACGTATTTTAGGGAATCAATTACAAAAAGCATTAACCAAATAAAAAATGTCGAAAACTGCCAAAATAGTCCTTGATGATCAGTCCTATGAACTTCCAATGACCGAAGGCTCGGAGCAAGAGCAAGCCATTGATATTAGTTCATTTAGAGGGCAATCAGGAGTGATTACCATTGACAGAGGATTTAAGAATACAGGCTCTTGCGAAAGTGCCATTACGTTCTTAGACGGCGAAAAGGGAATCTTGCGCTATCGTGGGTACCCCATTGAGCAACTCGCGGATCAATCCACGTTTATGGAGGTCGCATATCTACTCATTTATGGAGAGTTGCCAACGGAGTCTCAATTCAAGCAGTTTACGGGAGAGATCACACACCATACTTTAGTAAATGAGGATATCAAGAAGATTTTGGATGGCTTTCCATCTGCAGCACACCCCATGGGTGTATTGTCTTCACTGGTAACTGCACAGACAGCTTATTATCCACAGAGCTTACTTCCAAATCGACCAGAGGAAGAAACTAATCTCAGTATTGTGCGGTTGCTTGCCAAGATGCCAACGTTTGCTGCATGGGCATACAAAAAGAAAGTTGGCCATCCTGTAGTTTATCCCAACAACAAGTTGGATTACTGCAGTAATTTCCTACACATGATGTTTGATCTGCCGGCGGATGAGTTTGAGGTTGATCCGGTCGTGGCTGCGGCATTGGACAAACTTTTGATTTTGCATGCAGACCACGAGCAGAATTGTTCCACCTCGACCGTTAGAATTGTGGGATCAAGTCAAGCTAGCCTGTGGGCTTCCATTTCTGCCGGAATCAATGCACTCTGGGGTCCATTGCATGGAGGTGCAAATCAAGCGGTTATTGAAATGCTCGAAGGTATTAAAGCGGACGGTGGGGATACCAAAAAATGGATGGCCAAGGCAAAAGACAAGAATGATCCTTTCCGATTGATGGGCTTTGGACACCGTGTTTACAAGAACTTTGATCCAAGAGCAAGAATCATCAAGAAGGCTGCCGATGACGTTTTGGAAAAGCTTGGTGTCCATGATCCTGTTTTGGACATTGCTAAAGGCTTAGAAGAGGAAGCGCTCCGAGATCAGTACTTCGTGGATCGGAAACTGTATCCCAATGTGGATTTCTACTCTGGCATCATTTATCGTGCACTGGGCATCCCAACTGACATGTTCACCGTCATGTTTGCTTTGGGAAGACTTCCTGGATGGATTGCACAATGGAAAGAAATGCGCGAACGAGGAGAGCCAATTGGCCGTCCGAGACAAGTTTACATCGGAGAAAATGAACGAGATTTTACGGATATGTCGAAACGATAATCGACCCATATGGATATCACCAAATAAAAAAGCCCTGACTTACGTCGGGGCTTTTCGTTTGAAGTAGCGTTCGTTGGACTCCTATTTTTTCACTACGATTGAGCCGGCAATAAGATCGTGCAATGCCTGCTTTTTCTCCGTAAATAATGCGATGAGGTAACCAATGAAAATAACCATTCCAGAAATAATCTTTCCAATGTGTCTAAGCAACGCCTTTACAAAAGTGAGCTGCCCTCCATTTTGATCCGTCACTTTGATACCGACTGCCAACTTCCCTACGGTAGCTTGGTATTTGCTAGACTCCATGAAGGCTCCGTATAAAATTCTGATGACATACAATGCAATACTTCCCGCTACCAAAGCTCCCACCAAGGCGGTCACTGTTGCGACAATGTCTCCTTCGGACATAGAGGACATGTCAAAATCATTCATTGAAGCTACCCCGAAACCAACCGCTCCCAAAATAGGTGTTAGAATGATCCAATTTAAGATATAGAGAAGAATAAAATCAATGATCTGCGCTGCCCAGCGGATTCCAAAACTTGCATAATTACTAGATGCCATAATACGTTAGTTAGGTTAAACAATAATTTAATTTATGGCTTTTTGGGGAATTTGGATGAGCGCAAAATGAATTTTATTTGATTTGTGCCACGAATCACACCATCCAAATAAACCTAACAACCCACGTGCTTCATTTATTTTCTTTTGAGCTGACGTTCCTGGAAATCACCTTATTTGCCCTTGTTGGGATGCTAATCGGTATGTCGAAGGTTGGAATCAGTGGAGCCGGGATGATTGCTGTCCCCATATTGGCCATCATTTTTGGCGGAAAGGATTCAAGTGGTATTATGCTTCCCATTCTCATTATGGCGGATCTTTTTGGCACCACCTATTACCGAAAACATACGGAATGGGCACACCTTCGTAAGCTTCTCCCCCCTTCAATCATTGGCGTAATCCTGGGTACCATCGTTGGGCAGACGATTCCGGATACTTCCTTCAAGCTCATTATGGGAATCATCATCTTAGTTAGCATCTGCATTCTGCTATGGCTAGAGTTCTCCAAAAGCAAATGGGTACCTGCCGGCTATTGGTTTGCCAGCCTCATTGGCATCTGTGTTGGGTTCACCACCATGGTGGGCAATCTTGCTGGTTCGGTCATGGCCCTCTATCTCCTTGCCCACAATATGCCAAAGAACAAGTTTATTGGGACAGCTGCCTGGTTTTTTATCACGATCAACCTTTTAAAAGTTCCCTTTCACGTTTTCAGCTGGAAGACCATCACCTGGAATACCCTGCTGCTAGACTTAACCCTATTGCCTGTGATTGCACTTGGGGCCTTGATTGGAATCCAAATTGTGAAAAGACTAAGCGAGCAAGTCTACCGATACTTCATCATCGTCATGACAATTGTTGCATCTATTTTTATGATTATCTAGTCCAGGTGTAAGGTGCTTGCTGCTGCCTGGTCCACATACCACCACAGCTTTCCCGAAGCTGGAGCGACATAAGAAGCCGGGTACTTTTCCCAGTCACCATTCTTATTAAAAATCTCCGCAATTCGATCTTTTTTCCCACCGCCAGTGACTAAAAACACGACTTCCTTTGCTGCATTGATGACTTGACCTGTCAGCGTAATTCGTTTTTGTCCGGAAACAGGATGATTGGCCACAGCACAGAGCGCTTCGCTGGTCAACAAATCAATCTCATGTGGGAATATGGATGCTGTATGCCCGTCATCCCCCATTCCCAGGATAATCAAATCAAACGTCGGGATGCCCGCCGAATCTGGAATCGACTTCGTCAATTCATCGGCATATCTTGAAGACTCTGTTGAAGGATCATTTTCTCCCTTAACCCGATGAATGTTCTTTGCTGGAATACCGACGTGGTCAAGTAGCAACTCCTTGGTCATTTTGTAGTTGCTTTCCTCATCGTCAGGTGCAACGCAACGCTCGTCTCCCCAATAGACATGTAACCTCGACCAGTCTAGATCCTGATGATGCTCAGCGAGGTATTGAAAAAGTAATTTTGGTGTGGAACCTCCGGACAAAGCGCAATGGTACGATGCTGATTCCTGAATTTGTTGTACCAGATACCTACCAAAAGCAGCGGCGGTCTCCTCAGGACTGGAAAAGATTCTTAGTAATTCTGTATTCATAGTTCACAATAAACCCCATCATCCGATAGGTTCTTACAAGGATAACGCCATACCATGTTATCTCCTTCAATTAATTCATCCACACCCTCCGGACCCCAGCTGCCTGCCGGATATCCGAAAATAGGTATTTCCGGGTCATCGCTCCAGGTTTTAAGTATCGGGTCGACAAATTTCCAGGCAGCTTCCACGCTGTCGCCGCGGGCAAATAGTGTTGCATCGCCTTGCATGCAATCCAGCAGCAATCGTTCGTAGGCATCCGGCACGTAGGCATCGGTCAGCTCGGAATACAGGAAATCCATGTTGACATTTGACACATCAAATCCCGCACCCGGCACCTTCATTCCAAACTTAATCAGAATACCCTCATCCGGCTGAATCCGGATCACCAGCATATTTTGGGAGTTGACACCCATTTCATTTTTGAAAATCTGATGATGCTGCGGTTTGAAGTGAATGACCACCTCAGACACACGGGTTGGCAACTTCTTTCCTGATCGGATATAAAATGGAACTCCTGCCCATCGCCAATTGTCAATGAAGAATTTCATCGCAACGAAGGTTTCCGTTTTGGAAGCCGGATCAACTCCCTCCTCTTCTCGGTATCCCTTAACTTCCTCACCTCTGATTTTACTTTCCACATATTGCCCCCTGATGACGTTCTCTTTGACGTCTGTGGGAGTCATAGGACGGATCGATTGGAAGACACGCAATTTTTCGTTTCGCACACTATCGGCTTCAGAATTTACCGGAGGTTCCATGGCCACGATGGCAATAAGTTGTAATAGATGATTTTGGATCATGTCACGCATGGCTCCTGCACCGTCATAGTAGCCACCTCTCTTTTCCACGCCAACCGACTCAGCCGAGGTGATTTCGACACGATGGACGAAGTTACGATTCCATAGTGGTTCAAAGATGCTATTCGTGAATCGGGTCACTAATAGGTTCTGCACTGTTTCTTTTCCTAAATAGTGATCAATGCGATAGATCTGATTTTCACGGTAGTTTTCGAGCAAACTACTGTTGAGTGCTTGCGCTGAGGCCAAATCATACCCAAAAGGTTTTTCGATGATCAATCGTTTCCAACCATCTGTCTCCTTGTTTAGCCCGACAGCTGCGAGGTGTTTCGGAATCACTGGATAAAGACTTGGCGGAACTGACAAATAAAAAATCACATTCTTGCCAATTTGCGAAGCTTCACAAAGAGCCGAAATCCTCTCTGAAAGCTTATTATAATCTTCCGGGGCCGAAGTATCAATGGCTTCATAATGGACCATCGATGCGAATCCTTCTAAATTGCTGTTTTCTTTTTTAAGGTGCGGATTACTGGTCACCACTTTGGCTCTGAATTCCTCATCCGTAAAAACAGACCTTCCAACGCCTAATATTGAGTACTTCTCCGGCAGCAGATCTTTCCGGTGCAGGTTGTAAATCGCCGGAATGAGTTTACGTGCAGTTAAGTCCCCTGAGGCTCCAAAAATGACGATCAGCTGGTTTTCTTGTGCTATTGGTTCTTTCATGACTTGGCTTTGTCGCTTTGGTAAGCAATCTAGTGCTTGGAAAATAGCCGATTTGCTTTGAATAAGCGCTATTTTAGCATTAATATCTTATTAACTAACAGCAGATAAAAATGTCAGATCTTTTTGATTTTGGTTTAGTTGGATTGGGCGTCATGGGCAGAAATTTTATTCTCAATGTCGTAGACAGTGATTTCTCCGCCATCGGACTTGATACCGACCCAGAAAAAGTAGCAGCACTTAAAGTCGAAGGTGGCGAGAAGAAAGTGGATGGTACCGTTGATGCGAAGACATTCATTGATGCCCTTGCCGTTCCTCGGAAAGTCATGCTGTTGGTTCCTGCCGGTAAACCGGTTGATGCTGTTATTGATACGCTTGCGCCTTTGATGGACTCGGGGGATATCATCATCGATGGCGGAAATTCGTTCTTTGAAGACACGGAACGTAGGATTACCCATTTGGAAAAAATGGATATTCACTTCTTTGGCTCGGGTGTCTCTGGTGGTGCCAAAGGTGCCCGTTTCGGGCCCAGCATCATGCCTGGTGGCAACAGAGAGGCGTATGCGCATGTTCGACCGATTTTTGAGGCTGCTTCAGCTAAGGTAGATGGCGATCCCTGCGTTGCCTATATGGGTCGTGGCTCTGCTGGAAACTATGTGAAGATGGTTCACAATGGCATTGAGTATGGGATGATGCAGCTTATTTCGGAAATCTACGATGTGGCTAAGCGTGGGCTAAACTATCCCAACCAAAAAATGGCAAGTCTTTTTGATCAGTGGAATCAAGGTCGATTGCAGTCATTCCTGGTAGAAATTACAGCCGAAATCTTCACCAAGGAAGATGACTTAACGGACCAGGACCTTGTGGATGTTATTTTGGACAAAGCAAAACAGAAGGGAACCGGTAAATGGACCTCGCAGAACGCAATGGATCTGGGCACGCCTGTACCAACGATCGATGCCGCTGTAACCATGAGGGTGGTTTCGGCTTTCAAACATCTTCGTGTTAAGGCAAGTAAAGTTTATGGTCAGCTGGCCACTACCGACTCCGATCAACCTTCCGATGAAATGCTGGAAAATGCCTTGCTGTTTGCATTTATCGTGACGTATGCGCAAGGTATGACCCAATTGAAAGTTGCTTCAGACGAATACAGCTACGAGTTGAATTTAGAGACAACTGCAAAAATTTGGCGAGGTGGATGCATTATTCGTGCCGCGCTGCTGGAAGACATTCGGAAAGCATTTGATAAAGACCCTGCTCTTGACAGCCTGCTACTGGATGATCATTTTGCTGAACTACTGAAGTCCATTGAGCAAGATGCACGAGCTGTTTTGACCTATGCCATCGGAAATGGAATTCCTATGAGTGGTCTGAGCGCCTCACTCAATTATTTTGATGCCTTCAGGTCCGAGCGATTGCCGCTAAATTTGATACAGGCCCAACGAGATCATTTCGGATCTCACACCTACGAACGACTGGATAGAGAAGGTATTTTCCATACGGAGTGGTAGTACGTTTTTCGTAATAGATGAAAACAGTAAGGCGACCCCCTTTGGAGCCGCCTATTGCAAAACCACCTAGTTTTGCCTGCCTTAGTTTATAATCAGTTTTTGGCTGTGAATTTCCTGGTCTTCTTTGTAAAGTCTCAAGAAGTATACTCCCTTTGAAATTCCTTCCAGTGAAATGTTGCTAGATCTTACTTCAAAAACCAATCGACCTTCTAAATCAAATAGCTTCAAGCTATCGAATGTGGTCCCTTTAACTTTTAAGGTGCCGATGGCAGGATTTGGATAGATTTCGATATTCTCTTCGGCAATGCCACCTAGCACACTTTCAATTGTTAAGGTTCCATTGATCAAATTCAAGACATACCTGTCATCTGTACCACCTGTCAAACTGATTGGATAGGTTCCTGCTCCGCTTTGAGGGGTAGCTGTTGTACTTACCATTGGTGTAGTGTCAATGTCTGTCAGATCATCCATGAGCTTAAACCCCGAGTAGGTTATTGTCAGTGTTGGGATGTCGTCTCCCTCGGTAATGAGCACATTATCTGCACTAGCATTGAGTGGAGCTTTTGTTGCCTCAAAGGTCTGTATCACATCCTGCGCCGGATTAAAGTCGCTGTTCCCGGATTGAGAAGCCGTAATCTCATACGAACCTACACCCTCAATCGTCAATACACCATTTGCAATCGTCCCGGAACCTACTGTCAGCGCATAATCGATTGGTAGACTACTGGATGCTGTAGCGTTTAGCGTAAGATTATCTCCATAGACTTGCTCATTTATCGAAGAAAAAGAAATTGTCTGGTCTTGCTTTCGGCTGTCCGTTACGACAAAGGACCGAGAAATAGGTTGAGCAGCATTGTAATTGGCATTTCCCACTTGGGTAGCTGTGACCGTAAAATTACCTGTCGAATTGATTGTGAGTATATCTCCAGCTATACTTCCGTCTCCTTCATCAAGGGAATAAGCAATTGATAGTGCTGCATCTGAAGTTGCCAACAAGTTCACAGTAGTGCTATTGGAAATATCTATGTCCGCAATGCTGGGAAAGGTGATCGCTTGATCTGCTTTAATGATTGTGAGGGTACCATTGATATAGTTAAAATCATAGTTGAGGTCTGATCCACCAGCCGGAATAATCGTGTAGGTACCAACATCACTGGTCAGAGTGGCTATGGAGGTCGCAGATGGAACGTCAACCAAATCTGATGCCTCATCTGATCCGATAAAACCTGCGTATGATATGGTATAACTCGGCAAGTCATCTCCAAAACTGATCTGCTGATCGTCTGCTGTTGCTGACAATGTTGCCTTATTGATCATTAGCGTTTGTGACACGGTGGGTGCAGGATTAAAGGAGTTATCTCCTTCTTGCGCTGCCGAAATGACGGCCTCGCCAGCCCCAAGTATCGTTACTTCGCCATTGACGATGGATACTGGTCCCGTTGCTGTATAGGATACTGTCAGTTGCGAGGTTGCAGTAGCCGTCAGCGTAAAAGGAGCATCTCCATATGCTTTATCACTTAAGCTAGCGAACGTGATCGTCTGATCGGTCTTACGACTATCGGTTACTTGAAAGCTTTGGCTAACATTCGGAGCAGCATTGAAATTATTGTCGCCGGGCTGAGATGCTGACACCGTAAAATTGCCTGTAGCATTAACGGTTAAGGTGTTGCCGGAAATACTGCCATCCCCTTGATCCAGCGAGTACGTAACCGGAAACCCGGAATCAGATGTCGCAGTCAAAGTTACCGAATTGGCATTGGCTAAATCTATGTCCTCGATAGCTGAAAAAATAATCTGCTGATCTGCTTTCGCGATGGTCAGTGTACCATCTGTCTGGCTAACGGAGTAGTTCCCGAGTCTTGTATCTGGGTCGGTGAGACTTACCGTAATTGGATAGGTGCCTGCATTTGAATTACTGGTCGCTGTGGTTTGATAACTAGCGGAAATGTCGTCTCCATTAACCACACCTGTAAGGATCCCGTCCAGTGTTGGAATAGCATCGCCGAAGACGATTGCCTTATTATTGGCAATAGCAGCTAAATCAGCAGGGGCGATTGTGAGAGTGCCTGAAGTGTTAGATACTGTATAGTTCGATAGCTTGTTGTCCGGATCATTCAACGTAGCGACAATATCGAAAGCCCCGATCGATTGTCCGTCCGCTGGTGTGGAGTACAAGGCTGAAATATTGTCATTGTTCACAACACCTGACAACGTTCCGCCCAGCGTCGGAAACGACGCTCCATAGGTGATTGACTGATTGTTTGCTACCACCGTAAGTGCAGCTTGATTAATCGTCAAGGTACCATCGATGTAGGAAATAAGGTAGTTATCTGCAATAGCAGCCGAAGCGATGATATCATAGTCTCCTACTGCTGAAGCGGCATCAGCCGACGTTGTAACAAAAGGCAGGGTACTCAATACATTTTCATCCTCTCCGTTCACAAAACCTGCGTAGGATACGGTCAAGGAGGGGTTTTCTTCACCATACGATTTTGTTTGATCATTTGCAGTAATCGCAAGTGAGGCACGTGATACCGGAATTGAGACATTTTCAATGCTGCCACCCAAACATCCCTCACGATCTGACGCTGCTGCCTGAATGTCAAAAGAAATTGTGCCAGCAGAAGTTGGGTTTAAGCTCAATGATGTTATTGGATTGACTGCCACCACAAAGTCGCCGGAAGTCAATGCGTTATTGTTTATAGATATCACTCCACCATCAATGTTGGTTACGTGCCAATGCGTGGTTGCGGCGTTTCCGGAGACATCATAGGTGATAGAATTGCCATAGGTTGTAGCGGTTGAGCTTGCAGATCCGGCGGTGAACGCTGCAGCCGCAGGCTCGCTCACAGTAATCGAGCTGTAAGGAAGAGTGAGGCAATTGTTTGCGTCTCGTACTCCAACACTGTACACTCCTCCATTCAGGCTCGTGAAGAGAGCTGCTGTTTGGAAGGTGTTCCCGCCGTCGATGGTATACTCATACGGACCAGTACCTCCTTCCGCAACAATGGCAATTTCTCCAATCGGTTCATTGTTGCAATCAAGGTCTGTAATGGATGCTGTAAATGTGAGTTCCTCAGGTTGCGACAGGAGAAACGTTCTGGTAATCGTGTAGCCATTTGCATCTCGTATGTTGACCGTATAGTTTTCATCTCCAACTGCGGAGGTAAACAAATCGAAATTACTTATATACTGCCCGTTGGATCCGGTACCCAACCACTGGAAGTCATAAGGGCTCGTACCCCCTGACACCGAATAAGAAACGGCACCTGTACCTCCGTTGCATGTTATGGGTAGATCTTCATTAAAGGTTGCAGACATGAGATCAGCGGAAATCGAAAATTGCGTAGCGGGCTCGTTGGCATTGTTATCGATGTCCACCGCAATCCCCGCCGGAATGTCCAATGTTACGAGACCATTGCTGACAGGTGTTACAAGCATAGAATAGGATTGGCCAGTAACGATTTCGGTAAACTCATTTAGTGTCGCGTTGGATACTTGAATATCAGACAACTCAAAACCTATCACCGTTTCAGTAAAATCAATATTCACTACAAAGGCTGTTGCCGCAGGTGATAAAGCAGACGACGAAAAAGAAGGCGTTGGATTTGGCAGCAGATTGTTCACCCATACCTGATCACTCGCCCCATTAATTCCAAAAACGATATCGGGTGAGCCATTCCGATCTACATCACCAATGGTAGCGTCAAAAATATTGGATGAAGAGATGGAAAACGATTGTTCTAACGTAAAAACTCTACCTCCTGCATTACGAAGAAGGTACGCTTCTCCAGCGTCACCGCTAATGAGGATATCCGTAAGCCCATCATAATTAAAATCGAATACCTCTACATCTCGTGAATCGATGGTTGGGAGCGCAGAAAGCGTTACATCATCCCAGTTTGCTCCTTCATCAGAAAGTAGTCCTCCTTTCCCAAATGAAATGGTATGACTTAGCCCTCTCTGCAGGTTGACAATGTCTAAATTCCCGTCCAGATCAAAGTCTACAACGGCTATTCTCCTAGAATCTCCCGACCCGGCACTGAACTTGTATAAATTATACGAATAAGTAGTTCCCACCACCGAAACAGTTTCAAAGATGATGTTTTGCCCTCCCCTATTTGCCACCACAATATCTGCATCACCGTCACTATCCAAATCAGAGAATTGAAATTCCCCTGGGTTGAATCCAGCAGGAAAGGAACCTCCATTTAGATTGTTGTAGGCTGGAATCGAAAAACGAGGGGATGAATTCCCCCCATTCAAGTAAATGTTTCCTCCAGAATTGACTGCTTCGACGAACCCATCATTGTTGAGATCGGCTACATCGAGGGTAATGGTTAACCCTCCTATTCCTGTGGAGTTATTAGTGTATGTACCATCTCCATTATTGGTTAGCCCCCGATCCGGGTCATTTACTCCTAAAATAATGTCATCCAACCCATCATTATTGTAGTCGGCAA
>CAZQJU010000059.1:0-22328 GCA_964593185.1 uncultured Roseivirgaceae bacterium
TATAAGCTTATACGTTGGATTTACTACTTTTATTTAGGGTTTTAAATCCAACGTATAAGCTTATACGTTGGATTTACTACTTTTATTTAGGGTTTTTCTGAGAAGAAAATGGATCTTGCTATCCCTCTCCGTGCTTGCGGCTTTAGTTGCTGCGGTACTCACAAGAGGTGCTCAAGAGCAGTTTAAATCCACAACCCAGCTAAAAACAAGTTTTACGATTACAGATCAGGTTTCAATTACCGAGGGAAAGTTCAACTTATACGAAATCGAAATCAAGTTCAGCAACTTGATCCAAACACTCAAATCGACCTTAGTACTGAATACGTTAGGTTATGAGCTTTTACTTCGGGACCTAAGAGCAGAAGAGCCATACAAAAGTCTGACGGAAGAAGATTTTAAAAATAACCAGTTCTTGGGTGACCTTGATCTGGCAGAAGCCGAACTTGTTTTATCTAGAAAGATCGATAGTCTAACACTTCTGGATACGTATATTCCTACGGAAAAAAGAATCCTAAAACTTCTTGAGCTTTATAAATATGATCCCGTCAAACTACGTGAAAAATTCACAATTCAACGGGTAAATAGGACCGATTATGTATCACTAACTGCCATAACGAATAACCCCAATTTATCCGCATTGATGGTGAATAAGCTCTATGAAGTCTATAACCGTCACAGCACCTCAGAAGAAGGACTTCGAACGGATGAATCAGTACAAAAATGGCAGGTTTTGGTTGATCAAAAGAAGCAAGACCTGGATCGCAAAGCAGAAGATCTAAGAAGATTCAAAGCATCAAACAATCTGTTAAATTTTGAAGTAGAAAGTACATCTAAAATTGAACAGTTGGGATCCTTGGAGTCTGATCTCGATGAAGAAAGAAGGAAATATCGGAGATTAACGCTAGAAATTGAAGACAACAAAGCGAAACTTGATGCATTAGACAACGGATACAATACCAATGTCTCTGTTAATAACACGCAGATTTTAAGTCTGAGGGAAAAAATTAACGCATTGAACTTGAGATATGAGGCTTCAAACAGAACCAATTCGGAAGTGGCAGATTCGCTTCGAATCTTAAGGGGAAGGTTACAGAATCTCGCTGCTCTTTCCTCAAGATCAACTACTCAAGAAAAAAATGAAAGCTTATTGAACCTCCTAAGTGACATGGAAATTCAACTAAGTCTCACAGAGCAAAATATCTCATCTATTGAGAGTAAGATTCGACAAATAAGAAATAGCATAGGTGGTTTTGCAGGATATGAAGCGAGGGTAGCTAGCCTTGAGAAGGAAGTTCAGTTGTCAAGTCAGGAATATCTTTGGGCTCAAGAGAAGTACAATCAAGCCGTAGACATTGCTACTGCATCTAGCTCCACCGTAAGACAGATCTTCAAGGGTGTTCCTCCAACCAAGGCGGAACCCTCTAAGAGACTCATTGTTACCGCACTGGCCGGGGCTGTTACCTTCATCCTTTGTTTTGTAGTTGCAGTACTAGTTGAATACATTGATACCAGCATTAAGAGTCCGTCCAACTTTGAACGGGAGGTCAGCAACTTACCCTTGCTAGGTTCCGTGATAAAAATTGCCCCAAAGAACGGAATCGCAAACGCTCATGATTCTGCTCTGAATGGTGAAGAAACAAAACCTAAAATTTCCGAAAAGATTCTGTCAGGAATTAAAGACAAAATCAATGTCGGAGCTAGCCAGCCGGCAGGAACAAGTAAGGGAAAAGACTTCTTTACCGTTTTTGAGAAGTCCTCGTCCAATGGTGCTGCCAGTGTCATTTTTAAGGAACAGCTTAGAAAAATTAGGTACTCACTTATTAACAGCCGAAAGAAGGTAATTCTATTCACCAGTACAAAGGAAGGAGAAGGAAAGACGTCTATGATATGTGCACTTGCTGCAGCATTAAATCAAAGTCGACTAAGGGTGCTGATTGTAGATACCAATTTTTCCAATCCTTCACTCACAAAAATCTTAAAAGGGCTTCCAATCATGGAAGGAATCTTTGAGAATAAGAAAAAATCCAGTTCTGATACGGAGAAAAATTTTGTCGCAATGTTTGCCAAAACCACGAGCCTTAAGTACGTGGATATTTTTGGATGCAAAGGTGGCGAGTATACACCCATCGAGATCATCCGAGGCAATTCATTAAAGAGCCTGATAGAGGATCTTAAGGATAAGTACGATTTCATCTTTTTTGAAGGCGCAGCGCTCAATACCAATTCTGGCTCACGGGAGCTTGCAAATTATGTGGAAGGTGTAATTACTGTTTTTTCAGCCAAGTCAGCCCTGAGCCAGCTGGACTACGATTCAATAGATTTTGTTGAAGATTTGGGTGACAAAAATCTAGGTGCCATCGTAAATGATGTTGAAATAGAGGATATCAAATTGTAATCCTTAGTCTTGATTTAGCTGATATTCACTAGACATACTTTCTTTAGAAGCTTAATGAAATTGATCAAAAAGAACCTGCCTTAATGAACAAACTACTATCCACGAAGGTCCTACTTCTCCTTCTTTTGCAGCTGCCTTACGTTGCTGCCTCCCAAAACTTTGTTAGTTCCATTTTCACAGATGACCCATACGTTCAAGGGCTGTTTGAACTAGCGATGACCAATCATCCTGAATTTAAAAGTCTGAGTCACTCAGAGAATGTTTCGGAACTTCAATTGAAAAGAACAAAGTACGAATGGGTAAACAGCGTGAGGGTCATTGGAAATATCAATGAGTTTTCCATTAACCCTGAACGAAATCAGAATAATAATTTCTATCCGCGATACAATTTTTCATTGATCCTTCCTGTTGGAATATTCTTGCAACAGCCTACGGACAACAAAATAGCAAAAGAAAATGTAGCGGCGACTAAGAAGGCCTCTGAGAGCTATGAAATCCAGCTTAAATTGGATATCATCAAAAAATACAATAATTACTTAAGGATAGAAACCTTGCTTCAAAGACAAAGAGAGTTAACAGAAAGTGAACTATCCAACTATTTGATTCTTGAAGAAAAGTTCAAAAACAACGACGCTGACCTTGACGAACTTAACAGAGCTGAAAGAAGCTACAATGTAGAATTGTTCAAACAGATTAATTATCAAGACGAATTGAACACTGCAAAAGTCGAACTAGAAGCCGTCATTGCCTCACCCCTACCCGACAGGTAAGCTATTCAGGTGGAGTTTCGATCTCCTTTGAGGTATCGAATGTAACCAGCTTCGGCATTAGGACATATATCGCACCTACAATGAAGCCTAAGGGAAACTGATCTACAGCTTTCTTCACAAATGCTGCGATGGTTAAGGCGAAAAACGCCGACAAATAGGCTAGATAGAAGACCCTGATTTTCTTGTCGACCGTTTTGTAATAATTCACAATGCCTACAACCATCACCACCGCATAGAGAAGTAAGTGAAGTATTAAACCGATCCAACCCGTCTCAAGTACTGTTTCAAAATAATCACTATCAGGCGGAAAGCCCGCTAATGGGTGTCTTGGAGCATAAAGGACTCCAAAAGTTCCTGAAGTATACACTCCACCGCCCATTGGGTGTTCATAGATGTAAGGAAGGATTTGGTTTCGGTTCTCCTCTCTCACAATCATAGAGGGGTCCTTAGAAGGTTCGAAAGTAGATCTGATTCTATTGATGGGACCACTATAAAATGGACCAAATAGAAGGAATAGTATGCCAACCACACCAATAATTGACAAAACAAGTGTTCGTCGGCTATTTAATGTTGCTAGCGCAAAGAAGGTAAAGCCCACCGGAATCATGGCATATGCACCTCTGGTACCTGAGTATACCATTGCCAGAATCATACAGCCTCCGGCCAGCAGAAGCCTAAATTTAGTTCGGCGCTGAAAGGGTCCGGTAGCTAAAACAATTGTAAAAATGCTTGAAAATGCCATCATCATTCCAAAAGCAGCGACATCAGAAAAGAAAGACCACTTTCGCCAACGTCCCTGAATCCAATTGAGCCCTTTCCTTGTCTCATTCTCCGTCACCCATCTTAGGTCGTAAGATGGAAGACCCACGAACTCTTGATAAAAACAATAGAGTGCTGCAAGTATGCAAACTGCTAACCAAAACTTGGTGAAAAGCACGACAAACTTCATGCTGTCAAATGTCTCACTAAATACATAGTATGCAACCAGAAAAGAACCCATACCTCTCATTCCAACCAACCATGCTTTGGTGCTTCCTTCCGGATTAAATGCCTGTAGCAGGAAATAGATGAAAGTGAAGAATATCACCACACTTACAGGATTTCTAATCATGGATTTCAGCTCCGTTCTTTTCTTTGACGACTTAGAAATTATTCCTAAGAGTGCACAAAAAAGCAAACCATCAATTAGTATTCCCGATGGCAGCGTAAACCCCACAATCCTATTGACAACAAATATGAAAGAGGAAATAGTAACAATGGAAACCACAGCTACCTTCTTGGAAACAATGCAAACTACGACAAACGGGATCCCTATCGCCAGGGCGAGCAAGACAATGCCCATTAAAATCCCCTTCCAAGCCACTGCAAAACCAACAAAAAGAGCGACAAAGGTCAAAAGAAGCCAAAGACGTCTCTTGATGAACGAAATGATCCGAGATTCTAGCGAAAGATCCAAAGCTAAAAAAATATCAACTTGACAAAAATTGCCACGTACACTGAAATGATAAAGACACTTAACGTCACTGAAAGAATGCGCTCATTTTTCTCGTCGTTTACATCCGATGTATTTCTTCGCTTCATACAAACAAGTTATTTAACTTCTTCCTGACCATATTCAATATTAACCCATAACTGCTAAAATAACTTCTAGCAATGTTACGAAGCTCAACTCCGAGAGTTCTATACAGCAAAATCTCACAAACAATAAGAATTAGGAAATACGAAACAAGTGTCGCATAAGCTGCCCCAATCACCCCGTAGGCATGTATCAAAATCATGTTCAAAAGCACATTGATAAGTGTGTTTGAAGCTAAGACTATGAAGTTGATTTTAGCCTTTCCTATAGCATTCATCGTAATACCGAATTGCCGATTAAATGGAACAATTAACCCGTAAATCATAGTCACTTGAAGTATAGCAGATGAATCTGCATACTTTTCACCGGCGACAAGAATCATGATCGGTTCAGCGAAAAAAACAACAGCAATAATAAAGGGAACCATGACCGCCAATGAAAGCCCCACAGATTTTTCGTACAATATTTTTGCTTGCGACAGGCCTCCGGATTTTATCCGACGAACCATATCTGGATACACAACACTGCTTATCGCTCCGAGAGGAACTTCAAACAAATTGGAAATTCGAATCGCAGGATTGTAACTGGCAACCGCCATCTTTCCCACTATACTTCCTAACATCCAACTGTCCGTATTTTTGAACAACATGGAACTAACGTTTGTACCAAAAGTGAACTTCCCATAATGGAACTGTTCTAACAAAGACTGACGAAAAACCAAACGGAACCTATGATATTTTAGCCCAAAGGCAATTGAAACAGAAGCTGCAATCCCAATGCCCACTACGTGGCAAATCGCTAAGAAATCTAAGGTGAGATCATAACCTATGCCATGGAAATAGAGAACCAACAAGAGAAAAACAATTCTCTGAGACATGCCACTGAAAAGTGTAGCATGAAATTTAAGGTTTGCTTCATTCAAGGAATTGTAGTGAATAACAAACGTGTAGAAGAACTGTCCAAGACTGTAGATTTTGAAGACTTCGTACAATCTCGGATCCTCCCATACTTGCGCGAGGAAAAAGCCACCCAGCCATAAAAAGGAGATAGCCAACACTGCAGTTATACAATTCAGTAACAGAGACGAAGAAATTACCTCCTCATGGGCTTCCTCTTTGCTGCTATTTAAGAACTTAACAAATGGGTTGTAAATGAATGCTTTTCTTACAGATTCCATTATGGCAGCGACTGAGATAAATAGGATCCAAACCCCAAAGTCCTGCTTGGAAAGTACTCGAATGAGTATGTAGAAATTAACAAAGCCGAACAAAGCGATTGAAGCTCTGTTCATGAATGAAACCAATCCCGATCTAGCGAAGCTCATTTATTACCAATCCTGATTCACTTCGTACCCGGCGCGAATTAATTGCGCTCCCGCAAGACTTTTGAAAATCCGTTTCTTTCTTGGAGACCAATTAAGCCACTTTTGTGAGAATTTACTTGCATCTACCTTCTCTCCAGGCTTCCAAAAATCACCTTGACCAGATTTATCTTTGTATTGTGTTGAAGAACCCAGAACCGGAATCTTTGAAAGTTTATCCCATTGGTACTTTTCATTGCTTAAATGGAGGCTCTCAAGTAGGTTCTTTACAGGCTCCTCCGGGTCGATGTTTATCTCTTCATAAGAGACCAAAATAAGTCGCTCTCCCAGCCCTCTTTGATCTAACGTCTCTTTTAGGTCATATACGTAGTCTATTCTTGATGCCCAGCGCTTACAAAATTTTCGAAACGCCCAATCACCAGAAAAAGACCTGAGAAAAGAATCAACTGTATCTCTACCATCCCGAACGATGCAGACAATATGACCAGCCGGAAACAAATGAAAAAAGAATTCAAGCCCCCCCGCATCAGGAGTTCTCAGCAGAAGCCTCTTTCCATCGACAGCATCTTGTACAAAAAATCGAACAATACCGTCACCAAATAGACTTAAGAGTTTGCTGTGATACCCAGTAATGGTAAGTGGGTCTTTAACCCATTTTCCCCAGTAACTGAGCGTCTTCTTAATATAGCGTGAAAGGTCGCTACCGTAGGATACAAAGAAATGTTCGCTGGGTAGGTCCTCGCCTTCAGGTATGTAAATCTCATTAGAAAGACGAAGTACATTCGCTAGATAATTTGTGCCGCTTCGCTGGGTAGGGCTACATACATATATTACAGAATCTGCATCATTCCTTTTCGGCCCTTCCATGTCAGAAATTGGGTCGAAGACATATTCCTGAGGTGAAAGTAAAGGCGTAGGACTATCTAGCCCATAAAAGCGATAGTTGCCCTCTCCTCTGTGTTTAATTAATTTACCGAAAACACTAAAAAAAAGAAATTTCAAGTACCCCTTATTCATACGCAAAAGTGCATAAAAAAGGGGATGAAGTCACATCCCCTTTTTTGTATCGTAATAAAATATTTGTTATTCTTTCAGTATTAAGCCCTTCCACTTCTTTCCTGCAGCTTCTACTTGCAAAATATAAGTCCCCCTGACAAGAGTACTAATGTCAATAGACGCCGCAGAACTTCGGTACTCTTGGTCAATTGCTACAGCTCCGTTTAGCGACGTAATACGAACGCTAACTAATTCAGCTTCTTCGGTTAAGTCAATCTTAATGAATTTGCTTGTTGGATTTGGATACACGGCTATACCTGCATCTTCAAAGCTTACACCAAGTACTTGCTCCTGCTCCGTTTCATTGACTGTAATGGTAAAGATATCACTTGCCATTCCTCCATTTCCATCATCAGCAATCACGCGCATAGAAAATACCTCTCCAGCTGCGTCTGTGGGAGCTGTACCTTCAAATTTTCGATCATCTGATTTGAACAACATCCAACTAGGCATGGAAGATCCATCCTCTAAAGCAACTGTATAGCTAAGATCATCACCATCTGCGTCGGTGAACGTATTTGCATCAAAAGCAAACTCAAATGGAGTCTCTACATCAATGGTTTGATTTGGAATCTCATTCGTAACAATCGGTAGACTATTTGTACTGCTGGAGTATTCATAAGCACCCACATCATATTGTCCATTTGCGGGCCTGCCTGTACCAACAAAGTCATCAAACACTAAATTCAATGCGTTCACATCCGTACCTGCATCTACCGCGACAGAATTCTCGAGCAAACTATAATTGTCGTTTTGATGATCTACAAAGCCTGCTTGGCTAACGTTATCTAACTCCAGATTTGTAGCGTTATCAACTCCACCAGCTCCTTCTTTTACGTAGTTTACATGTTTCTGACCTGGATTAATTGACAAGTTGTTAATCACTTTGCTGTCCACGGCAAACTCGTTGTTGTATCTGATATTGTCCTCGCCGCTATTAATTATTGTGTTATTGATGACATAGTGATTGTAGCCACTTTCCAGTATTTCCCTATTCCCAATAAAAATGCCTTGCCCATCGGCATCCACAATAACGTTATTAAAGACCCGGACATTGCCCACACCAAAAACGTCGATTCCGTCACCTCGTCCTGTATGAATTAGGTTTTTATAAACGAGACCAGTCGATCCGCCCCCCACTACGATTCCCGCTCGCTGAGCTGGCTTATTTTCAAGTCCAAAGTTGCGACATTCATTATTGTATATTTCACAGTCTTCAATTGCGACACTGACTTGCATCGAATCCCACCCACTTGTATCGAACTTATTATTAAATACGCGAATTCTTTTAATCAAAGGAGGTAGAAGTGTCAGGGTTTCCCCGTCACAATTTTGATTGTGGCCCACACCGTATTTTGAACTTCCAATGTAAAATCCTTCTTTTATCGTGTCATGAACATACCAATCGTGGACAGAGGCATTTTCCATCGTCCAATTCTCAACCCAGGTATCTTGTTCGCACTTCGGTACGTTGATCAAATGCAAACCCAGTTCTACATCATAAGCCTGGACATGATCGAGCTCAACATCTGAGATGTTTTCTCCAATTGCCATTCCGGTCCTTCCCGGATTCTGCGGATCATTGAAGATTTCAATTCCATAAAAATGGTTTGGGTCGCCAGTCCCCGTAACCCTGAAATGTGTCGAACGGCTCATTACAAAACCGTGATTATTCTGCCCCTTTAAGTCAATCTTGGCAATACCATTGCAATTTTTGATGATAATCGGCTCCTCTTTCGTACCATGTACATTGATGATTCGTATGTAAGTATAGGTGCCTCCCATGATGCAAATCACGTCACCAGGATTCACTTCAGTATTATCCCCATTAAGAAAAGGGTTTGCCTTCTCTGCGGCGTCAAACACAATATCACATCCACAGTCTTGTGCAGTAGCCTGAAGACTGACTGATAAACTGCTTATAATAAAAAGTACGAAAATGAAGGATCTACTAGAATTTTTCATAAGTGGTAGCGGTTAGTACGCTCTTTCAAAGAAACGTATTGAAGAATTAAGGCATAAAATAAAAAAATAGTCCCCTAAAAGTCAATTGAATCTTGGTATAATTAAAGACATTTAGCGTTTTTCGACAAGATGATCAATATTTTCCGTCCCCACAATAAATCTAACAATGTAACTACCCTGAGGAATCTCGCGCATGTCCACCCAGGCTTTGCCATTCCTTAATTTCTCCTTGAGAACAACATTTTCAACTTGATCCAAAATCGTAAATTCCAAATCAAGCATAGGATCAGCCTTTGTTTCCACGAGCATATACTTGGTCACCACTGAGGGGTAAACTTTGATATCTTCACGAGTGATTTTATCCAAACTTGTTGCCGTGTTCTCCTGTATTGATTCGGCTTGCTCTTTGGGAACCTCCATTACAGTGGTTTGGACAACTTTCGGTGCAACAATACTTAAAATGACCGTTGTAGATGCATTCAATCCGTTGGTATCCGATGCGGTATACTCAAAACCAAAGCTCCCAACATCTTTAGTGGCGGGTTTCCCAATAAGTTGATTCGTCTTCTCATTGAACAAAAGCCAATCCATTTGACCGATACCACTGTTTTTAGCAGTAAGCTCAAATATTAGACTCCTCCCTGATGAGTGTTTAAAAAGATGCGATGGAAGATCTATCTTAAAAGACGTATTCGACTCTACCTCATAAGAAAGGGCGTGACCAACATACACTAAAGAATGCTTGGGTATTGGTGCGTATTCAATCGCACCGATATCAGGAATATTCGCGCGCCTCGTTCCAAGGAAATCATATGCTAGCCAGTCATAGGAAGAAATAACTCCATGATCAACAAGTTCGGAATTTTGAGCGGGCACTGCATACTGCTCTTTATTAGTATCAAAAAGCAGTTCTGATTCTGAATCCCAATCAAGGTTTGATGCCATTTGTACACCAGACTTACTTTTCTTCAAAATGTTGATGGCCTTACTTCCACTTTCAGAAATCAGGTTGTTTTTGATCTCAACACTTTTTGAAAATTGATTATTGTATCTAATTC
Source organism: uncultured Roseivirgaceae bacterium (assembly GCA_964593185.1). Classification (GTDB taxonomy): domain Bacteria; phylum Bacteroidota; class Bacteroidia; order Cytophagales; family Cyclobacteriaceae; genus Ekhidna. The sequence continues at coordinate 10,142 of CAZQJU010000059.1, forward strand.
CATCCTCCCCACTTCGGATGATGGTGTTGTGAAGAATCAAGAATGAATAATCATCGTCAAAAAGTGCTCGGTTACCGATGAAGATACCTTGCCTACGCGCATCGGAAATTACATTGTTAAAGATGCGAATGTTGCCTATCCCAAAGATGTCTATTGCGTCACCCTTGCCGTTTGCGATCCAATTATTGAATATCCATCCTGTTGATCCGCCCCCCAAAACAATCCCTGCCCGTTGTGCGGGTTTATCCTCCAGACCAAAGTTGGTACACCTATTATTGTAGATTTGGCAATCTTCAACTACTGTGCTTACTTGAAAGGAATCCCAACCTGTCCGGTCAATTGCATTTTCATAGACTTTTACATTCTTCATCAGTGGAGGCTCCAATAACCTCTTTGTTTCATCGCATTGGACCTCGTGCCCAAGGCCATACTTTGAGCTGCCTATGTATAGTCCTTCCTTTGCAGTTCGGTAAACATTCAAATGATGGATTGAAATGTTCTCAGTTACCCAGTTTTCTTTCCAAGTGGAGCTATCACACGTAGGCAAGTTGACCAAATGAAGTCCCAATCCTAGATCATGGATTTCGACATACTCAACTTCGAGATCCGAAACTTTAAAACCCGCGGCGACCCCTGTTCTTCCAGGATTACGCTCATCACCAGCTATTTCAAAGCCATAGAGCAACTCACCGGTACCAGAGCCTGTTAACTTTACATTGGTGACATTGTTGAGGACTATTCCATGATTGCGCGACTTTGCCACATCAATCTTGACCTTTCCGCCACAATTCTTAATGATAATTGGTTTCTCCCGCGTGCCTTGCAGATTGATTAGTCGAATATAAGAATAGGTACCGGCGCTAAAACAAATGACATTTCCGGGCTTTATTCCAAGCTTTGATCCATCAACAAATTGCCGTGAGCGTTTCTCTGAAGAGAACGTGAAATCGCATTGACAGGTAGTAGCCTTGGCCTGTAACAGCATCAATAATGCTACCACCGCAAAGGCACTCCTCAACAAGGTCAAGCGACAGGTATTTTCTTCCACGTGGTAAGAAATCCACCTGTGAAACTTGAAGGTAAGCGATCTGCCAGCCTGCTATCCATTTGCTGAAGCTTTCTTGACCTTCTTGCAAAGAGCGAAAATGGAAATACGTCGTCAATAAAGTTAGACTTTGCGAACGTGACTATTTTGAACTCATTCTTGTCCGCCAGTTTCGTCAGAGTCTTTTTTGTAAAGAATTGAATATGGTCAAGGTTGTCCGCTGCCGATTGGATAGTAGTACCCGAATAACCAAGAACTTTCTTGATACCTAAAACGAACTTCAACACGAAGGGTAAATGATCGCGAATGAATATCATGGGTCTTGTCACCAACAATTCCCTTGGCCCTATCCCATTGGGAACCGTGACAATTAGGATCCCCGAGGGTTTTAGATTCTTGGTCAGTTCCTCAACCAGGCGCGATGGATCCTGCAAGTGCTCCAGAACTTCGCTGCACACTATAATATCGTATTGCTTGGTGTACGCTTCAAGCTTCTCAGCGGGTAAAACTTCAAAAGAGACGTTTGGAAAAGGGTTTTGTTGATTCGCAATCTCAATCGCCTTATCACTCACATCTACTCCAACCACATTGAAACCCGCTGCTCCTAGATTGATACTAATAATGCCATTGCCGCATCCTATATCAAGAACCTCACCTTCAACTTTTCCCAAATGTGCACTGACCTGTTCTCGAATAAAGGAAAGGCGCTTAATGTCAGCTTCTCTTGTGTATTTGGGGATATTTTTTTCTTCTTTAGAATCCAAGGTCATTTACAAATATTTACATATTCACATTCAATAGCATTTACCATGGCTTGCGCACTGTGGTTTGCTTTTACGGATGCCAAGGCGCTTTCACCTAGCTCAATTCGAAGCGTAGGATCAGCTGCGACCTGCAACATCAATGAGGACATTTCTTCATCATTTCCTGCCTCGAAAAGCAGACCGTTTACCCGGTCCTCAATCACTTCCCGTGTACCGTCTACTTTGCTGGCAATGATGCACTTTTTCATCGCCATAGCTTCCAGCAATCCCAAAGATAAGCCCTCCCAAAACGATGGCAAGCAAAAAATATCGATGACTGATAGAATCTCAGGAACATCCTGTCGATTACCTGCAAAAGTTACTCTTCCTTCCAGACCAAGCTCTACTGCATAGTTTTGACTTTCCAAATAAAGATCCCCTTCTCCAACGACCAATAGATGAAGTTTTTCATTACTTCGCGCAGCTATTTCAAAACCACGGAGTAGTCCGAGTGGATTTTTCTGATGGGTGACTCTATTTATTGCTCCAACTACGATGTTGTCATGTGCGATCTTCAAAGAATCCAGCAAATCGTGGCTCCTTTCCTTAGAGGCATCGAAGCGATTCAAATCAATACCATTATTAATCACCTGAGATGAAAACTTACCAAGTTTTTCTATCCCTGAAGCTCTATTACTCTCAGAAACATTTATAACCTGATTAGCGAAGTGAATCAAGAACTTTTCGGAACGTGTTCGCAAGTACCTTACTAGCGGACGCTGATCATCATGAAACGACCAACCATGGACCGTGTATACTAGGGGCAATCCATTTGCCTTGGCTACTCCAAAAACATTTGACATTGCCCTGGTGCCATGCGCATGGACCAAATTAAAGTCCCCTTGAAGAACAAGCTCTTTTACCTTTCCCCACACCTTTATATCGAAAGCATTCTCGGAGTATATCACGTTGCATTTAATCCCCAACTTCTGAAGTGTTTCCACCATGGGACCCGGAGTAAAGGAAAGAACCTCCGTTACGAAGTTGTCCTTATCAAGATTTTTTACTACATCAATGACATGACTTTCGCCACCTCCAATTTTGCCTTGTCTGATGACTTGTAAGACTTTTATTTTAGACACTTAGACTACCTTAATCCTCTGTAGATACCTGATCAATTTTTAACTATTCTGGTTCGAACTGATTTCTGTCCGCCAGCATATTTCATAAGCACAATGTAGATCCCTGGTTTAAAAGTAGAAGTGCGCAATGAAAAGCTTGATTTGTTAATAGTAGCGGAATGAATAGTGACTCCTGCTAGCGTAATAATTTCAATGGATTCAATATTTGATGTAGTTTCAATAGTAAGTAGATCCGTTACCGGATTTGGACTTAAGAAAAACTGGAAACTTCTTTCCGCAAGATCTACAAAGACAATGTTTGAGTGTTCATACTTTCCATCGAAATCGACTTGCTTAAGTCTATAATAAAGACCGGTCTGATAAGAATTATTATCCAAATACTGATATTCGATTGATTCATTTGAGTCCCCATGACCATCAACCTGTGCAAGTAGCTCCCAGTCTTGCGTATCATAAGAAGTTTCTATCTCAAAATGACTGTTGTTGGTTTCCGTAGCAGTACCCCATTCCACCATAATGCCTTCCTTCTCAGACGTGGCAGTGAAGTAAATGAGTTCTACGGGTAGCGGGTCTGTTAAAACATCTTCTGATCCCACCGTAAAGTAAGTTGGTGAACCAGACAAATCGGGTAGGCTGAAGGTCACCACGCCACTGCTAAAAGTTCTACCCGCCGAATGTATGGTTGCACCTGCGGAAAAATCTGCATCAGAATCGAGAAGTAAAACCAGGTTTTCACCCGTTGTGGGACCTGGACTGAGGGAAGAAAGATCGATGCTAATAGTTCCTGCCATGGATTCCGTCTGCTGTGCTAACCAAACTCGTTGCAATCTCGATTCCACACCTACTGGTACATTCGCTCCACCATCTCCAATTAGGGTACCTGAGTTATTTCCTACGATTAAATAGGAAATATCGTTGTCAATAGCCGGTGACTGAATAGTCACAAAGCCGGAGGTGCTGGAAGAATTTGTCTGATTTAGTGCAGAAGCATCGTCTCGCCCAATACCGAAGATTTGGTTGTCGTAAGCTCCTCCATCGATTCCTGTGGTCCAGGTAGTTGCACCGTCTGAGTCCAGATAGTTATGACCCAGACTAATACCATACTTGATTCCCAAATAGCTATGTACCTGATCTCTCTGTGCTGAGGTTTGTGGAGTAGCATCATTGTAAACGATAATCTCGGCGATCTTTCCATCCAAAAGATTGCCATTACCAGTACTTCCGATGTTAAAACTGGTAGCCCCCCCATCCGCATTTGCGTAGGTAAAGGCACTTCCTTGGGCCACACCATCTACGAACGCCTGCGAACCATTTGGGGTTGGGTCATCAAGCACAACCGACAGTAATTTACCCACAGAAGCTACTTCTGCAGCAGATTGATGCCCAGTAAATGCCAGTCCATCTCCGGCAATGCCTCTGGAAGAAAGATAGGTCTCAAAGCTTCCTGCTTCATTGCCCAAAAGACCATATTCACTATCCACATTATCCAGCTCATATACCACAAATAGTTGCTTAGGGTCATTTGTCACAGGATTAAGATCGTATGGGACTGTCAGCTCATCAGATGAGCCATCAAAATCAATAAAGCTGTTTCCGTTGAAGGAGCTGCCTGTTCCCAGGGACGGTGCCCCTGAGACGGTTGCATTGTTTCCATTTCCTGACTGATCCGCCCAGCCTAAGATAGGTGCAGAGCCAGACACTCCGGCATCGCCCTTCAACCACACTGCTAAACTTGTGGCCACTCCTCCCGGAGTAGCTGACAATGTACGCGATGTACCCAAGGTGAATACATCTCCTGTTTCGAATACTACTCCGGATACGGTCAAGATATCTGCGCTAAGACCAGAGGGTAAGTAGTTATCAATGTCTCCGGTACTAAAGTCTCCGTCACCATCTCGATCAACAAGAAGCACAAAGTCACTGATGTCCGTACTTAGACTCAGGCCCGTTAGGTCAAATTCCATTTCCAATGTAAATGACGCATTCGTATACACTTTCCACTCTCTATCCAAACGATTGTCAATACCTGAAAGGTCACCTTCTACAACCTCGGCAATTGTACCGTCATCATCGTTGTCATTGCCAATCGTCAAAAAGGTCAAGTCCGTCGTTACCGCAACCGGTGAACTGATCGATTCATTTGCAATGGTGATTACACCATCAGCATTCGAACTCTTTGATTTATTCTGAAAAAGGGTGCCTGTTTTATCCCGACCAATGCCAAAAATGTCATTGTTGTAGGTTGTGGCACCAGATACATCTTTGTCCCACATTTCAGTAGATCCATCAGAAGCCACGTAGTCCAATCCACCGCTAGTTTGGTCGAGCGTTATGCCATACCTTAATGCAAGGTAGCTCTGCAGGATTAGCAAGTTTGCGTCCGAAAGCCCCTCATTATATAAAATCACTTCGGCCATCTTTCCATCAAAACGAAACGCGCCGCCACCGAAAGCACCAATCAAGGTGGCTTCTCCATCGTCTGTGAACGTGTCCGTGGTTGTATTTCTAGTGGCTTCGTCTCCGTTAACACTGATTACGTTCTCAACAGAAGGGTCATACCGAACTATCCCAATGTAGGGCGTGCTCGAGCTTTGTGCCTGATCGTAGGTTATAAAGTTTGTTGGGGGCGTATGTGTAGCTGCTAGCCGATCTGTAGCTGTTGGTCCGGTCGTTCCATACCACATGGCATGAGTACCTGATCCACCACTTGACAACAGATTATTGATGTCTGTAGATACCTCATCCGGGATGTGTACAACGACCTTAGTATAATCTGCATCATCTCCAATCAGCCCAGTATTCACTGATCCGAAAAAATCATCGTCAAATTCTACTACCGGATTAAAATTCAGGTTGTTTGCATCGTTATTGACAAAGGAAGGCTGACTTGGGATTGCTAGCTGCTGAAAGTCCTGATTCCCAATTGTCTGATCCAACCAACGAACAACTGCGTTACCGTCAGCCGCCTCTGTAAGTGATTCGTCGGAAATGTACTCGCTTAATACTCCGGCATCTGCTTTCAACCAAAAAGCCAAGTTGGCACTGAGTCCAGCGGGGCCGCCAGGTGTCGTAACACCGATTGTAAAAATATCTCCATCCGCTAAATCTACGCCATTAAAAGTCACGACCAGATCGGTATATGAGTCCGCTGCAATTGGCGTCACATCACTAAAATCGAGGTCCCCCGCATTTTCCACCAGTAGGGTAAAGTCACTTGCATCAAGAAGGTCGATATTTGGAATCCTGAACAGATTTGAAAGATCAAATGCAATGGCAAGAGACCCAGTTTCTCCAGTCTCTTGTGCCGCCCAAATTCTTGTCAACCGTACTCGCCCGGTCTCCGCTCCTGTCGCCGTCAATTCCGTTGAGCCGTCGTCATTGCCCCAGACAAGGAAATCAAAATCAGCATCAAATGAGCCTCCTTTATCTATCGTAACAATGGCATCCTCATTCTGCGATCTTGATCTTGTTTGAGACAATTCCGTTGCATCGTCTCTTCCGATTCCAGCAATGTCATTGTCATACGTGGCAGCGCCTGCGGCATCTTTGTCCCAAATCTCTGCTCCACTGGATGCAAAGTAGTCAGAACCTCCGGAGGTTTGATCCAACGTGATGCCATACTTGATTCCCAAGTACGAATCGATTATCTGTGCATCTGCATCACTGATTGCCCGATCAAAGACAATGGCCTCAGCTATCTGGCCATTTAGGCGAAACGTTCCATTAAATGAACCTACATAAATTGGTCCTGAATCGGTAAAGGAAGCATTGGTCGTATTTGAATCAACCACCTCTCCATCGATCCGTGAATAGTTTAGTAAGGATCCCGTATCGTCGTACCGGATACTGCCAATATAGTATTGCTCCGTCGTTGTAGCTCCGCCATCCAAAAAGTTACTTGTACCCGAATCGTGAGATCCTTTTAACGCGTTGCTTGCATCATACCACATCGCGTGTGTAGATCCGCCTCCGCCGGACAAAAGATTGTTTCTCGCAAATGCATTGTCGTATCGATGCACCACGATCTTGGTGTATGGATTATCATCACCAATAACACCCGATAGGGTGGAGTTCATCGATTTGGCACCATCAAATACTAATGCCGGATTAAAATTGATCGCGTCGGTCTGGTAAATGGGCTGCGTGCCACCCGTCATTTGAAATACGTCGAATTCGCTAACCGATCGGTCATTCCATTGTTGTACAGCGTCGTTGTTGACGGCCAAAGTAGCACCTGCATCTGTGTAAACCTCAGCATCTGCCTTCAACCACATTCGGAGATTTGTAGTAATCCCTCCGGGTCCAAGGGGTATCGGAAACCCTAAGGTAAAGAAATCGCCATTTCCAATATTTACGCCCGTAAAAGTGACTACTTCGTTGGTAATACTTGCTCCGGAAACGACGGTGGTTGCATCACTAAAATCTGTATCAGTGTCATCAATAATCAATGTTATGTCACTTGCAGTAATTGCTACATTGGGAACATCTGAAATATCAAATTCCAATGTGAGGTTCCCAACATCTCCATTGGTACCTGACTCTTGTGCCCGCCAAATCCGTGTCAATCGCTCGCGTCCTGACTCAGCTCCTGTGGTTGTAGTCGCATCTAAGGCGCCATCGTCATTTCCCCACATAAAATACTGAAGATCGCTGCTGAGTGCATCTGCAGTCACGGTCAAAATAGCATCATCAGACTTGGACTGCGCGGTGCTTTGCGAAAAATCAGAGCCTCCTGTGCCATTATCCCTTGCGATTCCTGCCACGTCATTGTGATAGGCGTTATTCAAACTAAAGTCCCAAACCACCGCATCATCGCTGGCGATATAGTCCCCTTCTTCAATGGTTGCTAACGCGTCAGTCGTACTTAAAGTCATATTGTACTTCAACGCCAAATACGACCATATTTTCTGCAGTTCACTATCCGAAATATTGTTGTTGAACAGAATTGCTTCCGCTATTTGTGCCCCTCCGAAATTCCCACTTATGAAGTTGCCAATTTGGATGGGTGCCCCGTCGGTAAAGGAGGGAATCGTTCCACTTAGCGACACATTTCCGTCTAGACCCAATGTGTAATTGCCCGGACTACCGGACTCATACCGAGCGCTTACAAGGGTAGAAGTCTGCAAGGCAGTGTTCTGTGAAACATCTATTTCACGTACGTTTGCATTATGAAAAATCTCCACCTGATCATCTTGATCATAGAACAAAGCATGGCTTCCTGCTCCTGCTCCTGTACCTGCTGAGATCAGGTTGTTTCGAGCCGCAGCCAATTCAATGGCATGCACCACAATCTTCGAATAACTGCCGTTGTTTCCGATCAAATCACTACTTGAGGTTTCCAGCCAATCACTATTATCAAAAGTAACGTACGGCTTTCCATTGAATAGATTATCTGATGTCACAAAAGTGGGTTCGTCGTTCGCATCCACAATCTGCTCTACGTGATTACCTGCAATGGACTGGTCATTCCATTGAAGTACATCATCCGTGTCAACGGCCGGTGTTGATCCTGCATCTGAGAAGACATCGGCATCCGCTTTTAACCACAAAACCAAATCTGTACTAACTCCACCTGGTCCTGGTGGAGGTGGGAGACCTATTGTAAAAAAGTCTCCATCTGCAATGTTCACGCCAGTAAAGGTGACCACATTACTGACCAAGCTAGTAGCGGCAATGGGGGTCACATCGCTAAAGTCAACGTCTGTTCCGTCCACCAACAGTGTGACATCACCAGCTGAACTAACCGAAGACTGCACACTTGAAATATCAAACTCAAGCGTCAGGTCTCCCGCATCGCCTCCTGTCCCCGTTTCTTGTGCTTTCCAGATTCTTTGCAATCGCACTCTATCTGACTGTGCGCCCGTCGCAGTTGTAGCCGTAGCAGACCCGTTGTCATTGCCCCATAAAAAATAAGTCAGATCCGCTGAAAACGAAGCTGTAGAGATGGAAACGATATCCGTTGCTACCGTTGGGTTGGCTTTGGATGACAATTGTTCGAAACTAGAGCCTGAACTACCATTATCCCGAGCGATGCCCGCCAAACCATTATGGTAAGTACTATTTGCGCTAAAATCCCAAACCACTTCATCATCACTGGCTACGTAATCCTGGTCATCTAAAGTCATACCATATTTGATCGCCAGATAAGACAATACCTTCTGGAGGTTTGCGTCACTAATATCATTGTCAAAAACCACAACCTCTGCAATAGCCCCGTCCAGCCCTCCACTACTTTTGAAAGCACCGATCTGTATCTCACTACCATCCGTGTAGCTCTGAATATTCGTACCGCTGGCATCGTCACCGTCTCTTCCTACCAAATAGTTTCCGCCTACGCCTTCGTAGCGTGCGGTAGCTATCGATGCCACATTTAATTCCAATGGGACAAAATAAGTACCAACGTTAGTAAAATCATGCTCTATTTGAAGTTCTTGCCCTCCCATACCAGTTGCGTAAAACATTGCCTTTCCAAGAAAACCTCCACCTCCGGAAGGCCCTGCTGAAACAAGGTTTTGAGAAGGCGTAACGACCCCAAAGAGAGAGTGAACTACAATTTTCGTGTAGTCACCATTATCTGTAAAAAAATTCGTTGAAGCTGTTTGTAGCCAATCATCGTCGGTCATTGTAGGGCTAAACTGCACTAGGGGGTAACCATTGAAGACATCCGGAGCAGTAAACATACCAAACGTTTCCACATAGACCGGCTGATTTGCAGTGTTCAGTATGTCCTGAGCTACATTATTTGATCCTGCCTGATCGTTCCATTGTACTACATTATCATTGTCTTCAGCTTGATCCGTTCCTGCATCCTCAAACACTCCTGCATCGGATTTGAGCCATAGAATAAGGTCACTTGATACCCCTCCAGGACCGTTCTGCGCTTTGGCAAAAAGTAAAATATGAGCAGTCAATAAGATTAGTAGTACTTTACGGAAGTTCATAGCGGCAGACGTAGGTGTAAGTATTACAAGTTATACAAAAATAGCAAGGTTTACGAGGGATAAAATTTATTCATCGTGAAATGAGCACAAATCATCTAATCAACAGACGCTTAGCCTATTTTTCGACTAATTTGAGTCTTATCAACCTTTCAATCAATTTTTTATCTCCCTGAAAAATGAAACAATTGGTCCTCTTTGACTTCGACGGGACGATCACTACAAAAGATACCCTACTAGAGATTGCTAAATTTTCCTCCGGCACATTGACTTACCTCACGAAAATGGCGCTTTTTCTTCCTGTTTTCGTATGCATGAAGTTCCAGCTGATCAGTAAGCAAACTGGCAAAGAACAATTCATTCGATTTTTCTTTGGAAAAAAAACCGAGGCAGGATTTACCAAACTGTGTGAGAAGTTCGCAAACGATCGCGTTCCTGAGTTGATTAGACACTTGGCACTGAAAGAACTAGCAGCGCATCAGAAACTTGGAAACAAAGTTGCGATTGTTTCGGCTTCTCCTGAAAACTGGATTATTCCCTGGGCTGATAGGTACGGAATTGAGGTGATTTCCACAAAACTACGTTTTGCCGGCGATCGCTTTGCCGCTATTGACGGCATCAACTGCAACGGGGAAGAAAAAGTGCGAAGAATCCGACAAGCGTTTACCCTGGAAGATTACGATAAAGTAATTGCGTATGGGGATACAAAGGGCGACCATCCTATGCTAGCTTTGGCAGACGAAAAACACTACAAACCATTTCAGTAAATGGCGCTCAGCTTTTGGATTCTTTTGGGTATCGTATTGTATACGTTCGTTGGATACGGCCTCGTTTTGCTCCTACTGGTCAAAGTGAGAGGTTCAAAGATCAGCAATTCTGTCTATGAAAAACATCCACCGCCCAATGTGACGCACATCATTGCCGCGTACAATGAAGAGGATTTTATTGAAGATAAAATTGCCAATTCGCTGGCACTAAACTATCCGTCTGAGAAATACGATTTATGGATCGTTACCGATGGCTCTTCTGACCGTACGCCGGACCTGGTTGGTAAGTATCCTCGGGTGCGCTTGTTTCACGAAGCTCAGCGGAATGGGAAGATCCATGCAGTCAATCGGGTAATGGAGCATGTCACCTCCCCGATCGTCATTTACTCCGATGCCAACACCGAATTGAATCCAGATGCCATCAACAACATTGTCCGACATTATCACGATCCAAAAGTGGGGTGTGTAGCAGGCGAAAAACGAGTGCGACAAGATGAAAAAGATAGTTCTGCTTCGAGTGAAGGGTTTTACTGGAAGTACGAATCGTTCCTAAAAAAGTACGACTATCAGCTGTACTCGGTCGTAGGTGCCGCAGGCGAGCTGTTCTCCATTCGCACTGAGCTCTACGAGAAAGTGGACACCAACATGTTGATCGAAGATTTCTACTTAAGCCTGTCGATTTCCTCCAAAGGCTATCGAACGGCCTATGAGCCGGATGCCTATGCGGTAGAAAATAGTTCAGAGAATATCCAGGAGGAGTCCAAACGAAAGGTTCGAATCGCAGCCGGTGGCTTCCAGGCCATGTGGAAACTTCGTAAACTGCTGAACATTTTCAAGTTCGGGTGGCTCAGCTTTCAATACATCTCCCATCGCGTACTGCGCTGGGCGGTCACGCCTTTTGTACTTCCGCTCCTGCTGATCTTCAATTACGTTCTCGCGTTGGATTCCCTGTTTTTCCGCCTGTTTCTCGTCGCTCAGGCCCTGTTTTACTTGGCAGCCATTGCAGGGTACTTGCTCCAGAAGCGAAAGATCAAAGTGAAGGCCTTGTTTATCCCGTTCTATTTTACGTTTATGAATGTGTCCGTGTATCGGGGACTGGTCCGCTACCTAAAAGGCAATCAGAGTGTGCTCTGGGAGCGGGCAGGACGGAAAAAGTAGCGATTACCGTATGGCATTACTAAGCATATGTTCATTGCTTGTCAAGGGCTAGAACGAAGCACGCGATATTGAGGATTCTTTTCTTGGCTTCACCCTTCGACGGGCTCAGGATGACATTCCCTTTTTACGAGATTGGGATGACACTTACTTGGAGTAATGCTTTACAAAAAGAACAGTCATGCTGAACTTGTTTCAGCATCTTTCTTTCTGTTGGAATTTTCCGAAGACCCTGAAATAAACCTGCCTGCCGTTGGTAGGTTCAGGATAACATGTACCTATTGCGTCAGTCTGAGTTCATCGAAGACGACAGGTTAAGAGTCCGTTTTCTCAGCTACACCCTTCGACGGGCTCAGGATGACATTCCCTTTTTACGAGATTGGGATGACACTTACTT
>CAZQJU010000060.1:0-22225 GCA_964593185.1 uncultured Roseivirgaceae bacterium
CTGTTGATGTCAGGTCACCACTTGGCGTCACGTCAACTTCAGAGGCATTTTGATCGTCGGTTCCAGTACCATCTTGGAGTCCGGAAAGGTCGACTGTGGTTGCGTCACCAGTCAAGCTAAGCGTTGTTCCGGATAGGCTTAGATCCTGATTGTCTGTATTGGCTTCAAAGCCATCTTGCAAAGCGCCAAGCTCAAGCGTTTGTGTAACTTCTCCATCGCCTTCGAGTGAGATTTGCAGTTCCGTACCACTAAGTTGTAGTACATCGATGGTTTGATTATCCGAATCTGTTTTGATGTACCCTAATGCAGCGATGTCTCCGTCTGTCAATTGCGTATCAGTATCAATTGAACTAACGTCGATGGTGTTACCACCAGAGATCGTGAGGTTTGATCCCGATAAACTTAGGGTTTGCTCATCGGTATTTGATCCCATGAAGGGAGCCAGATCGATGTCAGTAGCACTCACATTGTTGGTGATTCGCAGGGTGTTTCCATCCAGCTCCAGGTCCTGGATTTCGTTGGTGGGATTCGCGTCTGCATCGTCCACGTCATCTCCATCTGCTAATCCAGCCGGTACATTGTTTAAGCTTGAAAATTCTCCGTCAAAGTCATCCGAGGAGTCAGTGTCAAGATTGGTTGGAATGCCAATTAAATCTGCGTAGTTTCCGGAAAAGTCGTCACTGCCATCGGTATCCCAAGTGCTTACATCGATGCCGGATCCATTTGTGATGTTGATGCTTGAGCCGTCGAAAGAAAGGTTTTGCTCATCCGTGTTGACTCCTGCAAAAGGTGCTAAGTCGATGTCTGTGGCAGAGGCGTTATTGGTTATTCGTAAGGTATTTCCATCAAGCTCCAGGTCTTGGATTTCGTTGGTGAGACTTCCATCCACTTCATCGGTTAGAAAACCATTGTTGCTTACGAACGCATCTACTTCGGCTTCCGTTAGTTGGGTGTCTTGATCTCCGTCGGCAAGATCTGCTGGAACGCTGGCTATTTCATTCCAATCTACGCCGTCTTTCAAATTGGTGGGAACAGAGGGGTCGTCTTCAGCAGTTAGGAAGCCATTGTTTGAAACGAAGGCATCCACTTCTGACTCGGATAACTGGGTATCTGTATCGATGGTACTTAGATCGACAGTACTTCCATCAGACAGGCTTAGTTGACTTCCTGAAAGAGAGATGTCTTGCAGTTCGTTTGTGGCATCCAGATCTCCTGTATTGGAAATCTCGCCGTCAACAATTTGAATACCTGTACCTGCTGACACATTGACCGCAGTCTGCATAGACATCCATTGAGAATTGATCCAAAAGTAAAAGGCATCCTCATCCAAGTCATAAACAAGTAGTCCGTTTTCATTGGATGTCAGATTGTCGGTGAAGGACGTTGCCGTCCGTTGGGCGGTAGTAAGTTTGGGAACCAGAAGCCCTTGGTTGTTGTCGGGGCTAACCAGCTCTAATACTGCGTTAGGATTGGGTGTTTCCACGCCAATACCTACGCCTTGTGATTTGGCTTCATGTAATAAAACCAGTAATGCTGTTATCAGCAGCAGTCTTTTGTGTGTACTCATGATACTTTTACTCAGTAGTTAAACAATGTACTCCTTGGGACAAGAGTGATACTAAGCTCAAGTAAAAAGCAGATTCTAGTTTCACCCAGACAGGGTGATTTGAGAGGTGAAAGCTAAAATCACCCCTAAAGGGTGAGTCAATCTGTCAGTACGTTTGTCACAAATGTTGACTTTGTAAGCAGCCAAAGCAACAGGAAAATGGCAGCCCATTTTAGGTAGACATAGTAGAAGTCTGTGGTGTCTTTGTAGCGCGTCTCTTTAATTTCTGCTTTTTCCAATTGGTCAATTTCATTGAAGACCCCTATGAGCGCATCCTTATCAGAAACACGATAAAACTTCCCTTTTCCAATCTTGGCAATCTCACGCAGTGTGGTCTCGTCAAATTGATTTTCCACCATGCGTGGTCGTCCAAAAAAGTCGGTTCCAAAGGGGACTTTGCCGTCTCGTCCGATGGCGATCACATACATTTTGATGTTATAGGCGTTGGCCAGGTTCGCGGCCGTAATCGGATCAACATTTCCGGCAGTATTGTCACCATCGCTCAAAAGGATCATGACCTTAGATTCCGAAACAGATTCTCTGAGAAAGTTGATCCCAGAGGTGATCGCATTACCAATGGCGGTACCCCTACTTTCAATCTTGTCAAAACTAATATCGTCGATCATTTCATAGAGCAACCCGTAATCTGTGGTAAGTGGACACGTCGGCAATGCATCTCCGGAGAAGATCACTAAACCAATTCTGTCCTGAAAGCGCCCTTCCACAAAGTCGTTTGCCACTTCTTTGGCAGCTTCCAAACGATTGGGTTTAAAGTCTTCAATCCGCATGGATTCGGAGATATCGATGGTCATGACGATGTCAATGCCTTCGCTCCACTGCTCAACTTGTTCGTTGGTGGTCTGCGGCCTGGCAAGGCTTACCACCATCAGGACAATACTTAAAATGAAAAATACGGGTGGAATGAATCTAAGGATCGTAATTGGATCACTTTTCAAATTCTTTTTGCTCAGCGCGATAGGTAGCTTTTGGTTCAATTGCGTTGAGATGATCCACCGAAGAATAAATAGGAATGGGATTAGAAGGATGGCATAGAACCAAAATGGATATTGCCATTCAAAATTTCTGAAGATCTCAGGCTTGAACCAATGCAGTGAGAACCAACTTTCTACCTTACTTTCCATACTTGATTTCCGCTACTTTTTTCTGAAAACGATCGTCTGCAAAATCCTCGATTTGTTGAAAGTCCTGATAAATGTTTTCTTGGACTCTCTTCCCATAGACCACACGGTCGATTTCCCTTAGAGGTTCTTTTAATTCCTCCGTGAAGCCGAGCGCCAGGATCTCCTTGGTGGTCAACGAAGAAAATGCCATTCGATCCAGTCTTTGCTGGTATTTCTTCCAGATTGATAGGGCTTTTTCAGCGGTATCCGGTTCGGGAGTGTTTTTCAATTGCTGGATGTACTGCGTAAATGCTTCGGAGAACGTTCGATAATCTCTTTCGAGTCTTCGTACCTGCAAATACTGCAAAAACCGTTTTCCAAAGATGAGAGCAACAATGAGCAATACAATGACCAGCCCACCCAAAACGTAGTACATCAACGGGTAGTTGAATTGCCTGGTTACCGCTTGATAATCCAGATTGGTCTTTAATTTGGTAGTGTCCGAAACTGCTGGAGCCAGTTCTGTCAAGTAGATGGAATCAAGTGCCGTAGTCAGGATCGTTGAGTCAGTTTCTGAAAGGATAAATGCATTCAGTTGCAGGTATTGTACCGGGTCAATTTCGAAGGATTGCAATGCATAGACTGTGCTGTCATACGCGAGCCCATCTTTGAGTTCGGTCGGGAAATAGGTTTTACCAGCAAATTCAAATGAGGCAAATAGCGAGTTGGTGTCAGGGAAGACCATCTCCAAGTCTGGTGGATAATTCGCACTGACCCAGAAGTTGACTTTTTGGCCAATCACGAGGCTGTCTTCCACAAAACCTCCCCTGAATTGGATTTCCTGTGCATGGGAAGCTAGCGAGAACAGCAGCAATATGAAACAAAACAGTTTACCTGGTCTTTCTTGCATTGCCTCTATTTCTGTGTCTGAATAACCTGATCAATTTTGGAACATACTCGTCGTCTGTTCCAATCGCTACATAGTTGACGTCATTGCGTTTGCAAAAGTCTTCGAGCGAATCTTTGTTTTTTCCGTGTGTCTTCTCAACTACACTTTTGAACTCTGAAGAAGAAGTATTGAGCCACACCGTTTTTCCGGATTCCTTTTCTAGAAGCGGCACAATGCCCAAATGTGGAATGGCAGATTCACTCTTGTCTGAAATGTGCACCACTACTAAGTCATGCTTCCGAGCCAATCCACGTAAGGAGTGTGTAAAACCTTCGTCAATAAAGTCTGAAACCATGAAAATGATTGCCTTACGATTAAGGAGGTTGAGCGTATATTTTATGGCGCCATCAAGATTCGTCTTTTTTGACTTCCTCTTCATTGAGAAAAGCCTATTGATGATCTCATAGGCATGTTTGATGCTTTTTCCAGGCTTCACATAATCTTCAACCTGATCGGAGTAGGAGAGAACGCCAACCTTGCTTCCTTCACGAATTGCAGCGAGGGACAAGAGTCCTGTGACTTCCTTGGCAAGATCAATCTTTTGCTTTTTGTCCTTACCAATTTCCTGTGATGCGGACACGTCCAGAAGAAAAAAAACGGTTTGTTCTTTCTCTTCGATGAAGGTTTTCATGAAAGTGCCATGCCCTTTGGCCGTAACCCTCCAATCGATATTTCGAATGTCGTCACCCCATTGGTAAGGTCTGACGTCGTCAAATTCCAACCCGGAGCCCTTAAATATCGAGTGAAAATCACCCTGCATTTGAGAGTTAATGGCCTTCCTAATTCTAATCTCGTACCTTCTTAGCTTTTTTATTATGTCTTTCATTGCTACCTCGGAGTCACATTGGCATTATAATGGTACTCTTGTTAATTGATAGACTTGTATGATCTTTGCAAACGCAGATGATCTTTCCATTAAACGCCCAAAATTATAATCTCAATAAGTTATAGTTCGTTTTGAAAAACTTTTTTTTAACCGCTCTTGTAATACTAAGTGCCTGTGGATCGTCTGATCAACCTGAAAATTTGATGACTCCTCAGCAAATGACGAAGCTTTTAATGGAGGTGCATCTGTTAGAAGCTAAGATCTCAGAAATTCCCATAATGCCCTTAGATTCGTCCCAACGAGTATTTGATCACTTTGAAGAAAAGCTCTTTGCGGAGATGGAAATTACGGTGGAACAATATGAAACCAGTTTCAACTATTACTTAGATCATCCAAGGGAATTTGAAAAGATCTACAAAGCTGTCGTGGATAGTCTTCTTCAAAAAGAAAAGATCACCTCGGAGTGAGAGTCTATCCGCATGATATTGAATCCAAGCTAGGATTCGATCAGATTAAAGCACTGCTTTCAGGCTTTTGCCAAAGTCAGAAAGGTGCAGCGCTTGCCTTAAAGATCAAGCCAACAGATAAAATAAGCAGTGTAACCAAATGGTTGACGCAAGTCAAAGAGATGGTCAGGTTGAAGTCTGATGCAAATGGCAAGGTTTTATTTGAATTTTCGGACTTTGAAGCATATTTAACCAAGATAAAAGTACCCGGTACGTTCCTGGATCCGACAAACTTTCATGACCTTAAGCGTGGCGTGGTCACGTTGTCTTCCTGGCTTTCTTTTTTTAGTGAAGAGCAGACCTATCCCGAACTTTCAAGCCTGGTGCATGGTATTGAACTAGAGCCAAGCTTGGTGACGGCAATCGAAAATACCATTGACGAGCGAGGTGAGGTTAAAGACAGTGCCTCCAGCGAACTTGCTTCTATCCGGCTCAACATTACCAAGAGCGAACGTGCTGTTCGGTCTGTAATTCAGAAAATTCTCAAGAAAGCAAAATCAGACGAGCTTACAGACGATGACAGCATGCTGACCGTTCGTGACGGTAGGCTTGTGATTCCGATCAAAGCGGAGCATAAGAAGAGAATCCCAGGATTTGTACACGATGAGTCTGCGACAGGCCAAACGGTATTCCTAGAGCCGGGCGAAATTCTTGAACTCAATAACCAGGTACAGGAACTAAAGTATCGGGAGAGAAGAGAAGTTATCAGGATCTTAATTCAACTCTCTGATTTAGTCAGGGAGAACCTATCTGGATTACTGAAAGGGGTAGGTCTGGTGGAGAAACTCGATTTCATCTATGCGAAAACCAAGCTACTTGACCATCTGGCTGCCAAGATTCCCGATCTCAAAGGAGATGCGACTGTTGAGTTTGTCAACGCCGTGCACCCGCTATTGTATTTAGCAAACAAAGATTCAGGCAAACCTGTAGTGCCATTGAATTTGAGACTTGATCGAGAGAATCGGATACTCATTATCTCAGGCCCAAATGCTGGTGGTAAGTCCGTAGCGCTAAAGACTGTAGGGCTTTTGCAGTACATGATTCAATCCGGGCTCCCAATCCCTGCAGAGGAAGAAAGCAAGCCAGGTATTTTTTCATCGATTTTCATCGATATTGGAGATACCCAATCCATCGAAGATGATTTGAGTACCTACAGTGCCCACCTGACGTCAATGAAGTATTTTTTGAAAAATGCGCAAAAGGATACAATGTTCCTCATCGACGAGTTTGGAAAGGGAACAGAGCCGCAATTTGGTGGGGCAATTGCCGAATCCGTACTGGGAGAATTGAACAAGAAGAAAGCCGTCGGTCTCGTTACTACGCACTACCAAAACCTCAAGAAAATTGGGGATGAAACGCCAGGTCTGATCAATGGAGCAATGAAGTACGATCAGGAGGCTTTGGAACCTTTATTTGAATTGGAAGTTGGCAAGCCAGGAAGCTCTTTTGCTTTTGAAATTGCAGGAAAAATTGGATTACCAACGGAGATCATTGAAAAGGCTAAGAAAAACATAGGGAAATCCCACGTGGACTACGATAAACTGCTCAATCAGCTGGAAAAGGAAAAAGGCAAGTACGATAAACTTATCAAGAAGATGGACAAAGATCAATCTGAATTGGTAAAGTCAAGAAAAGACTACGAAGCACTTCGATCGATGGTTGAAGAGGACCGCAAGAATATCCTGAAAGAGGCCCGTCAGGAAGCGAAAAGAATACTGGATGGGGCCAATAAAGACGTCGAAAAGGTTATCCGTGAAATCAAGGAAAATAAGGCTGCAAAAGAGGCCACTCAGAGGGCAAGAAAGAACTTAGAAAAGAAGAAGCTTGTGATGAAGGATGTGGTCGACAAAAAAGTGGTTACACTGAAAATTGGTGATTCTGTCAACATGATTGGCCAAGATACCATTGGCACCATTCAGAAGATTAAAGGTAAGCAGGCAGAAGTGCTTTTTGGGTCCCTTAAATCAATTGTTTCAACCAATAAACTTCAGATTGCCACTACCGGTCCACAAGTCAGCTACAAGAAGAAAGTAAAGAAGCTGGGAATTGATGTTAGTAAGAAAATGGTCAATTTTCGCCATGAAATGAGTATTCTGGGGATGCGGGCGGAAGAAGCAATGATGAAAGTGGAAGCCTTTCTGGACGAAGCATTGCTGGTCGGCGTTGATGAAGTGCGGATAGTACATGGCAAGGGATATGGAGTTTTACGCGATGTTGTACGGAGTATTGCTAAGGAGCATCCGCGTATTGCGTCTATTTCGGATGAACACGCTGATAGAGGCGGAGCAGGCATCTCAATCATTAGATTTCTATGAACGATTACACCATTCAGCAGTTGGCACTTCGAAATGGGCAGGACCGAGAAGAGATTTGGATCGCCTTTGAAGGAACCATTTACGATGTTTCTACCTCGAGATTATGGAGAGACGGCAAGCATTACGAACACTGGGCTGGTCAAGATCTAACGGAAGAACTACGTCAAGCCCCACATGATTCGAAAGTTTTTGAGAAATTGCAAGTAGTCGGAAAGTTATCTGGATGAAAGTTATCGAATCAGGGATCAAGGACGTTGTTGCCCATAAGTCTGTTAAGGTTGTGATGCCTTCAAATATTTATGGCTGCGAGTTGGATGAAAACGTCTTTGTGGGCCCTTTTGTCGAAATTCAAAAAGGGGTAAGAATTGGGGCACGGACGAAAGTGCAGTCTCATGCATTTATCTGCGAGTTAGTTGAAATTGGCAGCGATTGCTTCATTGGCCATGGAGTGATGTTTGTCAATGATCTTTTCGCGGATGGAGGGCCGGCAGGTGGAGACGCTTCTAAGTGGAAAGAAACTAAGATTGGAAACCGTGTTTCGATCGGATCTAATGCTACTATCTTACCGGTAAGCATTTGTGACGGTACGGTAATCGGAGCTGGTGCTGTCGTCACAAAAGACATTAAGGAACCGGGTATTTATGCCGGGAATCCCGCAAGAAAAATTCGAACCATATGACCATAAATCCCAATGAAGTTACCGTTCCTGAACTTCACAGCTATTTACTAGGCGCAGTAGCACCACGACCTATTGCCTTTGCAAGCACGATTGATACGCAAGGCAATGTAAATCTTAGCCCATTCAGCTTCTTCAATGTATTTAGTGCTAACCCTCCGATACTGATTTTTTCACCGGCTCGCAGAGGTCGAGACAATACAACGAAACACACGTTGCAAAATGTATTGGAACACCCGGAAGTGACTGTTAATATCGTTTCCTATGACATGGTACACCAAATGTCATTGAGTAGTACTGAGTATGACAAAGGTGTTAATGAGTTTATCAAAGCTGGATTCTCCGAGGAACCATCGGACATTGTGAAGCCACCTTATGTCAAGGAAGCTCCGATAGCATTTGAATGTGCCGTCAATGAGGTCAAGTCACTAGGAGAAAATGGTGGAGCAGGTCAGTTAGTTTTTTGTGAAGTGCTGCGGATTCACATCAAAGACGAAATACTAGATGCAAATGGAAGGATCGATCCAAACACCATGGATGCAGTTGGTAGAATGGGCGGCGACTGGTATGTTCGGGCCTCAAGAGATGCTATATTTGAAGTAGCCAAACCGATTAAAACCATGGGCATAGGAATAGATCAGATTCCAGACAAAATACGCATGAGTACTGTTCTGACCGGCAACCACTTAGGGATGTTGGGCAACGTGGAAAAGTTACCCGATGAAGAGGAACTCAATGACTTTGCAAATGAACCGGAAGTGCGTGCCATTCTTGATTCATTTGACGATGAAGAGAACATTCATCTCGAGCTCCACAAGCTGGCCGCAGACTTGTTGAACGAAGGGGAAGTAGATACGGCCTGGAAAGTTTTAATGATGGAATAATCGGGCTTTCTGGGACGTAACAAGACTTAGATCGCATCCTACAGAGACAGGCACACGACAAATATTCGTGGTTCGTTGAAACATCTTGGGTTTAGCTTGTGTTATAGCTACCGAAATTTACAACATGCCTCGAGTATCCGTTTTTAGAAAAGAGCATTTTAATGCTGCACATAGACTTCACAACCCTGCATGGAGTGACGAGCAAAATGAGGAGGTTTTTGGAAAATGCAATAACCCCAACTGGCACGGTCATAACTATGAAGTGTTCGTGAAGCTCACCGGTGAGGTTGATGCTAGAACCGGATACGTCTACGACATGAAAAAATTGTCAGATCTTATCAAGGAATTGGTAATAGACAGATTTGACCACAAAAATTTAAATTTAGACACAGAAGATTTCAAAAATCTCAATCCATCCGCAGAGAACATTGCAATCGTAATCTACGATCTGTTGCGAGAACGAATCGAAGAGGAGTTTGAGATCAAAATAACCCTTTATGAAACAGAAAGAAACTTCGTTGAATACCCAGCTTGAGTACGAACAAAATGGAGATGACCACTCAGGATGGTCAATAGATACCCCACTTAGACCAGATGCGTTTGAGCAGGACGACGAGCTGAAGATTGAGCTTATTCAAAAGCACTTCAAAGAGATCATGCAAATCCTGGGATTGGATTTGGAAGATGATAGCCTGAAGGGGACCCCTTACAGAGTTGCTAAAATGTATGTGCAGGAAATCTTCTCAGGATTGAATCCTGCCAATAAACCTGATGTCAAGTTGTTTGACAATAAATACAAGTACAAAGAAATGTTGGTGGAAAAAGACATTACATTCTATTCCAACTGTGAGCATCATTTTGTGCCGATTATTGGTAAAGCGCATGTGGCGTACTATTCAAGTGGAAAAGTAATTGGCCTTTCCAAGATCAATCGAATTGTACAGTACTATGCAAAGCGACCTCAAGTGCAAGAAAGGCTGACTATGCAAATTGGTAATGAGTTGAAGGAAATATTGCAAACGGAAGACGTTGCGGTAGTACTGGATGCTGTGCATCTGTGCGTGTCCTCCAGAGGTGTTCAAGATACCAATAGCAAAACAGGGACCTCTTTCTTCAGCGGGAAATTTGATGATATGAGTATTCGAAATGAATTCTTGAATTACATCAATGCAAGCTCTAAGCTGACATGATTTGATTATCCTCATTTACTGTTTTCATAAAATTAGAGAAAGCCTATCTTTGCGGCCTGTTTTTTGAAAACCATATAAAAAATCATGGATAAAATTCTTTATTTGGTGCCCGTCCTGGGTATCGTTGGCCTCCTGGTGATGATTGTTAAGTCCCGTTGGGTAAACAGTCAAGATGCCGGAGAGGCAAAAATGCAAACGCTAGCCAATCACATCCGCGAAGGGGCTTTGGCCTTCTTAAGTGCTGAATACCGTATTCTGGCGATCTTCGTTGTAATTGCCGGTGTTTTGCTGGGAGTCATTTCTTCCCTTGTTGAAACCACGCATTGGTTTATCATCATTGCATTTGTCATTGGGGCTTTTTTCTCAGCTTTGGCTGGAAACATTGGAATGCGGATTGCTACCGCAGCCAACGTGCGAACGACCCAAGCTGCACGAACAAGTCTTCCTCAGGCGCTAAAGGTATCATTCACGGGTGGTACCGTAATGGGGCTTGGCGTTGCGGGTCTTGCCGTATTTGGTTTGTCCTTGATTTTTATTTTACTGTTTCAGTACTTCATGGGTGGTACATGGACCAATACCGATGATATGACGGTGGTATTGGAAGCGTTGGCCGGTTTTTCATTAGGTGCTGAATCCATTGCTCTTTTTGCTAGAGTAGGAGGAGGAATTTACACGAAAGCTGCAGACGTAGGAGCAGATTTAGTGGGTAAGGTAGAGGCAGGTATCCCTGAAGATGATCCTCGAAACCCTGCAACGATTGCTGATAACGTAGGTGATAATGTGGGTGATGTTGCTGGAATGGGTGCCGATTTGTTTGGTTCCTACGTCGCAACAGTTTTGGCTTCTATGGTACTTGGCAACTATGTAATTCGTGACATGGGAGGATCAATCAACGATGCATTCGATGGCATCGGACCGATTTTGCTTCCTTTGGTCATTGCTGGTCTTGGAATTTTGTTTTCCATTATCGGTACATGGTTTATCCGAATCTCCGATAATAACGCAAAGGAAGCTCAAGTTCAGACCGCGTTAAATAAAGGAAACTGGGGATCTATCATTTTGACTGCCATCGCTTGTTGGTTCATCATTGATCTGTTGCTTCCTGCAACCATGACCATGAACTTTTTTGGCGAGGGAGCACTAGAGGTTACCTCATTGAGTGTTTTCTACGCTGTCTTAGTGGGACTAGCAGTGGGAGGACTCATTTCCTACTTCACAGAATATTATACAGGACTAGGCAAGAAGCCCGTGGTTGACATTGTGCAAAATTCGGCCACAGGGGCTGCTACGAATATCATTGCAGGACTTTCAACTGGAATGATTTCGACGTTTGCGCCAATCCTGCTCTTCGCGGGGGCCATTTGGGGAGCGTATGAGTTAGCAGGGTTTTATGGTGTAGGTATAGCAGCTTCGGCGATGATGGCTACCACCGCTATGCAGCTAGCGATTGACGCTTTCGGTCCTATTGCTGATAACGCAGGTGGGATTGCGGAGATGAGCGAACTTCCAGAAGATGTACGGGAAAAGACAGACATTCTTGATTCTGTTGGAAATACAACCGCGGCCATTGGAAAAGGATTTGCTATCGCTTCTGCTGCCTTGACCGCATTGGCACTCTTTGCTGCGTATGTCACCTTTACGGGAATTGATGGGATCAACATCTTCAAAGCCGACGTCTTAGCGGCGTTGTTTATTGGAGGCATGGTACCGGTTGTTTTTTCTGCGCTAGCCATGCGCTCTGTCGGAAAGGCAGCGATGGAGATGGTCAAAGAAGTTCGTAGACAATTCAAGGAAATTCCTGGGATCATGGAAGGTACAGGGAAGCCGGAATACGGAAAGTGTGTTGATATTTCGACTAAAGCAGCGTTGAAAGAAATGATGTTACCTGGAGCCATTACCATTATTGCTCCGATCTTAATCGGATTTCTGATGGGTCCGGAAGCACTAGGAAGTTACATGGCAGGTGTGGCTGTTTCTGGCGTTCTTTGGGCGATTTTCCAGAACAATGCAGGAGGTGCATGGGACAATGCCAAAAAATCTTTTGAGGCTGGGATTGAGATCGACGGTAAAATGACTTACAAAGGATCCGAAGCACATAAAGCAGCCGTCACCGGTGATACAGTTGGAGATCCATTTAAGGATACCTCCGGTCCTTCGATGAACATTTTGATCAAATTAACTTGTTTGGTTGGATTGGTGATAGCGCCAATTTTGGGAGAAATCTACGGTACAGGTGGGCATGCCTCCATTGAAACAGATGCGAAAGAGATCCAGCTAACCGCTGAAGAAGTGTCTGAATTGGAAGATGTCAAAGTCGATGCTTCGATTACCGAGTAATTAAAATACTATTAGAAGAAGACCCCGTTCGAAAGATCGGGGTTTTTTTGTGTGGTATAAATCAACGGGGGTATTTGTTTATTCATGGTACAAAGGATGCTTTCGTGGATCGGATACCTGGGCTGAGAACTGAGATTTTAAATGAAGCGCAATTAGCATTTTTAAAACCTAACTTAGAACACTGACAATGCCGTCAGCGTTTTTTGTTCCCATGCATTCCATTGAAGAAATCATAGCGAAAGGTGAAAGTTGGGCCCATCAGAAAGGATGGGAGGTCTTTGATTTTCAGCGGAAAACCTGGCAAGCCTACCTTGAGGGCAAGAGTGGACTACTAAATGCGCCGACCGGATCCGGGAAGACGTACGCCCTTTGGGTACCTGCAGCCCTTGAATCTTTGAAAGAGCGAGAAATACATGACGTAGAACCCGGACTTCAGGTACTGTGGGTCACACCTTTGAGAGCGTTGGCAAAGGACATCCAAAATGCCATGCAATCCTTCTGCGATGAAGTTGATCTGCGCTGGAAGGTAGGGCTGAGAACGGGAGATACTCCGACAAGTGAGCGGCAGAAACAAAAAAAATCAGCCCCTCAAGCCCTTGTCATCACACCAGAGAGTATCCATATTCTTTTGAGTCAGAGCGACTACCCAAATTATTTCAAAAACTTGAAAGCCGTGATTGTCGATGAGTGGCATGAACTTATTGGCACTAAGCGAGGAGTAGCCACAGAGCTAGCACTTTCAAGGCTGAAAAAGGTGGCAATGTCTCCGATGAAAGTCTGGGGAATCTCGGCCACGATCGGGAATTTACCTCAAGCTAAAAGGGTACTACTTGGTGAAGATTACAAAGATGAAGCTGTCACCATAAAATCTGAGATTGAAAAAGAGATTCTGGTGAACTCGATCCTACCTGAAGAGGTAGAGCGGTTTCCATGGTCAGGCTACCTCGGAATTCAGTTGCTTTACAAAGTACTTCCGATCATCCATCAAAGTACCACAACCTTGCTCTTCACCAATACACGATCCCAGACAGAGTTGTGGTATCAGGCTATTTTAAAAGAGGCCCCGGAGCTTGCGGGGCAGATGGCTATGCACCATGGATCTATGGATCAACATATTCGTCTGTGGGTGGAAGATGCCCTGCACGCTGGAAAGCTAAAATTGGTAGTATGCACTTCCAGTCTGGATCTGGGCGTTGATTTTAGACCTGTTGATACCGTCATTCAGATCGGTAGTCCCAAAGGCGTCTCACGTTTTCAACAACGAGCTGGAAGGAGCGGACACGGCCCCGGCGAGACCAGCAGAATTTACTTTGTGCCAACACACTCGCTGGAACTTATCGAAGGGGCTGCGCTTCGCGATTCCATCCAACTTGGAAAGTTTGAACAACGAAAACCACTTGAGCTATGCATGGATGTGCTTGTCCAGTACCTTGTTACACTGTCGGTCAGTGGTGGCTTTAGACCGATCGAAATACTTACGGAAATCAAGGAAACCTATTGTTTCCGACGAATTAGTAGTAAAGAATGGAACTGGGCAATTGAGTTTATTACTACAGGTGGAAGCACGTTGGGAGAATACGATGAATATGCCCGAGTCTATGAGGAAGATGGACTGTACAAGATTATCAGTAAAAAGGCAGCCCTACGGCATAAGTTGTCTATTGGGACTATTGTAGGAGATCCGGCAATGAGTGTTCGTTTGCTTTCCGGAGGTCATCTGGGAACGGTAGAGGAAAGCTTTGCGTCGAAGCTGAATCCGGGCGATACGTTTTGGTTTACGGGACAAAACCTGGAGTTTATCATGATCAAGGACATGTCGGTATTGGTCAAGAAGTCTAAGAAAAAGTCTGGACTTACACCTGCCTGGGGAGGGGGGAGGCTACCCCTTTCATCACTGCTCTCCGATCAAATTAGGATCAAACTTCAGGCCGCAAGAGACGGTAAGTTTGAATCCGAAGAGTTGCAGAAGATCAGGCCAATTCTTGATTTGCAATCAAAAGTCTCGGTGATTCCAGGTGAAAACACCCTGCTAATAGAAAAACTGGAGACAGATTACGGACATCATCTTTTTTTCTTCACGTTTGAGGGCATGTTCGTACACGAGGTACTGGGAGGTCTTATTGCCTTCCGGCTAAGCAAGACCCAGAAAATCACCTTTTCGATATCCATGAATGACTATGGCTTTGAGTTGTTATCGGATCAGGAGGTTGCCATTGAGGAAGCCTTAGAACTTGACTTGTTCTCAGCGGAAAATTTGTTCGAGGATTTAAAAGAATCCATCAACATGACCGAGATGGCCCAGCGCACGTTTCGAGATGTGGCTACAATTGCCGGTCTGATCTTTCAGGGGTATCCCGGTAAGTCGGTTAGAGCAAAGCATTTACAAGCTTCCTCAGGCATTCTGTACAAAGTATTTGACACCTACGATGAAGACAACTTACTTGTCCAGCAGGCCATTGATGAAGTAATGAACCTTCAATTGGATCAATCCAGGTTTATGGAGGCTGTCCGGAGGATTAACAATCAAAAAATTGTATTAAAGGAGGTACAAAAACCCACACCTTTTGCGTTTCCCATATTAGTCAGTGTGATCAGGCGACAGAGGCTAAGTAATGAGGATGTGACGGATCGAATACTAAAAATGCAGATGGAGCTTGAACATGCTTTCGATTCAACTTAACTTTGATGTATGCGATTATCTTTTTTTACGTTGTTTCTTTTTGTTTGTGGGATTGTGTTTTCTCAGGATGCTATTCTTCGCCAGTGGAAGACCATTGATGACGAAACGGGAAAACCTCGCTCCGTCGTTGAAATTTCTGAACGCGATGGAAAGTACTATGGGAAAATAGTCAAGCTCTTTCGAGAACCCAACGAAGATCCAGACCCGGTATGTACGGAGTGTGAAGGAGAACTAAACGGTCAAAAAATCATCGGAATGGAGATCATCACGGAGATGAAGTACAACAAGGGAGGCGATGAATTTCATAAAGGAGAAATTTTGGATCCGGAGAATGGCAATGTGTACGATTGTAAACTTTGGATTGAGGACGATCAGCTGAAAGTTCGAGGGTACCTGCTGTTTTTCTATCGGACACAGACCTGGCTTCCGTATTCGGGTGAGTGACCTGTCGGTTTCTATCGCAGGCGAAGAATTCCTTCTCTCACCGTACAAAGCATGTTTTTGGGGACGTAGGTCAACCCTTTTTCTTTCTGATCTCCATTTAGGCAAGGCGGGGCATTTTAGAAAGCATGGTGTACCGGTATCAAGGAAAGTACACATTGCGGATCTTCAGAATCTTGCACTACTCATACACCGTTATCAGCCTTCGAGGGTGTTGCTGCTAGGAGATTTGTTTCATAGCGACGAAAATGCGGAGTGGGCCGACTTTGTACAATTCATAGATCAATATGATGCCATTGACTTCATGCTCGTCCAAGGTAATCACGATATTCTTAAGAGCTATCCTTCGAAGCTCAAGGTCGTACAGGTGTTGGAAGACAGACCCTTCTCATTTACTCATATGCAAACAGATAGTGAGCTGTACAATATTTCCGGTCATATTCATCCCGGCATCAGTATTAGAGGTCGGGCGCGACAGGGGGTGACTACCCCTTGCTTTTTGTTTTCGACTACTCATGCTATCATGCCAGCCTTTGGCCAGTTTACCGGCATTAAGAAAATTAAGCCCTCCAAAGAAGACCGGATCTATGCAGTTACAGATAGCGCGGTCATCAAGCTGAGGTGATTTTTAAGTAACTTACATAGTGATTTCCAATTATTTCTTCGTTGGAGGTTACTTAATAGGTGTAAATCGTATACAGTTAAGGTATGGTGTATGAAGGATAGTGAGATTCTAAAGCGAATCAGTAAAGGCGATGAGCGTGTCTTAGATCATCTATATAAGAAATACTATAGGATGATGACTCGTATCGTACTATCCAATAATGGGACCGAGGAGGAAGCTAAAGACATATACCAGGAGGCCTTGGTGGCTTTTTGGCAGAAGGCTGTGAGGGGGGAATTGGTACTGACATCAAAAATCAGTACGTACCTGTACAGTATATGTCTAAACCATTGGCGTAAAGAGCTTGATCGGAAGAGTAGGTTGAGCTCAGATGTAGTAGATGGAGAATATTATCAATCGCATGATTCGGAAGAACGGTCGAAGATAATACATGCCTGCATCGAACAATTGGGAGATGTTTGTAAAAAAGTGCTAACTCACTACTACTTTGATGGTATGAGTATGCAAGAGATTGCGAAGAAGTTAAAATTTGCAAGTACAGACACCGCCAAAACGAAGAAATATAAGTGCAAAAAGAAATTAGACGAGTTAATAAAGAATCTATATTCAACCGAAGATTTTTTTGATTGATGAATACCCGCCTGCAAGACAAGTTTGATCAATATCATACCGGACGCATGAGTCCGGAAGAGCACCATGCGTTCGAAAGAGAATTGGAAAGCGATCCCTCCCTGCAAGCAGAGAGTGATTTCCAAAGTGATATTATCAATGGACTAAAAGACTACCGAAAATTGGAACTTAAGTCCAGACTGAATGCCGTAGACATTTCACCGGTTTGGTACGATTTTGTGCAGCATTCCACCCTTATGAAGTCCTTCGGTGGTGTAGCAGTTGCTACACTTATTGGAACAGGCGTATTCTTTTTAGCAGAACCCAGGAATGTAGAAACAGCCACAGAGGTCATCATCGATGCCCCTACAGCGGAGCGACCGCTCTTTTCCTGGGATATTCAACCAGCGATTTTAACTGAACCGTCAGTGGTGGAAGATTCAAAGCCTGCGACAGCCTTCAAATCACAGGTAGCAGTACTTCCGGTTGAGATATCAGAGGCTTTGGCAAATGAAACAGCTGAGGCCGAAATAAAAAGTGAAACGTTTTCTCCAGACTTCAGTGCACCTTCTGCGGAAGAAATCCTGGATGAAGAATCCATGGAAGTCTCTTCATTAGAAGAACTACCTGAAACAACTGCGGCGGACGTCGCAAGCAAGCCCATTGATGTGGACTACGAGAATACCAGGGCGCTAGACATCAAGTATAAATACTACGATGGAAAGCTGTTTTTAAGCGGAGACTTTGACCGCGCACCGTATGAAATATTGGAAATAAACAGTGCTGATGGGAGAAGGATATACGTGAAGTACCTTGATAAATTCTATCAGGTGAATGTTACAGACAAACTCACCCGATTGCCTCAGGTGTACGACGTTAATGTAATCCGCGAGTTACAGCTCCTTCGGGCAAATAAATAGCGCAAAATCCTCTGCGATTGTACTAACTTCGTGCCTGGATGGAAGAAAAAAAGGCACGCAAGAAGCGAAAACTAGGAAGCTATCCGTTTGCGAGCGTTGTATTCAGCACTACCGTTGCACTGAGTGTGCTCGGATTGTTTGGATGGATCTTGCTTCATAGCTCTAGATTAGGTTCCCAGATTCAGGAAAGCCTTGAAATCCAAGTGTATCTGAACAATAACATTTCTACATCCGATATCAACAAAATCCAAACTTCATTAGGCGCTAAACCATTTACCCTAATGAAGGACAATCAGCCACAAATTCAATTGATTACCAAGGAAGAGGCGGCGCAACAGTTTATCCAGCAAACAGGTGAAGATTTCAAAGACTTTTTAGGGGATAATCCCTTACGAGATCTGCTGGCTATCAATGTCTATGGAAGATACCAGTCTTTGGATAGCTTAAGAATCATAAAGGAAGAAGTTGAGGCCATTCAAGGGGTGTATGAGGTGGTGTTTGAAGAAAGTTTGGTAGAGAGTATCAGCCAGAATATGACTAAGATTGGTGCAGTTCTTCTCGCAGTGGCCGGATTCGCCCTGCTTGTGGTAATAATCTTGATAAACAATACGATTAAACTGGCACTTTTTTCACAAAGATTCTTAATTCGAAGCATGCAACTTGTAGGTGCTACCGGGGCATTCATTCAGCGTCCTTTTCTTCTTCGATCCTTGTTTTATGGCTTCCTGGCTGGGGTTTTAGCTTGCGGATTGATCTATGGGTTTACCTACTACATGAACAGTATCATTGACGGACTACAAGAATTGCAGGATCTTGAGGGCTTTCTTATGCTTTACGGAACAATCCTTTTAATGGGAATGATCGTTGGTTATTTCAGCTCTCTTCGAGCCATCAGAAAATATTTGAAAATGTCTCTTGACGAACTTTACTAATATGTCAGAAAAACGAAAATTAGCCTTTAACAAAACGAATTACGTTATCATGATTGCCGGAATTGCGGTTCTCATCCTCGGATTCATTTTTATGACGATGGATTCAGAACCCTACGGTTTCGGATTTATGGGATTGACACTTGGGCCCATTGTTGTGATGCTCGGATTTTTGATCGAGTTCGTGGCTATCTTTTATAAGCCTAAAGCAAAGGCAGATTCTGAATGACTTGGATTGAAGCGTTAATCCTTGGGATTATACAGGGATTAACAGAGTTTTTACCCGTAAGTAGTAGTGGTCATCTTGAACTAGGAGCTGTCCTTCTCAACGTGCAGGCAAATGAAAATCTTTTGTTTGCCATTGTGGTACATCTTGCGACTGCCTTTGCCACTATTGTTGTGTTCTGGAAGGACATTCGGACCTTATTTATCGATTTACTCAAATTTGAATGGAATGAATCGACACAGTTCGTTGTGCGTTTGCTCATATCGATGATTCCTGTTTTTGTTGCCGGTGTCTTTTTTAAGGACCAAATAGAATCTTTGTTTAGTGGAAATCTGCTCCTTGTGGGGTCAATGCTACTGGTGACTGGAGGCTTGTTGCTTTTTGCTCATTTCAAAAAAGATGGGACTAAATCGGTTGGTTTTTTAGCGGCATTGGTCATTGGGTGTGCACAGGCAGTAGCGGTACTACCGGGCATTTCCCGTTCAGGGGCTACGATCTCCACTGCTTTGATATTAGGAGTGGAAAGGTCGAAAGCAGCCAGATTTTCTTTCCTAATGGTGCTTCTTCCCATTTTAGGAGCCAGTCTTTTACAAGTTAAGGACTATGTGGAGTCGCCGGCTATGCATCAGATTGGACTAATGCCGTTACTAATTGGTTTTCTAGCTGCCTTCATTGCAGGTTTTATTGCGTGTAAGTGGATGATCAATATTGTACGAAACGGGAGACTTACACATTTTGCGATTTACTGTTTTATCGTCGGGCTTATAGCCGTCATATCTACACTTTAATGGAGCCAACATACGAGGAAGGACGTCTTTTGCTCATCAACAAACCCGTTGGTTGGACTTCCTTCGATGTGGTGAAGAAGCTGCGTAATACATTACGAGTCAAGAAGATCGGACATGCTGGCACGTTGGATCCTTTGGCTACAGGGTTGTTGCTCATTGGTACAGGTAAGTACACCAAGAAACTAAATGAGCTGCAAGGTTTGGACAAAACGTATAGTGGCGTTTTTGAGATAGGTAAGACCACTCCTTCTTATGACTTAGAGACAGCATTCGATTCAGAGACCTCTTGGGAGCACATTACACAAGAACAGCTTGAAGCTGCGCAGGAGAAATTCACTGGGTTGATCTCTCAAATTCCCCCAGCGCATTCTGCCGTTAAGGTGGGAGGTGAGCGTGCCTATAAAAAAGCACGCAAGAACAAGGAGGTGAAGTTATCGCCAAGGTCTGTGACGATTCACCGTTTTGAAATTACTACCGATGATTTACCCGAAGTGGAATTTGAGGTTTCTTGCTCGAAAGGTACCTATATTCGAAGCTTAGCACATGATTTTGGGCACGAATTGGGGGTGGGTGCTTTTTTAAAAAAGTTAGTGCGCACCGCTGTAGGAAGCTACCATTTAGAGGATGCACTTGAATTGGACGCGTTCATAAAACAACACCATGAAGGTAATTAGCAACCTTAACGAATTTGATCGACCAGATTTTGCTGCGGTAACCATCGGTACTTTTGATGGGGTCCATCTGGGCCATCGGATTATTCTGGAAAAAGTAGTAAAGGCTGCCAGGGACCATCATGGAAAGAGTGTGCTCATTACTTTTTGGCCACATCCGCGCTTTGTGTTAAACCCGAATGATGA
The DNA here is from genome assembly GCA_964593185.1 of uncultured Roseivirgaceae bacterium. Taxonomy (GTDB): domain Bacteria; phylum Bacteroidota; class Bacteroidia; order Cytophagales; family Cyclobacteriaceae; genus Ekhidna. Next base: position 20,486 of record CAZQJU010000060.1, read on the forward strand.
TACGCTTAAGCTCCTGACTACTTTCGAAGAGAAGATCGAGCTCATTGAGGACATCGGAATTGACTATGTGATTAAGCTTCAGTTTACCCCCGAGTTTGCCAGCCAAAGTGCAGATCAATTTGTTAAGGACGTGCTGTTGAAAGCCATTGGCACCACCCAGTTGTTTATCGGATACGATCATCATTTTGGAAACAATCGTGAGGGCAACATTGATTTTCTAAAAGAACGCTCTGAGAGCTATGGGTTCGAAGTTTCTGAAATCTCTCGACAGGATATAGATGATATAAGTGTGAGTTCAACCAAAATTCGCAAAGCCATATCCAGTGGAGATTTAGCTTTGACGTCTTCGCTGCTGGGAAGGAAATATTCCCTTCAAGGGACGGTGGTACATGGTCAAAAGAGAGGTAGGTCCATCGGCTTTCCTACCGCCAATATAAAAGTCAACGAATCGTTTAAGTTGTGGCCGGGTGACGGTGTGTACGCAGTCACTGTTTTCTTGGGAGAAACATCGGTTAAGGGTATGCTAAATATCGGTTTTCGACCGACTTTAGGTGGGTCTATGAAGACCATGGAAGTGCATTTGCTTAATTTTGAAGGAGAATTATACGATCAGTTGCTGAAGATCGAATTTGAAGCGTTCGTGCGGCCTGAAAAGAAATTCGATTCGCTCGAAGGATTAAAAAACCAATTACAGCTAGATAAGGAGTTTATACTAAATAGACTAAAATGAAGAGTATTAAAATAGTGTGTTTAATTGCCCTGATGGCGTCACTTGTGATCGTGTATTCTTGTGACGAAAATGGGGATTTTGTGATTTTCTCTATCCAGAATGATAAGGATTTGGGAGAGCAGGTAAAAGCAGAAATTGCTGCTGATCCGAACCAGTTCCCTATTCTTAATCGAGCTTCGAATGCCACCGCTTATAACATAATGGATGGTATGTTAAACGACATTCTAACCTCAGGCGAGGTGACCTATGCGGACGAGTTTGACTGGGAGCTTTTTATTATTGATGATCCGACCTTGAATGCCTTTGCCACGCCGGGAGGAAAGATTTATGTGTATTCCGGCTTGGTTTATTTTTTGGATCACGCGGATGACTTGATGGGCGTACTAGGGCACGAAGTAGCTCATTCTGATCAACGACATAGCTCGAAGCAGCTCCAGAGAGTGTATGGAATTTCAGTATTACTTGAAGTCCTGGCTGGAGGACAGTCAGAATTGACGCAGGAGATCCTTGGTAGCTTGGTGGGTGTAGGGGCTCTCTCTTTTAGCAGAGATGCTGAAGTAGAAGCAGATGATTTTTCTGTAACCTACTTGTCGAATACCTCTTATGCGTGTAATGGAGCAGCCGCTTTTTTCCAAAAATTGATTGACCGTCAAGCCGCGGGAGATACACCTGAATTTCTAAGTACACACCCTGCTGCGCAGAGTAGGGTTGATGACATCAATGCGATGGCGGCCTCCGTTGGGTGTAGCAGTACCTTACGAGATACCGACCGAAGTGAACTACAAGCCCTGAAAGACGCACTGCCGTGAGAAAATCTGAAATAAAGTTTGTTGTAGAGCTGGATAAGGACAATATCCCTGAGCGGATAACCTGGGATGCTGACGAAAAAGACCAGCCTGGTCCATCTGAGACCAAATCCATTAGTCTATCGCTGTGGGATCAGGAAAACAAAAATACCATGCGGATTGACCTTTGGTCAAAAGACATGCCGATGGATGAAATGAAACGTT
>CAZQJU010000061.1:0-19802 GCA_964593185.1 uncultured Roseivirgaceae bacterium
GGGTCCACTTGGTGGAAGGTTGATCGATCGTAGAAATTTCAGTCAAAAACCGATCAACGTACGGGACAAGCAGTGACTTCTCCTCCTTGCAGATGCGTTTCATCGCATTGGAAACCCGAAGTCGTACAATTTCATCATCGCTGAAATAGCAGTCAAACAGTTCGGCAAAATAGGCGTGATTGGCGAGGACCTCCTCCACCACTTCAATGGTATTGCCTAAAGAATTGGGGTGTCCTCCGGTTAGTCGCTGTTCAAAGTCTTGCATTGGCTTTCTAAGTTATGAACTAATGTTGTTATGCGGTGATAGGATAAAGCCCCGAATCGGGGCCTTTCTTATGATTCTTTCTTAGATCAGGGTGTGTTATTGTGGCCAGGGAGTATAGAAAAATTGTTCAAGGACCACTTTTCCATCCACCACTTTGTAGACACAGATTTCATCCATTTCTACGGCTTCCGGAGCACCCTTGAATTTTACTTTTGATTTCATCGTGCAGGTAAAGTGGTCACCTGCTACTACGGGGTCAGAGATGGTGCCTTCAACAAATTCCTCTACCATTTCCTGCCACATTTTACCTTTTTCGGCCAGCTGGTCAAATCCTTGAGCCTTTGGCCAGCTACTGCCTTCCGGTTCCAGACTTAAGATTTCCGGTGAAAACAATTCCTTGTAGACTTCTTCGTATTTGCCTTCACGGCAGAGACTGATCAGTCTGTCAGCTACTTCTTGCGTTGTCATGATTTGGTTTTTAGATTAAACATATCTCAAAGAAAAGGGCAGGCAGTGACACCCTTATGTCACTCGTTTTTACGTTCTCAAAAAATTTCTGTTTTTCCTTCTTTTAGGCGAAAAATCGGAACGGTGGAGGGGCCTTCTATTCGGTACCAATTCAAGTCGGGTAGGTAATACTACCTTGCAGCCGACTTTTTCGACGGGTTTCTTGAATCTTGTCATGTCAGGTGGTCAGATGTAGATACTTTTGAAGATTCTATGCGCCTTGTATTCGTCTTGTTCGTAACCGTTCTCCTGACTACCACCGCAAGTGGTCAGTTTTTGGATCTCGCTCGTATTGAGCATACCTACGTGCCAGGCACCAGTGCAAATTTTGAATATCGACGCACACAGTTCATTTTCAACTATCCCATTAAGCTAAAGAACGAAGCCTACCTGTTCACTGGGATGGAGTACAGTTCCATACGCTTTCGCTTTCAGGAAGAGGTTGATTCGTTTGATAAAGATGAAACGGACGATTTCAAGTTAGTAGACCTCAACCTGACCTATGCAGTGGCTCTGCGAAACGACTGGCGGTTTGCTTTGCAGGTTTCTCCCGGGCTAAGCTCAAATTTTGAGTCCGGGTTTGAACGAAACGACTGGGTGTTTTCCAGCATTGTGGCGTTTATTCGAGACCGAAAAAACACCGATGGCGTCCAAAAACCGAACCGCATCATTATCGGTGCAGCCTACTCCGGCAACAGTGGAGTGCAGTTTCCCATTCCATTTATTCGATATTACCGAAAATTTCATCCTAAGTGGTCGTACAATGTTGGTGCGCCTATTTCAAATCTTCAATTTCATGCGTCCGAGTCTATTCGACTTAAGTTGTTTGCTACCCTGGATGGCTTTAATTCCAATTTGCAGCGCGATCAAGTGACGGAGTCGGGCGAGATTGCCAATCGGTTGCGGTTGAACATGCTTTTGGCAGGGAGTCGCGTAGAGTACAAATTTTCAGACCATATCGAGTCTTTCATGACAGTTACGCGTTCATTCAATGCGGTGGTACAGCTCAGGAAGGGACGTGAACGGGTGTTGAGGCTACCTGCAGATAACGTGATGCATTATCGCATGGGCTTACGTTGTAGAATATAAAAAATGACTTTTAAGTGAAAAAAACGATCCTATTCTTATTGATTTTGGGCTTGCTCGCCCTGGTGGTGTATGTAGGCTACACCATCTATCTGCCAAAGGCAATGACACAGGCACTAGTGGAGAACCAAGACCTGGAACGGCTGCCGGACCAAATCAAGGAGGAAGTAGCGCTGGTAAAAGAGGAAGTTGAAAAACAAATGGACAAGCTGCCGGAGTTGATGAAGGAGTCAGACATCGAATATGAAGATCTGGTTGCGGCAATCGATGAGGTAGATGTGGACCAAATTGGGTCGGTCATCGAAGAGCTGAAGCTCAATAATTGGGAAACCCCGGATGACGTTTTTGACATTGCGACAAACCATATCGAACTGGAGGGGTTTGATCTTGAGAAGTTACGTCCTTTGTTCAATGAGTATGTTTCGCAGGAGAGAATACACGAGTTGATTGAAAGGGCTGAGAAGAACGAATTTCTAACGCTGCTGGGTATTCCGATGGCCAAAGAGTTTGCCAAGGGTATCCTGGAATCGAAAAAAGACGAGATTCTTTTGCAGCTGGAGTCAGAACAATGATACCGCGTGTCGCAGACAACTACCCTCACATTCTTTAGGTACAAAGGAGTTAAGCATAAGCTATGGGCGTTCGGAATGATGCAATTTGCGCATCGATACCTCAAGCATGTCCCTGGTCTCACCTTTTACAAGCTATTGGGTTCCGGGAAAGGCAATGGGTTTAATCCCTGGCCAGACTATGCCATCTACTCCATGTTGCAAGTGTGGAATTCGCAGGAGGAGGCGGAGCTGTTCTTTGCGGATAGCCCCCTGATAGGGAAGTACAAGGCGCATAGTTGCGAACGCTGGACACTCTTTCTGAAACCAATCAAAGTGGATGGGTTATGGTCGGGCCAAAATCCCTTTCAGATGGCCAAGCGGGACGATGCCCTGGGACCACATATTGCAGTAATTACCAGAGCTACCATCAAAAGGCGACTGTTGTGGAAATTTTGGAAATACGTACCAACATCGGAAAAGCCTTTGGCTGGAAACCAGGGGTTGATCTACACCAAAGGAATCGGGGAGGTACCTTTCATTCAAATGGCCACGTTTAGCCTTTGGCAGGATGCGGCTGCCTTGAAACGGTTTGCGTATGAGTCAAGGGAGCACAGCCAGGCGATTAAGCTCACACGCTCATTGGATTGGTACAAGGAGGAGATGTTTGCGCGGTTTCAACCCATCAAGTCGACAGGTACCTGGATGGGGCAGGATCCCTTAACTACTTCTGAGCGTTTGCAGTAGGGCTTTTCGGAAAATCGGTTGGTTAAGTGAAAACATGATTTTAGCATCTTCCAATAGACTGCTCTCCTCGTCAAGAAAGCGAAAAAGAGACTTCGCGGGTTGCTTCGCGTAAAGCGTTTCAAAAATCTGTTCCCCGAGATCATTCCGATCTTGCAGTACCTGAAGAAAAATCCTGTCGTAGAATCGGAAGCGGCTTGTCGCAACTCCTTTGGAGGGGGATTTTTTAGCTACAATGTTTTGCACAATCGCCTGGGCAAATCGCTCTGAATTTTTAAAAGCATACCCCGATGATGGTCGGACCCATCCTCCTGCTGTTCCTATTTTGGTGAGGGTTTTGGTGTGATGCTTTTTGAATGGGTAGGCAGACATGGGAATCTGCCCAACTTCTTTTTCTACGATGTCAAACGCTTCGATACCAAGGTTCTCTGTGATGTAGGCTTTTAAGATTTCTTCGTATTCATTTTCTTTCAGCATTTCCTGATTGAACAAGGTGAATTCGACCAGGGCGTAGGAAGGCGAAAATGGGAGGATGTAATGAAAGCTGGTGTGGTTTTTCCATTTTACCCGGTAGTCCATCATCGTAACCTCCGACGCATCGAACACGGGCGTGGGGGTCTTGATGAACCAACCAATAAAGTGTTGGATCAGCGTTGGGTATTGCGCGTTGTCTTCATTGAAGGAAGCAGGAATACGGCTGTCGAAAATATGGTCAGTAGCATAGCTGCCATTGTTTCCTATGATCTCTTGTTCGTTGACGTGTACAACGTCGTCATTTACCCAGGTAAAGCCGGCTTCTTTAATGCTTTGCTTTGCGTAGTCATAAAAGTCAGAAGATCGGATGGTTTTATATTGGTAGTCGCCCAGAGGTATTTCATGCCTTACACTGGTAGAACGGAAGATTGCCTTATTCCATTGCTGGATGGTAATGGCATCCCACTTCGATTTCCCTTTTTCCCAAAAGGACCAGGTACGGTCATTCGCAACTTTGGTGTCCTTGTCCAACAAGAGAACTTTTTTATGCCTGAGTGAAGGCTCCTCTGCTAGTTGAATAGCCAGATGGAGTCCAGCTGCACCGGCACCAACAATTGCAAAATCAAAGGATGGAGTAGACATACAGTGCTGCAAAGAAGATTAGTTGTGCAAGATATAGGTTTAAGGAAAATTGAAAGTTTACCTCTTTGATGGTACGTTGGAACACAAAATGCAAAAGGGCCGCTACAAAAAACCATCCAATGTAATTGCTCAAGGGGATATGGTCATTTTCCCAGTACCAAAAGTCGAGTGCGGACGCATTTGGTTCAATAAAAAAGTCCAGGAAAACCATCAAGGCGGCACCTATGGAAACTTTTAGCCAAAATTGCCGCGTCATTCTGCTTGCGATGCTCCCGGTAATCAAAACAAGCATGGCCCAATTGATTCCAATCAGTGCGGGGACGCCGGCAAGTTTAAACCCCAGATTGTCTCCATAGATGTATTCTCCAAACGGAAAGCCGTAATGAACGCCACCCCACTCCGAGACCATCCCCACCATAAAGAACGAATAAACAATAATCAGGTCCTTTCCCGATTTCAATGGCCAAACCAGCAACAATAATGCAAAGCAGAGTGTCAGATTTAAAGGTGTTTTCTCTACGAACCAGTCGTAAAAACCCAGATAGATACCAATAATGGCACTCACGTGAAATAGCCAGACTAAGCCCACGGGGAGGTACTTTTTGGCGACGATACTAGCTGATTTCATGTACATCAGGGATTAGGTCCGAAACGATTTTGGCAGATAACAGACACAGTGGGATGCCTCCGCCAGGATGTGCAGAACCCCCGCAAAAAAACAGGTCTTTGATCGTGGAGGAGAAGTTGGGATGACGAAGAAACGCCGCAAACTTTGAGTTACTGGAAGTGCCGTACAATGACCCTTCATGGGACAGCGAGTCGCGCTCAATCGTGACAGGATCCACGATCTCTTCAGTGACAATTAATGCTTCAATATTGGTTTTCAAGATCCGTGACAGTTTTTTCAAAATCGCCGATTTAGCTTTTTGTCGTAAATCATCCCAGTCCTGGCCTTTGTTACTCGGCGTGTTGATCATCACAAACCAGTTTTCACCGTTTTCTGCGGCATGAGAAGGTTCTTCTTTGCTAGTGATGTTAATGTAGATCGTAGGGTCGTCTATCAGGGTATGGTCTTCAAAGATCGCTTTGAACTCTTGCTCATAATCGCTGGAAAAGAAGATGTTATGCAGATCCAGTTGTGGAAAAGACTTTTGAATGCCCCAGTAGAAAATCAAGGCAGAGCTGGAACGCTCTTGTTTCAGGACCCGAGTGGGCTTTTTGGCATTCTTCAGGATGCTACGATAAGCAGAAAAAATGTCCATGTTGCAAATCACGAGATCAGCGGGATGAAACTGATGCTGAAGTTTGACTCCGCTTACATGTCCATGCTCCTCAACCACTTCTTCTACCTTCGCATTGAAACAAAATTCAATGCCTTTGGCTGTTGCGAATCGGTAGAGACTCTGGGAGATTTCATGCATTCCTCCCCGTGGATAGTAGGTGCCAAAGCGCATTTCAAGTTGTGGAATCAACGACATGATTCCAGGGGTCACGTAGGGGCTTGAGCCGTTGTACGTGGCATATCGGTTGAACAGCTGCGTGAGCTTGGGGTTCGAAAAGTAATGCTCATTGACGCTGTTCAAGCTCTTGTTTAGATGAAGGCTCCCGATGCTCAAAACACTTTTTAGGGCATCCTTACTCAAATAGGTGGAGGCTTTATGCAATGACTTTTCCAGAAAGAGCGTCGAGGTTAGGTCGTACTTTTTTTCACTGTTTTTAAGATACCGCTCCAGGTTTTCCCTTGGTTCACCGAACTGGGTAGCGGCTTCTTCAATGAATTGATTCTTTTCAGCACTGGCAACAAAGCGATCTCCGTCCTCCCAGAAATAGGAACAGATCGATGCTTTCTTTGTGTAGTTAAAGTGATCTCGGGGGTTTTCCCCAAATAGCTCGAAGAGTTCGTCCACAAAGTGTGGCATGGTGAAAAGTGAAGGTCCGTAGTCAAACCGAAACCCGTCGCGATCGAATGCGTGCAGCTTTCCACCAGCATGCTGATTTGCCTCAAAAACGGTCACATCATAGCCCTTCGCCTTCAGACGTAATGCACTTGCCAACCCTGCGATTCCTGATCCAATAACGATCCCTTTTTTCATGTCACTAAGAAACCAAACAAGGTTGGGAATGTTCGGGAATTGGCTTGAAAAAAGAATCCCGCCAAAAGGCGGGACCCTACTCACTACCAAACTACCATGTTGGCTTTTTGTATTTCTTGCGAAGCCCTTCTTCCTAAAACTGAATCCGATACATTACATCAGGGAAGAACCCAATTTGCTCGACGACATTTTCTTGCTGTGTCACTTCATTGTAGCGTCTGGTAAATTGATTTACCCGGTTGGTCACGTTTTGTAGATCTAGGAAGAATTGATGCGATACTTTGCGTTGTTTGCTGTTGATACGGAAGCCAAACTTTAGATCAAGTCGCATATAGGGTTCCAGTCTCAGGGAAAAAGCTTCCTCTTCTATTTCAACCTGATCGTTGTTGTTCGCGATCGAGGCTTCTACGTTGATGGGTGTGTAAGGCCTACCTCCTGAAGTAGAGAAGCGGGTATCAAACGTTAAGGCTACATCGCGCTTATCATTGTCTGTTACTTTCCATTCCTTTCCAAAAAGCGCGTTGATGACGTAGTTGTTATTGAACGCTGTGTTTCGTTCGATACCATCTCCACCCTCGTAGCGTGATTCAAAGAGCGAGGTAGTCAGCAATCCGTAATAGTTTTTGCTAAAGAACTTCTCTAACGTCAGTTCAACACCGTAGTTAAAACCTGTTCCTTCGTTGACCAACGAACTTCGCTCGTCAAACACAAAATCACCACCTTCATTTAAGACTGAATACGAGCTGTTGGGATCATTTTCAATTGGAATATCAAAAAGTGATTGATAGTACGTTTCTGCTTTGATTCTCCAACTTTCACCCAGTTTACGGTCATAGCCAAGGACGTAGTGATGACTTCTTAAAAACGTTAAGTCCAGATTGGTTTTTTCAAATTGATCCAAAGAACCTACCTGCTCATTCAAAAACAGAATGGGAAAAGGCACCATCTGCGAATGCAACCCATACGCGAAGCTAAGGCGTTGATTAGGTTTGAATTGCCAGCTTGCAGCTACCCGTGGTTCTATTACAAAGTTATCGTTGATATTTAGGTATTGTGAATGAAGACCACCGGTTACGCTGAACTCGTCCGTGAATTTGTATTCACCCTGAACATACGGCTGCCATAGGGACAGATCATCGTCCGCATCTCGAACCTGGAAGAATCGATCCGGGATTCCATCCGCGGGATCTACATCCGGAATTTGTCCCTCAGGTCTGTTGTCACGATCTCTAATGTCCGATTGGATGTTAAAAAACTCCACCAATAGACCTGCTCTCATGCTGGCTCGGGCATTGAACTTTGTATTGAACTGTGTCGAGGCATTGATCCGATCCTCGATGCTCTCCACTTCGGTAGCACGAAATTTCGTGATGACATCCATGTTTTCATTTCGGATAAAATTGTCCTGTAAGAACTCGTTTTGATTCGTGTAATATCCAATCGTGTTTTTGATGAAGGTTTTTTGTCCGAGGCGCAAGGTCTGGTTTAATCCGAGCAATCCGAGCCGGCTGTCGACATAGGCATCTTCGTTTGGGTTGGCAAAAAGGTCGTTTTCATCAATGTCCTCTCCTATGAAGTTAATGGAGCTGTTACCGCCCATACCAAATAGTTCAATGGATCCTAGGAACGTCTTCCCGAGGTCCAACTTAAAAGCAAGATCTTGATAGCGTGGGATTCCTGAAGTACCGGGTGCGGCAGCAGCAGCAATACCATAGCGGTAGGAGATCAGGAATGAAGAGTTATTGGCTTTGGAGATGGGCCCCTCTGCCATAAACTCTAAGCCACTAAACGCAGCAAGCTGTCCGGTAAACTCGAACTCATCTTTGTTGCCGTCTCGAAAGTTGATGTCAAATACAGCTCCATTGGTATTGCCATATTCAGCAGGAAATGCGCCAGTGATAAAGTCAGAGGTTCGCAGCATATTGGTATTCAAGGCACTTACGGGACCACCAGTTGTACCTAAAGTGGAAAAGTGATTGACATTGCTCACAGGAATTCCATTGATTCGCCAAAGCAACGCAGTAGGGGAGTTACCACGCACGACAATGTCGTTTCGTGAATCGTCCGGGGTACTCACACCCGCAAAACTTGAGGCCAGGCGGGCTACATCATTTCGACCTCCCGAGTACCGAATGACCTCTTCCATACTGAAAGTACGTGCAGATACCTTGGCCATATCGTTGATGGGCAAGTCCTTGTCTGCATCAGCCGTAACTACCACCTCGGCTAATTTCTCGACAGATTCTTCAAGGAGTACACGTAAGAAGACCTCCTTACCTGAGGTAACCAGGACGTTGGGTAGCGTGATGGTTTTGTACCCAATGTAGGTTACAGCAAACGTTTGCCTTCCAACAGGGACATCTTCGATTCTGAACGCTCCATTGATATCGGCGACATCGCCAACAATTGGATCCGACCCCACCAATTGGATGGTTGCACCGATTAGTTCATATTCTGCCTGGGCATCGAGAATAACTCCTTTTACGGTTTGGGTTTGAGCAAAACTCATGGAAATAGAAATGGCGGCTGTGATGATTCCTAAAATGATCGTTTGTGTACGTCGCATTGCTTAGTTGTTTTTGATTGTTGACTCGAAGAAACGGTAAGCGCTAGCGTATGGGAATAACTTATGCAGTGAAGTAGTGTTTGGGTGCATTGAATTCGCATAATCCCGACGTGAGTCGAAAAACGAAAAGAAACGTATGGATTCCGGTTTCAAGGGATGTAATTCCCGTTTCACTAGACCATATACCGAATTGAGCGGAATTAGCCCAAAAACCTGACTTGGGAATCACGTATCTTCGTATCAAACATGAAGCTATCAGAACCATTAGTAAGATGGAGTGGCATTCCACTCGTAGCCTTTGTGGCAGAAGCTGCTAACTCGGATCATTTATCGACCGAGCCTTACTGGTATCAGTATATCATAGCCTTGACATTCACTGTCGTCTATTGGAATGGGGCTTGCTTCTTCATTTTCAGATTTCGGAAGTTGTATCCGGAGATTAGTAAGACGGGAAGGCGATTGCTATTTTCCGCCTTAGGTATCATATTTTGGATGACGGTAGGCGGAGTTCCCATCAAACTGCTGTATGGACTGAGTACACTTGAAACTGCTTTTACTTACCAGGAGCACGCACAATTTCTTCCTTTCAATTTTGTAGCGGCTTTGGTGATTACACTATCCTATGAAGCATTCTACTTCTTTGAAAAGTGGAAGGAGCAATTTCGACTGAATCAACAGTTAAAAAATCAGCAGATCAAGACCCAATATGAAGTCCTGCAGAATCAAATGAGTCCCCATTTCTTGTTTAACAGTTTAAATACCCTCGCAAGCATTATCCCCGAGGATAGTGAAGCGGCGGTTAGCTTTACAGAGCGCTTATCCGAGGTATATCGGTATATCTTGAACAACAAGGAGCGTGAGCTGGTCAGCTTGGAGGAAGAGATACGTTTTGTGAAGAGCTATCTATTTCTACTTCGCATGCGATATCCGGACAATCTTACGTTCCAGTTTGCAATTGATGCAAAATACCATGCACTGACGATCCCACCACTCACGTTGCAAATGCTGGTCGAAAATGCGATCAAGCATAACATCATTTCCAAGACGAAGCCGCTACATATCGATATTTATATAGAGAATGGACAATCCGTGATTGTGAAAAACAATCTTCAGAAAAAGGAAACAGCAGATGTTTCTACCCGGACAGGTCTGGAAAACATCAAAAAACGCTACAGTATTCTGGGAGATCGGAAAATTGATATCATCACCAGTGCCAGTAATTTCATGGTGGCCGTACCGCTAATTGATTTGTTGGATGAGAAAGACCTAAGCCTGGCATGAAAGTACTCATTATCGAAGACGAAGCTCCGGCGTTTCGCAGGTTAGAAAAGGTCCTGCACGAAATTGATTCTTCCATCGAAATCATTGAGGTATTTGATAGCATCGAGGATACAGTAGGGTATTTACGAAACCATGAGGCACCGGACCTGGCCTTCATGGATATCCAGATCAGTGATGGCGTCAGCTTTCAGATCTTTGATCAGGTAGAAGTGCTGTTCCCAGTTATATTCACCACTGCCTTTGATGAGTACACGCTGAAGGCTTTCAAGGTCAATAGTGTGGATTACTTACTCAAACCCATCAAGAAACAAGAGTTGGAGGCCGCACTTGCCAAATACAAGCAACTACATCAATCGACGGCTTCCTACGTTCCTGATTCCCTGAATGAAATCATTAGCCAGATAAAACTTGGAGGGTCACCATTTAAGTCACGCTTTCTGGTGAAGCAGGGAGAAAAAATGCTGGCCATTAAAACCAGAGATATTGTATGCTTTCAGAGCAAACACGGTATCGTTCATATTGCCACAAAAAATGAGAAATCGTACCTCTCGGACTTTACCCTGGATGACTTGATGACAAACTTAGATCCGAATGATTTCTTTCGAGCGAACAGACAATTTATCGTTCACATTGATTTTATTCAGACCGTGCACAAGTACTTCAAAGGCAAGCTGCTGGTAGAGATGGAGCACTTTGACGGCGATCAAATTATCGTCAGTACGGAGAAGGCCACTGCCTTTAAGCAGTGGATCGATCAGTAGGCTATTTAGGCTTCTTCTTTTTTTTGGTTCCGGTGAGAAATCGAAATGCGTCTACCATCTTGTAGGTTCCCAAAATGCCGGTAGCACCTCCCACCACCAAGAGTCCCTGGCCAAGCTGATCGTTGGCTCTCCCAAGCATGAGACCTCCTGTAATCGTGGTCGTATAACCAAGGGTTGCAATGAGTATTCCGGAGCGGAATTTTTTCTGTGATGTTGCTAAGTTGAGTTCCACTTCTGACACGCGTGTATCGAGCGCAATGATGGCACGCTTGAGTGAGTCGTAAGAAGAGGGTCTTTGCGCTAGAGAACGGTATGAAATAAAACTGATAAGCGAAAGGACAATTAGTCTGTAAACCATTTTTTGAATTGTGTGACTTTTTCTCTACTCACAATTATATCAAAATTGCCTTTAACCGATAAGTCCAAACTCAATCTTTGCCCTAGATGTGGTTTCATCGATTCGATGACATCTGCATTGATGATCTGTTTTCGGTTTACCCTAAAAAACCTTGCGCTGTCGAGATGCTTTTGCTCGAGTTCTTCCAGGGTGAAATCAGTCAAGTAAGACTTTCCATCGTTTTTATCCAGTACGTGCACAACTTTGTTTTCCACGTAGAATAAAGCTATTTCATCATTTTTCTTGGGAATCAAGCGCATGCCTGATTTCACAAGAAATCGTTTACTTGCTTGCTCGTTGGGGTTGATGAGAATCTTCTTTAGATCCTCAAGTTTAACTTGCGAAGTCTTGTGTCCTTGAAATATCTCGTATTTGGCTACTGCATCAATGACATCTTTTTCCTTCAAGGGCTTGAGTAGGTAGTGAACACTATTCACCTTAAAGGCCTCGATGGAGTACTGATCGTAGGCAGTTGTGAAGATGACGGGAGTCTTCACATTGATTTGATCGAAGATTTCAAAACTCGATCCGTCTGCCAAATGGATATCACAGAAGATAAAATCCAGCTCATCGGCATTTTCTGAAAGGTAGCGAACACCTTCTTTGACACTGTCCAGGGAGTCCTTTACATGAATATTGTCAAAGTTTTTTTCAATGATTCGCTGCAATCGTGCGGCAGCCAAGGGTTCGTCTTCCAGAATGAGCGTGTTCATATCAACTTATTAAAGAAAGTTTGACAATGTATTCCTCAGCATTGTCTTCAATGGCTGGAGGAATTGCACCTAATAACTGATATCTTTTTTTAATGTTTGCCAACCCTACCATCTCAGAAGCTTCTTTCTTGGCCTTTGGATTCTTATTGTTTTTGACAATTAAGGTACCATTGGACCGCTCTAGCAAGATGGTAAGCGGATTTTGCTTCGACACTTCATTGTGCTTGATGGCATTTTCGATCAGAAGCTGCAGCGTGGAAGGAGGAATGTTATTTTCAAGGGCGTTGATGTTTTTTTCGAATTGAAGATTGTCACCAAACCGTATACGAAGCAGAAATATGTAGGATTCGATGAAATCCAGCTCCTCTTCCAAAGGGACCACCTTCAGGTCTTGGGTCTTCAGCAGGTATCGATACACTTTGGAAAGCTGCTCCACGAAATGAACGGCCAATTTCTGGTCTGTTTCAATGACCGAAGAAAGTACATTGAAGCTATTGAATAAAAAGTGGGGGTTAATCTGTTTTCTCAAGGCTTCGTACTGTGCCTCTGAGGTCTCTTTTTTGAGTGTTTCGGATTCCAGTTTCGCCGTGCTCAGTTCTTGGTTATACACCATGATGGCGTTAATACACTGTAAAAACAAGTTGATTCGGAAACCAAAGCCCAGCAATTGATTAAAACCTTCGAATAAGGAGGGGGAGGCCAGCAACAAGTTGATACTGACGTTGTATAAAGGGGTGATAATGCCAACCAGTAGCAGGCTGGCAACAAAGTGTCTGAAGAGCTTAAAGGAAATTCTTTTGTAAGGGTAAGAGGAGTTGATGCGATCGATCAGGTGATTCCCTTCCCATACGCCGACAATGATCAATAAGATGATCCCGTAGAGTGCCGGGTCAGTAATCGGAAGATCCAAAACTGTATCTCCCTGGGTGAATTTAATGTTAAGGAACGAATAGGTCCCTAAAAGCAAGATATATACGTACCGCCACTTAATCCCAAACATGCTTCAAACTGAGTAAGCCCAACATCGATAACTCGATGTTGGGCATTTTGTTAAAAAATTATCTTAAGGTAAAATCACTTGGTTGATGGTATGGATCACGCCATTTGTACCTAGAATGTCCGTACCAATGATCCCGGCATCTGCCGTACCAATGCTCAATGCCGCATCTGTATCGGTGATGGTAAGACTTGAGTTTAGCATCCAGCTACCTCCGGCAAGCGGTTGCAACGTGACACTAGCATTCCCATCCAAGGCATTTGGAATGTCGGTAGAGAATACTCTGCTGCCAAGCACGTGATACTGCAATACAGTGGCGATGGTTTCCAAACCAGCGGCAGCAACCAGGTCACTTATATCACTGTCACCATCCATATCCTGGTCGCCTACCGCATTGTATAAAGTTTGGAATGCTGCGTCAGTTGGAGCGAATACCGTGAAAGGTCCATCTCCTTTTAATGCAGACACCAAATCAGTCTGTGTTCCTTCTGAAACAGCTGTCAAAGCCGCCACTAGTTGTGTGAATTCAGCACCTTCTGTTGCTTGAGAAGCGGCAATAGCGATATCCACTACGTCACTTGAAGCGGGCTGAAGTGTTCTGTCAATTACGTGTACTACACCGTTATCCTGATCGACATCAGTTGTAGTTACCTCAGTCAGACCATTAATAAAAACTCCTTCTGAATTGATACTTAAATAAAAGTCACCATTTAGCGTAGTTACTGCGCTACCTGTAGCAGGAAGATCTGCAGCCTTTACTTCTGAGTTTAATACATGGTACTGTAAAATAGGTATCAACGCTTCTCTTGACAGATCATCTAAAGAAGTAAGTCCAATCGCAGCAAAAGCGTCATCCGTAGGAGCGAACACAGTGAATTCAGCCATACCATCGATGAGCGTTTCAAACAATCCCGCTTTTACGACTGCAGCTGTCAATACTGAGAAGTCAGTGTTGAAGTAAGCTGGTTCCACAACCGTATTGACAATACTTGCTTCGAAGTCAGGAACAAGTACTCCGTCGATGATATGAACAACTCCATTTGTGGCTGCTGCGTCAGCAGTTACCACGGTGGCATTGTCAATCGTGACGGACATTCCAACACCGATGGAAATTACATCACCTTCATCAGCTAGGATAGGATCTACTTCCTGGCCATCCGTTAAATCGCTGGAGAACTCGGCAGCACCTGCAACCACATGGTACTCTAGTACTCTTCTTAGAACTGATTCAGGTATATCATCCAGCTCAGTTTGTCCGATCACACCTAAAAGTGCGACAAAAGCATCATCTGTAGGGGCAAATACCGTGTAGGTTCCATTTGCATCAGACAACGCGTTGACCAAATCCGGAAACTTGGTTAGTGCGGTGACCAAAATGCTAAGATTGGTCTGAGATTGAGCAAGTTCCACAATGTTTTGTGTGGGTTCCTGTACCACGGCTGGTAAGGATAGTACCGAGCCGATCGTATGGATGGTCCCATTGCTAGCAGATACATCAAAAGGATTGACGATGGAAACGCCATTTACGGTCAGGTTCTCTGCGTCAATGGAGAGGGTTGATCCTTCTACAGAGGCTACATCACCGGTGGATAAGTCGCTGGAAGTCACGTTACCAGGAACTACATGGTACCTAAGTATCGCAGAAAGAGCTGCATCTGATAGATCACCAAAGTTATTTTCAGAGGTTACGCCAGCTGATTCGAATGCTGCATTTGTTGGGGCAAATACCGTGAAAGGACCCGCTCCTTGTAAGGTGGAAACAAGGTTGGCTTGCGTCAGTGCATCAGCTAATCTACTGTAGCCGTTTGCTACTGCCACCTCAACGATGTCCTGAGGGTCCTCAATGATTGGATCTTCATCGTCACTACAGCTCGTGAAGATTGTCAAAATCCCGAGCGCCATGAAGAGCAAGGTGATCTTCGCAGCCGCGTTGATTTTGAAACTTGATTTGAATGATTTCATGATTTTCTGTTTTGTTTATTGATGTAAGGCCAAACCGAGGTTTTTACAGATCTTCCTTCGATTTGATGCCTCAACTGCTGAAATCCTGACTGAACTGATTAAATTTTCGACTGAATTGATTTTATGATGCTGAACTATGAAGAACTATCCCATAGAGATCACTGAAAAAAGAACCGTCAAAAGGATTACGGTACAGCAATCAATGACTGACTTTCTCGACGCATTCAATGTAGAGCGAGGATTGGTATATACTGTCAAGATGTTGTTTAAAAGACCGGGTAGCTTGATTCGATTTTACCTGACAGAGGGAAGATATAAGATTGTCAATGCCTTTAGATTGTTAATCATCTCGACAGCGTTTAGTCTTATCCTTTTGAGCTTTACAGACTCCTTTCAATTGTTTTACAATGTCACAGGGGATACAGCGGCAGAAACCAGTGAGATGGAACGTTTCATGAATACGTTGTTTACAGACTGGTACAATTTGATTTTATGGCTATCGATTCCAGCCTATGCGACCTGCTCCTTCTTACTATTGAAGAAATACGAACCATTCAACTATGCAGAGCACATGGTCATCCAATCCTTTTTGGTCTCTGTTTCGAACATCTTGATAATCGTTTTTCTGCCATTTGGCTACCTCATTGGCTTTGAACTCGCATTTGCCATCGCCTTTTTCGTGGGTGTGGCGTACTACTTTTACATGTTTTCCGATTTGTATAGGCAACGCAGGTTCGGGTTTTTCCTCAGAGTCCTCTTGGCCTTTTTACTGGGAAATATGTTCTATTTTATCTTCATCGCATTTGGCTTAGTTGCGTTGCTGTTCCGTTTTTTTGGTGACAAATAGGATTCTTTTTTCAGCTTGACGTAACATTTTCAATCAAATGTGACCCGAACGTAGTTATCTAGTGATGTGGTATTTGATAACGCTGACATTGATAAACTTGAGTGGTATGGGAAATCCCGTGAGCGCGCATTTATGGCAAAACAGAGTTCTGGTTGTTTCGGCATCTTCACCCACAAATGTGGGATATAAGCGCCAAAACCAATTGTTGGAAAAAGGCAAGAAAGGAATGAAAGAAAGAGACTTGGTGATATACCGATTGTACGATGATCATTGGCTAGATACAAACAATGATTCCTTAACAAATGAAGAAGCCGAGTCCATTTATTCAGAATACAAGATTAAAAGGCATACGTTCTCGGTAACACTGATTGGCAAAGATGGTGGGGTGAAATTGAGAAAAGACGATATCATATCTACTCGTGAACTTTTCCAGCTGATCGATAGCATGCCTATGAGGCGGAGCGAAATGCAAAAACAAAAAGAGCCAGGTTACTAACCTGACTCTTTTGACATATTCTGGTCGAAAGAAATCTACTTAGTGACAGAGAGTAACCCATCAAGCTGAAAATTCCCATAAATCGCTTGAGTGACCTGTTCAAGTTGCCCATTGTATGGCTCAATCGCAGCACCCATTCCCATGTGATCAACGGTAGTCCTAAACGGTTTCTCGCCAACAGGCTTACTGATTACGTCTAGTACTGCATCCGCAACTTTTTGAGGATCCTGTTCATCATTGCCAGCAAGTGCTTCGCCGAATGCTTGACCCATTTGCTGCTGGATGTTGGAAAGATCAGCATACGCATTATTTTGACTTGCATCACTTGGTTGGATAAGGTTGCCAAAAAACGAGGTTTCAAACCCGCCCGGCTCTACGATTGCATTTTCAATTCCAAAACCAGAGAGTTCTACACGGTAGTTTTCAGCCATCGCCTCTAATGCCCATTTCGTTGCATTGTAAGGTCCGTAGAACGGAAGTGACATTCTACCCAGAAGGCTTGAAATGTAAATGATCAATCCAGAACCCTGACTTCGTAGGTGAGGGATCGCAGCTCTATTCACACGCTGAACGCCAAAAACGTTTACGTCAAAAACCTTCTGCCAATCTGCAACTGTGAATTGCTCCTGCATTCCGATCACGCCCACGCCTGCATTGTTTACAACTACGTCCAATCCTCCGAGCTTAGCTATAGCGTCTGCAACTCCGGCGTTCACGCTATCATCAGAGGTTACGTCAATTTCTACCAAGTGTGCACCCAACGACTTGATTTCTTCGGCTGCTTCTTTGTTCTTGCCGGCAACTCCCCTCATGGAAGCTGCTACTTCGTGTCCTTCTTTGAGGAGCAATTCAATAATTAACTTACCGAATCCTCCGTTTGATCCTGTTACTAATACTTTTTGTCCCATAATTTTTTATTGGTTGCAAAAGAGCAACCACCATTTGGAATGATTAGTTCAATATTGAAAATCGAAATGTGATTTGGGCACTTGATTTTTGGGAAAAACCATCAAAATTCGTGAGGTAGTGACTGGTCTTGTTTAATTTTTTGTTTATCCAATTGAATGCCTGCAGCTAAGTAGGAGCATTAGAGCTTTTACAAAAAATCAGCCATTTTTGATGTTTTTTCATTGGTTTTGCAGGAAAACCAGGTAATTATTTTACGCTTACTATTTCTAGTGGAATTTAATTTGTTTAACATTTTTCAATCAAACATTAAACAAAAGAAAAAATAAAGGGTTGCTAATGATGTAAACAAAAATTTCCAAATAAATGAAAACAACATTAATCGCAACCCTTCAATCCGGTGACTATGTGGGTTTCACATTTTTCATCGGCAGTATGGCCATGCTTGCGGCCACCGTATTCTTCTTCTTAGAGATGAAGAATGTCGAAGGAAAATGGAGAACCTCACTGCTTGTCTCTGGACTGATCACTTTTATAGCGGCAGTCCATTATTTCTACATGCGTGACTTCTGGATAGAGAACGGGACATCTCCCACAGAGTTTCGTTATATCGACTGGATTTTAACTGTGCCACTCATGTGTGTGGAGTTTTATCTTATCCTGAAGGCGTTCGGAGCAAAGATCGGTTTGCTGTGGAAAATGATCTTTTATTCAGTTTGGATGCTCGTTACAGGGTACTTGGGTGAAACGGTTTTCCGTGACAGCAGTGCACTTTGGGGTGCAATCTCTACGTTGGGGTACTTAGGAATTTTCTACGAAGTTTGGTTTGGTTCTGCTAAACAACTATCAAAGAATTCCAACGATCCAATTTTACAAAAAGCCTTCAATACCCTGGCTTGGTTCATTCTTGTGGGATGGGCGATTTATCCAATCGGATACATGGCAATCGAAACAGACGGGCTTTTAAGTGGTGTATTATCCATTGAGTCCATGGACATCATTTACAACATTGGTGACGCAATCAACAAAATCGGGTTTGGCTTGGTCATCTACAGTTTGGCTGTAAGTAAGACTTCGAACGCCGCTACTGCATAAAACCATATTTTGAAGGAGGTGTATCACCTCCTTCAATTTAAGATGCCTAGAACAATACAATTCTTGATCGCGCTGCTCTTAGGTGCATTACTTTATGTCTTTGATGCGGTGTCGAGTACCTATTCAGCAGTTCTAGCGCTGATTTTGATACTCCTATTTGGGGTTCCTCATGGAGCTGTCGACCATAAAATTCACCAATCTACCTCCAAAGATCGAAACCTTGCAAAGTACATTGGCAAGTATTTATTGATTTCCGGGGGCTATGTGCTTTGGTGGTTTATCGATCCTGCTAAGGCACTTTTCATTTTTATTTTGCTATCTGCCTACCATTTTGGCCAAGAACTACTTGAGGACAGAAAAGTGCTATCCGGCGCAGGGACATTACTTACTTCCATGATTTGGGGAGCTGCGATTTTAATTGGTCCTCTGCTTTTCTCCATTGATGAAGTCAATCCCTACATTGAGATCGTAACTGGGTTTTCGTTGGTAGCGATTAAAAATCAGGTTGTGTTAGGTGCTGTTGGAGTGATCTATGCTACCATGCTGGGACATTTGATTTTCTTGTTCCAACGCAAGCTTGTCAGTAATACGGACACGCTGGGATTGCTCATTTTTATGTTGGTGAATCTAACCTTACACCTGTTTTTGGACTTCGTACTGGCTTTCACCATTTATTTCATTTGCTTTCATTCATTGAATGCCTTTCGACACCAATTTGAATGGCTTGCCGCCAGGAAGAAAGATTATACAATACGAAAGTTCGTTCTAGACCTTTCCCTGTTTGCACTTATCGCTATTTTCGGAATTGCTCTCATTGTTTTTGTCGTGGACCCTTCCAACATGAATACCTTGATCTTCATATTTTTCATGTTGATTTCGTTGATCACCCTCCCGCATGCGATTACGCTGGACCATTTCTACAAGGTAAGAGGTGCCAACTAGCTGTATTGTTTATCCACCACAAGTGGGTTTTTTCAAGGTGAGGTAACCTCCATATTTTACGCACTAGCATAATGCTGAAGGACTAAAAGCTATTCTGCCTGACAGGATCATCTGAAAATAGTTGTAGATTTCTTGGATGAATAAGGAAGAAGCCAAAACGATACTAGCATCCATGACCGAAGGTGATAGTCTACTTCGTCATGCAAGAACGGTAGAACTTGTCATGGAAGCGTACGCCAACAAACTCGGAGAAGATCCGGTGGAATGGGCTGTGACTGGAATGCTTCATGATGCAGACTATGAACAGTATCCCGAAGAGCATCCTAATCGCATCGTTACGCTATTAAGAGAAAAAGGGGAAGAAAAAATCGCACATGCCATTTCTGCGCATTACACAAAATGGAATGTTCCTTATGAGACGCAATTGGACAAGGCATTGCTAGCCTGTGATGAACTCACGGGTTTTATTGTTGCCTGTTG
>CAZQJU010000061.1:19902-22199 GCA_964593185.1 uncultured Roseivirgaceae bacterium
TGTTCATTGTCGCCTTTCTTTATTTAAACAACAGAAATCGAACGCTGAGCCCGTCGGGTGAGACCATGGTGGATGCGGATGGCATGCTTGTTTCAGTTGCATATGCACGACCTTCAGTAAGGGGTCGGTTGATCTTTGGGGATAGTTCTGAAGGGGCGCTTCAACCCAATGGCGTGTATTGGAGACTAGGTGCCAACGAACCTACATTCCTGGAGGTAAGTCAGGATTTTACGTTTGGATCTAAGGAGATGGATGCAGGGAAATACGTGATCTATGCCATTCCACAGAAAGGCCAAATGGAATTACGACTCAATACAGATCTTCGAATGTGGGGGTACACAGAGCCTGATTACAGTCAGGACATTGCTAAAACCTTCGTGTCCATGAACTCTGCCGCAGCCACAGAGCAGTTTACCATAGAGGCAGTAGCGACCTCCACGGGTGCTATGTTGATTTTTAGCTGGTCGGATTACCAGTGGGAGCTCCCACTCAATAGACAGTAAAAAAGGCGGCTACAGGAGCCGCCTCACGCAATCGCCATAGCCAATGAACCTCCATTGGCTGGCTGCCTATTTTTTCCGGTCTCTTAATTTCTTAAGGCCATAGAGTCCGCCGACTGCAAGTAGAGCAGATAGCCCGCCATCAATCGGTGTTGCTGGTGGAGGTGCCTGTGCAACCGCCGGTAGAATGACGGTAAGAGACAAAAGCACTGTGGTGATAATTCTACGATTTTTCATTTCAATTTTTTTTAGTTTAACGAATGGCTGAGACTACTTTAAGAGGACTTTGTGTGTGATCAGGCCGTCGAAGACGAGGTAAACACCCTTCTCCAGGTAACTTAAATCCAGTTTGGCCTTACCTCTGACTTCTTTGGTTAGCAGCTGCCTCCCTTGTAGGTCGTATAGGGTATACTGCGTTTCTTCCCGATTTCCGTTATTAAGAAATAGATCCATTTCGTGCGCATACACAAAAACGCTTCCCTCCTTAAGTCCGAGCACCTGCTGTGGTGTGGACCAAACTTCAAATCGATCAATGTGCATCCCGGCACTGGCAGCAAACGTGTAAGCGTCCGTGGTTAGGTCGATCACTGCTCCTGTGACCAGGTCTGCCAGGTAGAGGTCCCCTGTAAATGCATCTGTTTCGAGTGCGATGGTATACATACCTTCTCTACTCGTATTTACTTGCAGCTGGATTACCTCCCAGTGGAAAGGCATCCCGTTCAAGGCCAGTGACTTTCCTGCTTTGAGTGTGTAAATACCATTCTCAGCAGCTGGATTAAAGGCTCCGGCATCATATGTTGGGTTGAGCTTATCCCGAGTTCCATCAGTAGCAAAACCTATGACTGTCTGTTTGAAGAGCCCCTCCGAATTGGTGAGATTAATCCTCGCGATAGGGAGTGAGGTTGTTCTAAAGAAGTGCTCATCGCCATTGGAGTCTGCTACTCGCATGGCCTCATTGAATACGATCTCTGTGTCTAGGGCATCGCTGAGTTTCACGAAAAAGCCTTGACAGGATCCCAGGTGGAAGTTGTATCTACTCTGTCCGCCGGCTGCCGTTGCGGTGGCCATGCTGGCATTGGCCACGATATAATCGGCATTGGACCCTCGTTGTACGTTGGAACCATTGTCATCCCACAGGTAGACTGCACCCGTTATGTTCGTATTTGCGGCCAGGAAATCTGCAACATCAATTGCTGCGGTGTAGGGATTGGCGATTAGGTTCCAACCTTCGTTTGCATCGTTGGTATCCTCCGTATAGGAGCCACTGTAGGCAATGGTCCCCACATTGGGAACTCCGGTAAAACTGACTTCTAGTTGCTCCGCCTGTGTATAACCTTTTCCCGGAGTCAGTTGATCCGTGCTTGCATCCTCCCATCGCGAAAGCCCGTCGTCCGTTCCGTAAGGTATTGCTTCGTTGTACTTAAAGACGAACTCGCCAAGGTCACTACCTGTAATGGTAGCGCTTTGCTGTACCGGTGTACCCACGAAGCTGTACCGACCGTCTTCAAAGCGTGTATTACGTCGGATAGTCGCATTATTTCCCGTGTAGGAGCCGGATTCAAATACCATCAGTGTTCCACCAGATCCAATTTCTAGTGTTCCATTATTGGTCAAGTGACCGTTTACTACGAGCGCCTCTTCCGTGTCAACCTCCAGCGAAGCTCCTGAGTTGAGGATGAGATTATGGACATGAAGTGCTCCGTGTGCCTCGTAGAAGTAATTGCCATCAATGACAACATCGTCCGATCCATCAGTGGCAGGTCCGGTGCCATTGCTCCAGGACGATCCATCCCAGGT
>CAZQJU010000062.1:0-21946 GCA_964593185.1 uncultured Roseivirgaceae bacterium
TCTTAATTTAAAATAATTTATTTACTGCAATCGATTGCGGTCAAAAAATATCATTATCATAAATATTAAGCCTCATATTTGTAATTTTTCGTTACAATCGAAAACTCGTTAAATGAATTCTATTAACATTATCAATCAAGCCGAATCGTACGATGCTATCGTTGTTGGAACCGGGATTACCGGTGGTTGGGCGGCAAAAGAACTAACCGAAAAAGGACTTAAGACATTGGTTTTGGAACGTGGACGAATGATTCGACACATCGAAGACTACCACACTAAAGATATGGATCCATGGGATTTCCCCAACGGAGCAGATCCCACTGAGAAGGACTTGGCGAGACAGTTTAAGCAAGATCGTACGGGATATACTACGAACAAAGCCTGGAGCCACTTCTTCGTGGATGACCTAGACCATCCGTACAACGAGGATAAAAGATTTGATTGGATTCGGGGATATCATGTTGGAGGCCGGTCGTTGACCTGGGGTCGCCAGAGTTATCGATTGAGTGATATCGACTTTGAGGCCAATGCGAAGGAAGGTGTTGGAGTGGATTGGCCTATACGATACCAAGACATTGCGCCATGGTACGATTATGTAGAACAGCATATTGGGGTGAGTGGTGAAAACCTGGGATTACCACAGCTACCAGACGGTAAATTCTTGAAACCGATGGAACTGAATTGTGTAGAAGATCACTTGAAGAAAGGGATAGCCGCAAACTTTAAAGATCGACTGATGACAATCGGTAGGACTGCGCACATTACAGAAGGGTCTAAGCCGGGTGCAGGTAGATCAAATTGCAAATTCAGAAATCGATGTATGCGTGGGTGCCCTTTTGGCGGCTATTTCAGTAGCCAGTCTTCAACATTGCCCTTAGCGGAAGCGACAGGAAATATGACATTGCGGCCCAACTCTATCGTACATGAAGTAATGTACGACAGCAATCGCAGGCGGGCAACGGGGGTAAGAGTCATTGATGCAGAGACGAACGAAACGTACGAGTACAAAGCCAAGGTTGTGTTCTTGTGTGCTTCGGCTATCGCTTCAACCTCCATTTTGATGCAGTCTAGAAGCGATCGTTTTCCAGAAGGCATGGGGAATGATTCGGGAGAGCTGGGTCATAATATCATGGATCATCACCTGGGAATTCGAGCATCCGGTACCATTGATGGTTTCGAGGATAAATACTATACGGGTAGAAGACCAAATGGGATTTATATTCCACGATTTAGGAATCTAGGTGGCGATACCGATCAAAAGAATTTTTTAAGAGGGTATGGGTACCAGGGTGGTGCAAGCCGAACAGATTGGACAGAAATGGTACGGGAGGCAAGCTTTGGTAAAGAACTTACCAAGAAGATCGTTGAGCCGGGTGGCTGGCGTATGGGATTGCATGGGTTTGGTGAA
The DNA here is from genome assembly GCA_964593185.1 of uncultured Roseivirgaceae bacterium. Taxonomy (GTDB): domain Bacteria; phylum Bacteroidota; class Bacteroidia; order Cytophagales; family Cyclobacteriaceae; genus Ekhidna. Next base: position 1,409 of record CAZQJU010000062.1, read on the forward strand.
ACGCTGCCGTATCATGAGAATAGAATGTATCTGGATTATGAGAAAAGGGATAAATGGGGTTTACCTACCGTGACATTTGATGCGGAATGGAAGGAAAATGAGCGAGAAATGCGTAAGGATACGATGGCTCAAGCGGTAGAAATGTTAGAAAGTGCCGGATTTAAGAACATTGAAACAGACGATGATGAGTACGGCCCAGGAATAGGTATTCATGAAATGGGAACAGCACGGATGGGTCGCGATCCCAGGACGTCTGTACTCAACGGGAATAATGCTGTCCATGCAGTGCCAAATGTCTACGTGACTGACGGTTCGTTTATGACGTCGGCTGGGTGTCAAAATCCCTCATTGACCTATATGGCTTTCACGGCAAGAGCCGCAAATCATGCTGTTGATCAACTAAACAAAAGAAACATCTAATGGAAAGAAGGAAAGCGATCAAGAACATAGGGTTGTCAGTAGGAGCAATGGTAGCTTCTCCCTCAATTCTTAGTTTGTTGCAAAGTTGCCAGGCAGCCGAAGAGCCCTGGTCCCCAGAATTTTACACCCAGCAAGAAGGCTTATTCGTGAAAAAACTCATGGATGCACTACTTCCTGAGAATGGAGACCTGCCAGGTGCAATTCAGCTAAATCTCCACGTCTTTGTCGATAAGTACCAGAAAGAAGTTCTCTTGGTAGATGAAAAAGGCCCTCACAGAAAATCACTTGAACTTGCTATGAAGGATATGTTCAGCAAAAGTGGGCTAGAATCACTTTCAGCTGCTGATGATGCGGATTACGAAGGATTGCTAAAAGCCCATTTGTCCGGAAGCTATGCGGAGCAAGAATCCATGACGGACGAAATTGACGATCATTTAGATAACAACAATGATGATCCGACAGGTTTACCTGAAAATCTGAGGATCTACAAGTTTCTAAATGACCTACGAAGCTTATCCATCTGGTCTTACCAGCTCAATGAGCAGGTAGGTAAGAATATTCTTGCCTACAAACCAATTCCTGCCGAACAAAAAGGATGCGTGGATCTCCAGGAGGCCACTGGGGGAAGGGCCTGGTCCTTGAGCTAGCGGTAGCACTTGAGCTAGCGGTAGCAATAGAGCTTAATGGGAAAGAAACTACTTCTTCAGTTCAAGTAACTCGATCTTTCGGAATTCGGTATCGTGGCTTTCCGCTTGAATGGCGATATGCCCCTCCTTTAAAGGAGTTCCAACTTGAAACAACGAGGAATCTACGTCATCTAAATAGTCCCCCCCAACAGTAGGGCTGTAATAGGTAAGCACTGTATCTCCTTCCACAAGGTGATGAATGATTGAATCAGCGTAGACAATCATTTCTACTTGAACCCACTGGTCTCCCCGGTAGGTTTTAGAAGAGGAACTGTAGCAATGAATGGTGTGCAATGAATCTCCCATCACCACGTGGGTACCTGGGGTACACAGGTTCATTGTAGGTCGTTCTCCTTCAGCTCTGCCTCCTAGAGGCTGCGCTTCCAGAGACACTGGGAAATTTTGATCAACAAGCATGGAATTTGCAGATTGGGAATGCAGCATAAAACCATTGTTACGGAAGGCCCAATCCGGTGCGTTTTTAATCGGCTCGCTTACAAATCTATATTCTGACCTTAGGCGATAATTCTCGAAAGACTGGTCAGTAAAGAGGTGACCAAACTCATAATTAAAGGAGTCATACTCACTATAAGAGACTTTAAGAATTCCATCTTCTACTCTAAACGTGTTTTTGTAGTTAACACCTGGCTCGTAGCCCACAAATTTTGGTGTCCAATTGGAAAGGTCTTTTCCGTTAAAAAGTTGAATCCAATTTTCTTGCTCTTCCTTAGGGGGTGCGGAACAGGCAATCGTAAGTGAGAAAAGTACTAGCCATCGTTTTTTCATACCCGAAATTTATCCATTTTCTATTTCTTTAAGTGCTCGGGCAGGATTGCCAGCAGCAAAAACATCGGAGGGAATATCCCTGGTGACCACAGCGCCTGCTCCAATTACGGCTCGATCTCCGATGGTTACACCGGGACAAATGATCGCATTTCCTCCAATCCATACTTCGTTGCCGATGGTGATGGGTTTGGCAAATTCTTCACCGCTGTTTCGGGCCTTGGCTTCAATTGGATGTGTGGCCGTGAGTACCTGTACCCCAGGAGCGAACATGACATTGTCTCCAATCTTGACAATGGAAACATCCAGAATACAGCAATTGTAATTCAGAAAGACATTGTCTCCCAGCTGGATGTTGTAGCCATAGTCGCAGTAAAACGGAGGTTCGATCCATAAGTTTTTACCAGCAGAGCCCATCAATTCATACAACAGTTCATCGCGCTTCTCCTTTTGATCTTCATTCAAGCTATTGATAGCCTGGAAGCGGAGTCGAGCTTCTTTACGCTCTGCGACAAGCACCGGATCCAGTGCGTTGTACATCTGTCCGGCAATCATTTTTTCTTTTTCAGTCATCATTGGAATGCTTTAATTTGAATACAAATTAAATCGAATGCATGTGAAGTTTTCCATCCGAATCTTAGGTCTCTTGATTTTGGTGATGCTAAGTGCTTGTGCACCCAGTGAATCAACAAAAGAAGTAAAAGTCTCCACTGAGGTCAAGATCTTGCCTCCCCAAGAGCTTTACGGGGATTTGTTTTACGAAGTGCAATCAAGAAATGATTTGTTTCCTGATAGCAAAACGTTTGTAGATGTGATTCCAAAACAGAATGTTAATGAGATAATTTCCGCCTTTCAGGAGTTGGAAAACAAGGAATCTGTAGAGGTGATGATGCAATTTCTCACCAGCAATTTCCAGGTGCCGGGCTACGAAGCATCCGAGGAATTGCCTGTTGCAGCAAATGCCACGTCCCATATTGAAAATCTATGGAGTTACTTAGAAAGGCCAGCAGATCGCTATGAGTCAGGGACCAAGATACCCTTGCCCAATGCGTACATCGTTCCAGGAGGTCGATTCCGGGAGGTCTATTATTGGGATAGCTACTTTACAATGCTTGGTTTGAAGGTGGATGGAAGAGACGAGCTAATTGAGAGCATTGTGGCTAATTTTTCTTTTCTTATTGACTCTGTAGGTTTTATCCCAAATGGTAATCGAACCTACTATGGGACAAGATCTCAACCGCCGTTTTACTCCCTCATGGTCCAGCTAAACAATGAAGGTAAGGATAGTGCGTCGCTGAGCGCGTATCATGACTATCTTCTGAAGGAATACAACTTCTGGATGGACGGGCATGGAAATCTGAATGTCGATAATAACAATTTAAGAAGAGTAGTTCTGCTCGCTGAAGGGGACGTTTTGAATCGATATTGGGACGATAGCAGTACCCCGAGACCTGAAAGCTATCGCGAGGACATCGAGACTGTGGAAGAAGCTATTGAAAAGTACCCTACGCGAACGAAGGAGGAGTCCTACCGCCATTTGAGGGCAGCAGCTGAATCGGGTTGGGACTTTAGTAGCCGCTGGTTTGAAATCGAGGAAGATGGTGAATTCGATCTTTCCACAATTCATACAACGGACATTATCCCCGTGGACCTAAACGCATTGCTTTACAACTTGGAAATGGTCATTGCGGAGTCCTTCGAGGAAATGGGAAAAGACAATGAGAAACAGGAATACCTGGCCCTTGCACAAAAACGAATGGAGCTGATCAATGCGTATTGCTGGAATGAAAAGGAAGGATTCTACATGGACTATGATTTCAAAAAGAAGGAACATACGCCGGTGCCGTCTTTAGCAGGATTGTATCCGCTGTTTTTCGGTCTGGCTTCAGATGCTCAAGCTGACAGGGTCAGTGAAGTTGTAAAAGACAAGTTTTTAATGAAAGGAGGCGTTGTCACTACTTTAAACGATTCCGGTGAGCAATGGGATTTTCCCAACGGATGGGCGCCACTCCAATGGATGACAATCAAAGGGCTTCGAAACTACAACAAGATCGGACTCGCCGAAGAAATCAAAAGACGCTGGTTGGAGCTTAATCGCAACGTTTTTGACAATACCGGGAAGATGACGGAAAAGTACAATGTAATCGACATGAGTTTGGAAGGAGGAGGTGGAGAGTATCCAAATCAGGACGGCTTCGGATGGACCAATGGCGTGTTTCAAAAACTAGCCAAGGAGGACTCGTGAAAATAGAGCATATAGCCGTTTGGGTCAAAGACCTGGAGGAAATGCGCGCATTCTATGAAACCTACTTTGAAGCTCAGGCAAACGAATTGTACACGAATGAGAAGAAGGGATTTTCTTCGTATTTTCTTTCCTTCAGGGATGGAGCGAGGCTGGAAATTATGACAAAGAAGGAGATATCCACCGCATCAGCTGGTGGACTGGGGTTAGCACATTTTGCCATTTCGCTAGGGTCAAAGGAAAAAGTAGACCAGTTGACAGAGCAGCTAAGAGTCGACGGCTTTGAGATCGTTGGAAACCCTCGAACTACCGGTGATGGCTACTACGAAAGTGTCACGAAAGATCCAGAAGGCAATCTTATTGAATTGACGGTTTGAACCCTATGGATGGGGCAGTTGAAGAGAAGCAAAGTACTGTGCGCTTTTCCTGTAGGGTATGCTTGCAAGGGGTGCTGATGTAGGGTAATTGTAGTGGTTTTAAATCTCAGCAATGGCTTGGTAGCCAACTAATTTTGTGCTTCCAATAGGAATGCTGATTTCTATTAACCAAACCAAATAATTGTTTTTAAGATCGTATGAAGAAGCTACTTCTTGCAATCCTTTTGTGTCCATTGTCATTGTATGCTCAAATCGATGAAAGCGATACCTTGAAATTAAAGGCAAGCCTTTCGTTGACAGGTTTTTGGCAAAGGGGAAACGTACAAACCTCTATTTTCAGAGGTCGGACGGACTTGAGTGTGAGGCCCTGGAAAAAGTGGGTTTTTAAAAATAGCAACTCTTACGTCTACCAAGCATTTGGAAAAGAGAAAGCTGACGAGGACTTCCTAAGCCTAAACTTCTTGTATTTCAATCCGGATCGAAGAATTTACCCGTTGGCTTTGGCCTTCATGAGCACCAACTTTAGACGAGCTATCGATGCACGTTACCTGGTTGGAGGAGGGGCCACCTTTCAGGTGGTACAGCAAAAGGGTAAAATGCTCAAATTTTCATTGACGTGTGAATATGAAGCGACCTCCTTTGATCAGACAACATTTAACCGATCGGAGTTTAACGGGAAAAGCAATATCAATACCATCAGGGGAACGCTTTGGATCAACGGTAGATACGAGTTGTTTGATAAACGAATGATCTTCAGTCACGAAAGCTATGTACAGCCCTCACTGGAAAACAGTCAAAACTATCGCTGGAGAGCTGAGGTAAGTCTAGAGCTTCCTGTCTGGAAATTCATGAACTTCACGATTAATTTCATTGACACATTTGAAAGTATTGTCATCGAGAGTCAGGTGCAGGAAGATCGTTTCCTGACTTTTGGTTTAAATCTAAAGAGCTTCTAGTTTTCCTAGACGTAAAAAAAGCCCTGTCAGACGACAAGGCTTTTCGTATATCCAAATGCTTAAAAGCTGAATTTTACATCATTCCGCCCATGCCACCTCCCGGAGGCATTGGAGGCATAGCGGCTCCTTCTTTCTCCGGCTCTTCTGCAACTACACACTCAGTAGTCAGTAGAAGTGAAGCAATCGAAGCTGCGTTTTCAAGTGCCAATCTTGTCACTTTTGTAGGATCAATAATCCCTTCTTTGAACATGCTCACGTAAGAAGCATTAGCGGCATTGAATCCGTAATCACCTTTGCCATTGGCTACTTCGTTGACAACGACAGAAGCTTCGCCACCCGCATTTTCAACAATGGTTCTCAAAGGAGCCTGAACGGCTGCTTTGATGATAGCAACACCAGTATTTTGGTCTTCATTGTCTAGCTTAAGTTTATCCAGTGCATTCATAGCTCTGATCAAAGCAACACCACCACCAGCAACAATACCTTCCTGAACAGCTGCTCTCGTAGCATGCAAAGCATCATCTACTCGGTCTTTCTTTTCTTTCATTTCAACCTCAGTTGCAGCACCGATGTAAAGGATAGCAACACCACCGGAAAGCTTCGCAAGTCGCTCTTGCAGTTTTTCTCTGTCATAATCAGAGGTGGTATTTTCGATTTGCTGCTTGATTTGGTTTACACGTGCTTTGATGTCTTCAGACTTGCCAGCTCCATTGACGACAGTAGTGTTGTCTTTGTCAATGTTTACTTTTTCAGCTGTTCCTAAGTAATCAATCGTAGCATTTTCAAGTTTGTAACCTCGCTCCTCAGAAATCACGGTGCCTCCTGTAAGGATCGCGATGTCTTCCAACATAGCTTTTCTTCTGTCACCGAAGCCTGGAGCTTTTACGGCGGCAATTTTTAGAGAACCTCTGATCTTGTTTACTACCAAGGTTGCAAGCGCTTCGCCTTCTACATCCTCAGCAATGATCAACAAAGGCTTACCAGTTTGTGCAGTCGCTTCAAGAATTGGAAGAAGCTCTTTCATGTTGCTGATCTTCTTGTCGTAGATCAAAATGTAAGGGCTTTCCAACTCAGCCTCCATGTTATCAGTGTTGGTCACGAAGTAAGGGGAAAGGTATCCTCTATCGAACTGCATACCTTCAACAGTCTTTACTTCAGTCTCAGTACCTTTTGCTTCTTCAACCGTAATAACACCGTCTTTACCAACTTTCTCCATCGCGTCTGCGATCATGTTACCAACTTCAGCATCGTTATTGGCAGAAACAGAAGCAACTTGAGAGATCTCGTCGTTCGTTTTGATTTCTTTGGACTGAGATCTTAGGTTCTCAACAATGGTTGCGACAGCTTTGTCCACACCTCTTTTTAGGTCCATTGGGTTTGCACCAGCAGCTACGTTTTTAATTCCATGTCCGAAGATGGCCTGCGTTAGGACGGTTGCAGTGGTAGTTCCGTCACCAGCATCATCTGCTGTTTTGGAAGCTACTTCCTTCACCAATTGCGCACCCATGTTTTCGATAGGCTCTTTTAGCTCGATTTCCTTAGCAACAGAAACGCCATCTTTTGTCACTGTAGGCGCTCCAAATTTTTTATCAAGGATTACGTTTCTACCTTTTGGTCCTAACGTCACCTTTACCGCGTCCGCTAGAACGTCAACACCTTTCTTGATGCTATCTCTAGCGTCGGTATCGAAGAATATATCTTTTGCCATTTTTTTAGATTTTCAGTTAATGTTCTGTTTATATAATACCGTAAATGTCTGCTTCTTTCATGATTAGGTAATCGTTGCCTTCAATGGTAACCTCGGTGCCGGAGTACTTACCATAAAGCACTTGATCTCCAACTTTCACATTGATTGGCTCGTCTTTCTTACCAGTTCCGATAGCGACAATTTTACCTTGTTGAGGCTTTTCCTTAGCAGTATCTGGGATGATAATACCGCTTGCTGTCTTTTCTTCAGCAGCCGCAGGCTCCACTAGAACCCTGTCGGCAAGTGGTTTGAATTTTACTTCTGACATGTTATTTAAACGTTTAAGTTTAGTGTGTTAAAATCTATTCATCCCTTATCATTTTACATGCCAAGACGGTTTGATACCCAATATGTCATGTTTAAACTGACAAAATTTCATATTCGTCCCTTTTTCTAAATATCATCGTTTATCACCTTGACATGATGGCATTTCTAACGTAAATTCTAAATTTAAAGAAGATAAGGATGGATACACTGCGACATGATTGGCTGACTGAGGGTTTGATTGATTACGAGTACAAAAAGTACATTCTTCTGGCGTACTTGATGGATGTAAAGAAGCGTTTCAATCAATCCGAGTTATATCCCTTCATGGCGGACCTTGTTTTTCATTATCGCAACTTGGTCAAGGTGAGGGAAAGCAAGAAAATGATGTATGAAAACTTTCCGCAATCGCTATCTAGAGCCGACTTTGATAAGTTGCAACTCACCTATGAAAAAATCATCAATGATGATGAGGTAATGGATCAAATAGAGGAGATTCTCAGGTTTGCGCTTCCGAAGATGAAAGAAACACTGGAGGAGGGTAAGGAGCTTTTTGAATTTGTGGAAGAGAATATAATCATGGAGCCGGTGGGTGTTTCACCCATTTATGAAGATGAGGGATATTTGCTAATAAATCAGGATACCTCAATCGATGTTGCTGTCTATCGTTACCAACTTACGTTCTTTGAACATGCCGAAGAGAAATTCAGAAGCATGGCTACGACCTTTGTCAAGAATGAAGTAAAAAAGATCAACCGCACGTACGAGAATCTGAAATTGGAGCTTACACGACAGTTTGCTGAACTACCAAATCCAGCTACATACCTGGTAGAGACAAAGTTGAAATTTCCCCTTGAACATACAGTGCTACCCGTTGCAAAACGGATGTTGGTCAAAAGGATCAGTGTCAGCTAATTGGACTGAAGTCGATATCTAAAAAGCTTAGGCTTAATCTTAAAACGCTCTTCACTGACCGTTATAAAATCCGTTCCAATGAAGCAGATGGATTCTCCTTGTGGTTCGACCTGGTAGGGGAGCAGCTTAGGTTTTCGACTAAGCATTTCACAGAAGGGTTCTGTAGGCGAAGTACGTGTCCAGAGGTAAATATTTGTGTAGGTCTTTAAGATAAACTTCTTCCCATCAGAAGAAAAATCTGCGGCCACAACCATGCTGAGGGGTATAGTTCCACCAGGAGACAGGAATAGGGTGGAGTCAGTACTTTCTGCTGGAAGTGTGTAATAGAATATTTCTTCTTCTCTTTTTGTAAAGACGTAGGAAAGGCTGTCCATTGGATCAATTGCAAGCGCTTCTGCGTCTCTTGCTCCATTTTGGTAACTAAAACGGGTGCGATCCGGCTCGATGAAAAGTTTATTGATTTTAGTGCCTTCTTGAAGCTCAGGCTCTGGTATTTTGTAGATGGTATAGACCTTGCGTTGGGCCTTATTATCACCAAAATCCGCAATGTGAATAATTCCTTCACCTTGCCTATTCCTCATGATACTAAGGTCTTCCCAGTCGGTATTTGGAATGCCTTTCAGAATGAATAACGCCTTGAGAGAAGCATCGCTTAAGGCGTACAGATATAAGACTGCACCATTTCCACTATCATTGACCGCCCAAAAATGGCCTGGATATTTAATAGAAGGAACAATCCCAGAGATCTCTTTTTGGCGTATAGGTCCGACAGTATCGGGAGTAGCACGATACTCAGTATTTGTTTGCAGGGACGTAAATTCACCGAATGGCACACAGTCCTGCGAAATGGCAACGGTATAAACACTACATAAGAGCAGTGCCGTTACCAAATAGACCCTCATCTTGCTTAGTTGGTAGTGTCTGATTCTTGGGGCTCAGAAGTCAAACCATCTAGGCTGGAACCGTCCGCTGGCTGAATGGCAGGGGGCAGGGAAGGAGTTTGTGCATTCTCAAGGTTAGGGCTGGATAAAATGTCTTCTCCCTGTGTGGGCTGCACAAAGTTGGTCGCGATGGAAAGCACCAAAAGTGCTACCGCAAAACCCCATGTAAGCTTTTCGAGCAAATCGCCGGTCTTTTTCACACCCATCAATTGTGTCGTACCCGAGCCTCCAAATTGGCTTGAAAGTCCTCCTCCTTTGGGATTCTGTGCAAGAACCACCAAGATCAGCAATACCGCTACAATGACAATTAAGGTTACAATTATTCCGTACATCTACTTGCTCTTTGAAATTAAGTCCGCAAAGTAAGATTTTTTTTCTGGATATTTCAAGCTTAATGCCTCATAGATTTCGATGGCCCTTTTCTTATTGCCTTGCTTTAGATAGATCTCGGCGAGGTATTCAGAGGCCAAATTTTTGTCCCAGGTCCCGCTATTCTCTGCTAAATCGGACGTAGATGGTTCAGACTCACGTGTGTACTTTATAGACGGGGACTCCTTGATGAACTTATCGATAATCGCCTTTTGGTCCGCACGATCGCTTTTTCCGTCGTCATCGTTCCCTTTATCGCTTTTGGGTAGCTTGGCGGATCCTGTGCTGCTTCTTCTGGAGGACCTTTTGCTTTTCACCAATTTAGCTTTCTTCATGATGGAGCCTTTGGGCATGGCGCTTTCGCTCTTCGACGGCGCAGTAGGCTTGGTATCTTGCGGAATGGGCTCTTCTTTTGTTACCTCCTTTTTGTCTTCTTCCGGGGCCTTATCTGAAACTGCCTTGTCTTCTTTTGCAACAGGCTTATCAGGAGTCGATTCCTCCTTCTTATCTTCCGATACTTTGGACGATTTCGGTTTGGTAGGTTTTTCTTTAACGGATTCTTCTTCCGTAGCTTCTTGATCGGTAAAAGAAGGTTTTGCGGAAGAGGTACTGTTGATTTTTTCGGTAAGCTTTGCTATGTCTTCATCGTCGTCGAAGACAGGATAATCCTCTGGCGGATCTAATGCTCGAAGGTAACTCCTGGTAGCATCTTTGTCGAACCTCGATTCTCTGAATGGATCTTCAGCCCTTTCGGTATCTTCTCTTTTTGCTTCTTTCGAAGGCTTAGCTGGTGTCTTTTCAGTAGTCGTGGACTTCGTTTTGCTTCTTGGTTTCGTTACCTTCTTATCCGTAGTTTCTGGTTTGTTCGAGTCCTTGGCTGTTTTGCTTTCCGTTACCTTCTTGGCTGCTGTAGTTTTGGCAGGCTTTGGCTTCTTTTCTGGTTCTTCTTTCGCTTCCTGTTTTGGGGCTTGTTTCTGGGCTATTTCAGCAAGTTTTTTACTGACGATTTCATCTTCCTCTTCTGCACTGACCTTCTTCGTGGAGGTCTTTCTGGTTGTGCTCTTTTTAGCTGCTGGCTTTTTGGTAGTTGACTTTTTCGCTACCGTTTTCTTAGTCTCAGTCTTTGCTTCTTCCTTAACCTCGTTTTCGGTAGCCTCTTTTTTCTCCTCTTTTTCTTTTTTGTCCTCGACTTCTTCTTTTGGTTTAGCTTTTTCTTTTGGTTCAGCGGTTTTCTTGGCTACAGGTTCAGTCTTTTCTACCGGTGCTTTAGAAGCAGGCTCTTTAGTCGGCTTAGCAACTTCTTCATCAGCGGGGGGCACCTCTTCTTTCGGTGCCTCAGCGATTTTGGGTTCATCCGATACATCATCAGCAATCGGTGGATCATCAACGTCTGCAGTTGCGAGGGAAGTACCTTTTGTTTCCTCTTCTATTTCTTTTTCTACTGTTTCTTTTACCGTGGCAATAGCATCCTCATCCACTATGCTTTGCTGTACCTCTACAAAGTGAGCGCGAGAGGACTTCAGGTTTTGCATATCCTGCTGAAGTTCTTCAAGTATTGCATCTAAATCTCCAGATGGAACATTGGGTACTTCGGGGGTAGTTTTTTTAGCTTCTACTTTTAACGCACTAGGCCTTTTATCTTCTCGCTTAGCTTCGGGGGTTACTTGTTTTTCGGGGGTTACTTGTTTTTCGGGTGCTCTTGTTTTAGTGCCTTCGCTGGCTGTCACTACCTTCTTACGTTCAGGCTTTATTTCCGGCGGGCTAAGGAAAAACAGATTTCCGCTCAAATACTTTTTTAAAAGTGTTCGATCAGTGGAATACACTGCGGCAGAAGCTATTCGCTTCTTTGTTTGGGGATGTTTTAGTTCTTTGCTTCCTTTTGCGAGTAGTAAGCGCGCACTTAAGAAGTACGGATTTTCGTCAACAATAGACTCAATTTCTTCCAACTGCTTGGGTGAAAGTTGCTCAGGCTCTCGGAATAATGTTACTAACTCGCTTTTATTCACAGGTTTAGGTGAAGGGTGTTTAAGCTAAAATTAAGCATTTTCACCAATTTGCTACGGATGCATTGAAGATATCTAGGATAATTTGGTCAAAAATCTCTTCTACGAATAGCTCTTCATTGGAAGCAAGATCTATCTCAGTCTCAAAGTCCCTGAAAAAGGAAAAGTTTTTATCAAAATCAAAGGTCGGATCTTTAAGATTTACATAGGTGGCCGAAACAGTAATCGTGATTCTGGTCAGTGCGGAAAAGTCTTGTTGATCTTGGCTACCTTGATTCGCCGCGACAGGTGTAATGGTGTAGTTAGAGATAAAACCATCGATCTGTAGATCACCATTATTATCCACCAGTTCTAGGCTGGTGTTTTGCTGATAATAGTCCTTAATGTTTTCCGTAAACAATACACTCATGTTGGAAGGGCCAAGCGGTGCATTGTTGTAAAAAGTCTGAATGGATATCGTCTTTATGTCAGATCCAATGGAAGCTCCCGTAAATGAATAGATTCCACATCCGCCAAGTAAAAAAGCTCCAATCAGAACGAGTAAATAATTAAAGCTTCTCAAGCTCATACTGTTTGATCTTCCTATACAATGTTCGTTCCGAAATGCCCAAGTCCTCCGCGGCATGCTTTCGTTTATTGTTGTTTTTCCGCAGCGCACGAATGATGAGTTCCTTTTCTTTCTTTTCAATGGACAACGACTCATCCGCTTCGGTTGTGTGCGTGATATCTTCTACGTGCTCATCGTATTCTTCCTCAGGGGAAATGATGAGTTGTGGTTCATTTGATTCTTCCTTTGGAGCGTTGAACTGCTCTATTTGAGCATGAGAGGAATCGATGTTTTGAAAAAGAGCTTTATGATCTTCGAGGATTTCTGTATCATTTTCTGCTCCATCCAACATTCTGAAAACCAACTTTTTGAGTTCAGCCATATCAGCTTTCATGTCGAAGAGCACTTTATAAAGTAGGTCACGCTCGCTAAAGTTTTCACTTGAACCTTGATCTCCGATCAGTGCAGGTAAGTTGTTCCCCGTTCGAGGGAGGTACTGGGCAAGCTGTGTGGCGGAAACCTGGCGTTCCACATTAAGCACACTGATCTGCTCCACCAAGTTTTTCAGTTGCCTAATGTTTCCGGGAAACCGATGGGACTTAAGGTAGTCTTCGGCATCTGGAGTAAGGGTAACGGGATCTGTTTTGTAATTTTCGGAAAAGTCATATGCAAACTTCCGGAAGAGAAGGGCCACATCATCTCCACGCTCTCTCAGTGCAGGGACGTAGATTGGCACAGTGCTGAGTCGATAAAATAGATCTTCTCTGAACTTTCCGTTATTGACTGCATTCAATAAATCTACGTTCGTGGCAGCGATAACACGCACGTTCGTCTTTTGTACTTTCGAAGATCCTACCTTGATAAACTCACCATTTTCCAAGACGCGCAAAAGCCGTGCTTGGGTACTTTGCGGCATTTCACCAATTTCATCCAGGAAAATAGTTCCACCATCTGTTACCTCAAAGTAGCCCTTTCGTTCGCCTGTCGCACCAGTAAAAGAGCCTTTTTCGTGACCAAAGAGCTCAGAATCAATCGTTCCTTCCGGAATGGCACCACAATTAATTGCGATGAATTGTCCGTGCTTTCGATGTGAAAGACTGTGAATGATCTTGGAGAACGACTCTTTACCTGCTCCACTTTCGCCAGTAACTAGCACGCTCATGTCGGTAGGAGCCACCTGTATCGCCACGCGGATGGCATTATTCAGTTTGGGTGAATTCCCAACGATTTCAAAGCGTTGCTTGATCGCCTGTATTTCGGAATCTACTTTGTAATTCATACCACTTCCCCAAATAAGGTAGCAGGAGTACAGCTGTCGACTTTGACATTCACAAAAGCTCCTTTCGGATACTTCCCTTCAAAAATGATAACCTTGTTGGCCGAATTTCTGCCCTGCATTTTGTGTTCGGATCTTTTACTGGGTCCTTCCACCAGGACTTCAAAAGTCTTGCCAATATCAAGCTCATTGCGTTTTAGTGAGATTGTTCTCTGTCTGTCGATGATTTCCTGCAGTCGTCTTTTTTTGGTTTCCAATGGAATATCGTCTTCGTACTTCCTTGCTGCTAGCGTTCCAGGCCGCTCCGAATAAAAAAACATGTAGGAGAAGTCATACTCGACGTAGTCCATGAGAGATAGCGTATCTTGATGCTCCTCTTCGGTTTCTGTACAAAAGCCTGCAATCATGTCAGAACTAATGCCGCATTCGGCTCCAAGAATTTCACGAATTGCGTCGACCCTATTGATGTACCAATCTCGATCGTAGGTTCTGTTCATCAATTCCAACACCCGAGAATTTCCACTTTGGGCTGGTAGATGAATGTACTTACAGATGTTGTCATACCTTTTCATGGTGTAAAGCACCTCATCTGTAATGTCTTTTGGATGAGAGGTGGAAAACCGGACGCGGAGTTTTGGGTCTACTTTTGCAACCATTTCAAGTAGTGCAGCGAAAGAAACAAAATCCACGTCTTCTTTTCGATCCAGTTTAGCTTTTTGATTTTCGACCTCCGACCATTTATATGAATCTACGTTTTGCCCAAGAAGGGTTACCTCCCTATAGCCTTGGTTGAACAATTCTTTAGCCTCGTTTACGATCGATAACGGATCCCTACTTCGTTCCCTTCCGCGTGTAAAGGGCACTACGCAGAAAGAGCACATGTTGTCACACCCTCTCATGATGGAGATAAAAGCCGTTACCCCATTCGAGTTGAGTCGGATTGGAGCAATATCTGCATACGTTTCCTCCTTTGAAAGGAATGTGTTGATGCCTTTTTCACCTTCTTCCGCTTGCTTCACCAATTTAGGAAGATCTCTGTAAGCATCTGGCCCTAAGACTAGGTCTACAATCTTTTCCTCTTCAAGGAGTTTGGACTTTAGTCGCTCGGCCATACAACCAAGGACCCCGACAGTCACATCTTTATTTTTCTTTTTTACACCATTGAAGTAGTTAAGGCGATTTCGGACAGTTTGCTCGGCCTTTTCCCGGATCGAACAGGTATTGATCAGGATTACGTCAGCGTGCTCAGCAGAGGACGTTGTTCCAAATCCTTCTTTTTTGAGAATGGACGTGACAATCTCACTGTCTGAAAAGTTCATTTGACAACCGTAACTCTCTATGTAGAGTTTTTTCGTTGTTTTTGATCCATCGTCTTGACTGGTCTTAAAGTCACATGCCTCTTGATTTTGCTCCGCTTCTAGTAAATCAATGTCTGCTATCAATCCTTGCATGCTGCAAAGATAGAAACAAGAATGACATTTTGTCAGAACTTTTTAGCAAGCTTTGCTCTAGTTTTATTGAAAAAAGCATGGCACATTTTCAAGAAGTGAGAGGATTTACTCCGAAGTACGGTAGCGATTGCTGGTTTGCTCCGACTTGCTCATTGGTGGGTGATGTAGCGTTAGGCGATAATTGCACTGTGTGGTTTAGCGCTGTGGTAAGGGGGGACGTCAACTTTATTAAAGTAGGGAATAATACCAACATTCAAGACAATGTGACCATTCATGGTACGTACGAGAAAGCGGGAACCAGCATCGGTAACAATGTTTCCATTGGCCATAATGCAGTGATTCACGGATGTACTATTGAGGATAATGTTTTGATTGGTATCGGCGCAATTGTGTTGGATCACGCTGTGATCAAGTCTGGGTCCATTATTGGTGCTGGATCTGTAGTGCTGGCTGGCACGGTTGTGGACGAAAATTCTGTATATGGCGGTATTCCGGCGAAGAAACTAAAAGAGATGGACGAGGGCAATAAAGAGATGTTAGGTCGCATCGCAGGGAACTACACTATGTATGCCGGTTGGTTTAAATCATAAATGCTATGAATCTATTTACAAGACTCTTACTTTCTTCTGTAGCGGTAATCATTGCTGCGTACCTTCTGCCGGGGATTGCTTTAACAGGAGGAAGTCTCGATGCGTTCGTTACTGCCTTTATCGTTGCGGTGATCATATCCTTGCTTAACGTGACTGTAAAACCACTTTTGATCATTTTAACGATCCCAATCACCGTGGTAACGCTAGGGCTGTTTCTCTTGGTAATCAACGCCATTGTGATCCTAATAGCGGGCTCGATTGTTCCAGGCTTTATCGTTGATAGCTTCTGGTGGGCGCTGATTTTCAGTTTGCTTCTTTCCATTCTCAATTCGTTGCTGACGGATCTGAGCGGAGGAGACAAAAAGTAAACAATCGAGGGAGTTTGAACTGAATTCCCTTAAGTGGCTAGCTTCTCATTAGAAGTATACAGGGCATTGTGGATCTTTCCCTAGATTCAACTCTATTCGATAATTGAGCATGATTTCATGGGTCCCTCTTGAAGCCTCGTCCAAAGCATTCACCGTGGTATCGTATGCATAACCAACGCGAAAATTTTCATTAAGGATCAGCTGTGTCAAGAAAACCAATGCATCACCACTACGGTAGGATACACCGGCATAGGCAACTCCATCGAATATAATGGTAGCATTTAAATCCCAGCCCAGTCGGCTTTGCTCCTGGTATCGCAACAGAACGGAGGGACTCAATTTTACATTCTGGCTGATATTAAAGATTACACCACCAGTACCATAGTAGTACCTACTCTCGCGCGCTGAGGAGACGGTGCCTTCGACTGCATTTTCGGTATCTATGTTAAAGAGTCTGTTTTCGATGATGTAGGGTGCTGAAATTCCTGCATACATTACGGGATTAGCGAAATAAAGCCCAGCTCCGAAATTTGGAGTAAACCGGGAAGGGATACCTGACAGTAGCTGGTCATCCTGTCGCAGCAAGTTCAACGTAGTGAAATCGGATCTTCTATTGTCAAATCCTCCCGAAAGACCCATTGCTAAGATACCAGCGCTGGTTCTGATTTTGTAGGCACCACTAAAATAAATGGCCGTCTCTTCATGTACGCCTATAATGTCCCTGGTCGCTTGAAGACCGACCCCTAACTGATTCGCATAGAGAGAGGTGTTTGCTGTGAATATATTTGAAGTAGGAGCCCCTGCAACATTGATCCACTGCTTGCGATGTAGAAAACTTGCGCTGAAGATATTGAGGCTTCCTGCATACGCCGGATTGAGAGCAAGACCATTAAACATGTAGGTAGACATTACCGGCCTTTGCTGACACCACGCTGCAAATGCAAAAACAACCAATAAGATCGAAAAGATCGTCTTTCTCATTCAGCCTAAAATTATCTAACTAATTCCAAAAATCCTTGTATGGGATCTTCCCCAGTGCCTAAATCTACCAAATAGAAGTAAGTTCCTGAAGGTAAAACGAGACCACCGCCTCCAACATTGCTCACACCTTCAAAACGAATAGTGCGGTTATCATACCCATTTACCTCATAGATCCTTTGGCCGGCACGATTGAAAATCTTCACATTGTTTTGTGGGAAGTAGTCGATGCAATCAATCAAGAAGAAGTCATTTCTTCCATCATCGTTTGCCGAAACACCATTGTAAATATTTAACGTAACATCTACTGAGAAATTGGCAAAGTATTCGCACCCATTTTCTGCCACGAACCGCACACGGTAATTACCCGGGAATGCATCGATGAGTCGTGCATCTCTACTAATCACTTCTTCGGTTTGGAAAGTATCATCTCCTAAGTAGGTCCATTCATACTCGGATGGAAGATTGAATTCCTCAAACTGAATGATCGCAGAGCCTGTAAACTGATTGGTGGAACCATCTTCCGTCCTCAGACAAATAGAGTTGTCAACTACAACTTCAAAAACTGGATTTACCTGCTCATAATCAATGGTAACAGGTGTCAGATTTGAAGAACACCCAGTGGTAATGTCCGTTGCTTTGACATAGTATGTGATGCTATCCAGATTGTTCACCTGAAAGCCAGTAGCATAAGGTACCTCATCAAGTGGATCTACGAACCATTCGAACAGGAAATTATTTGTGACTCCATCTACGTTGGCAATGGCACTACCATTGGCAAAGGAACAGTTGTTTCTTCCGTTATTGATGATAACAAAAGGATCATTTGGAGGTACAGCTATATTGAAGATCTCAAAAACACGACTATTTGGGCACTGTGTGATTCGGTTGGTCACTGTCACTGAGTAAAGCCCGGCATCAAGCGAATCGATGAAGAAACCAGCTCCAATGGAGTCGTTCATGTCATTTCGCCACGTAATATCTACTTGCGATAGATCGTCCATGATCACTTCGGCAAAGCCATCTTTGTCATCAAAACAAACGGTGACATCTCTTGTTTCAAGCTCATATTGTGATATGATGGGATCGTCATTGATGTTTACTTGTCGGGCAATCGAATTGCAATATGCATCAGATTGATCCACTGCAAGCACCACATAGTTGCCTTGCGGCAATCCGGTCACTGTCTGTCCTCTAAAGCTGGCCTGAAGCGAATCAGGGGTATCGCCCCAGAATCCAATTGTTCCGATAAACCAGTAATAATTGTATGCTCGCGCACCAACCTCATCTTCAAGGTTTTGTCCAATAATGACACTGGCGGAAACAACTCCATTTGGTTCTTCACAATTGGTATTGTTGGATACGGTTGTTGTAATCTCCAGATCATCAGGGGCAAGATTTGTCATTTCGAACGTTTCTTCTGTGGTACAGCCAGTTGCATTGTTCATTGCCACCACGGTGTAAAAACCTGCTGCCAGCCCAGAGACATTGTTCGTACTTGCCCCACTTAAGTTCTGCCCCCCTTGGTAATCATCGGAAGTCAAACTGTCAATAGCTGTCATGCCAATGAACCATTGGAAATCATACCCATCTGTTTGACGATCTGCGAGAACAGACAATCTGCCATTTGGATTATCAGGGTCACAGTTTGTCTGAAAATCAAAATTATCTAACTCTACCACCGGGCGATCAACATCCTCAGGCACTTCAATTTGTACCAGAGGAGTTTCGCATCCTAAATCGGCATGTGTGCCTCTCACAAAGTAGGTTGTGGCACCCGATGCAGTGTTGAAGATCGCGCCATCCGACGGAGCAGTGAATACGAGTTCGCCTCCTGCACTTGGAGGATCATCTCGGTAGAACTGAAAAATGTAGTCTGCTGGATTATCTTCCACTCCATTTCGCGTAATTCCCGTGATGTCAATAATGCCGTTCCCGAAACAGTCTGTGGAGCTGGTTACATCGAAAGCAGTGATTTCCACTTCCGCAGGAACATTAGGGATGTTAATTGAAGCGGTCGAAACGCAATTGGACGTATTGTTCGTGACTGTAAGTGTATACAACCCGGAAGCAAGCCCGGAAATCGTAGACTGCACAGAATCAATCAATCGCGTCGTGTCAGGAATTGCTCCGTTGTACCACTGAAAGTCAAGGTTGGCATCCGTATGATCTAAACCATCAATCAGTCCCGTAACCTGACCATTCGGAGTAAAGCCATCAGCACACGTAGAATCCGCCTGTACCAGGGTAAGTTGGATGTCAGGGAAGGCAGGATCATCCACTATTGTAAAGTCATAGGGTTCTGAATCACACGTGCTGGCAATGTGACTTACGACCGCGTAATAATCATTTGGAGCCAAACCACTGATTGTGTAAGGGACGTTGGAAGTAGCTCCTTGCTGCGAGTCGTCGGAAGAAAGGAATATGGTCAATTCAAAGACTCCATCTATTTCATTCACTCCACCTGCTTCGTAGGTATTACCATTGTACGTTACTTGCAATAACTCGAAGGTTCCATTATCTGGTGAACAATTGGTGTTGTTCGAAACATCTACGTTGATGATGTTAGGAAATTCGGATACGTTGGGAACTTCATAAACTCTTGTTACATCACAACCTGTGTTATCATTGGTCACGGTTACTTGGTAGAACCCTGATGGCACCCCGCTGAGCGTTGCTTCATTGTCAGTTACTGCAACAGGCAGAGCGCCTCCGCCTTGGGACTGCCATAGGATCGTATACCGAGTGTTTGGGGGATTACTGTTTCCATCCACTTGAATTACAATCTCACCAGCATTGGTCACTCCTGGAGCACATGCCTGATCTGGTGAAATGCTTACAAGCGTCACAAGTGGATCTTCTTCGATGTCCTGAATGGTTACAATACCCGTAGCGATAGCACAATTCGTTGTAATGTTGACAGCATCAATCGCGTAATCACCTGCAGTCAAGTTGTTTATCACGATTGATGATGATGCAGTTGCATTGTAAGGGGAGGCACCAACATCGTTTCCTCCATCATCTGTCACTGTAATGTTGTACAAGGTCAAATCAGAACCGGAAATGTCTATGTCGTTGATCGTGATGGTTCCGCTATTACCGACACACAATGAATCAGCAAATGCGGCTGTTTGAATGGTACTGACATCCAAAGTCGGAATATCCAGTGATTCATCCACAAAATAGGTTCTAGTTACAGTACAACCACTTGCAGCGTCCGTAGCGACTACGGTGTAGGATCCTCCATCAAGATTGACTACGGATGAGACCGGTGAAGTTGTAGTAATATCAGCCCCCGGAATATTCGAACCTCCAGCGACATCCCCAATGAACCAAGCAAAAGTAAACGGTCCTGTGCCTCCGGAAACGGTTGCCTCCAGCGATCCAGTAAGCGTAGTCGCACCATCACAATGTGTGTTCTGGGTACTCGCTGTTAATGCCATGGTAGGGAAGGAGAGGTTATCCTCGACTTCTATTTGAATGATTTCCGAAATACAGTTTCGCACATCATTTTGAATGGTTACCTCATAGATGGCCCCCTGAACGGTGCTTAAATCCGGTCCGGCCACTGTAGCGGTCCCAGGAAGTGCCGCCCCATTTTCAAGCGTCCATGAGAAACTGAAAT
>CAZQJU010000063.1:0-21785 GCA_964593185.1 uncultured Roseivirgaceae bacterium
ATCTTTCCGCCAGTTTCCAACCTAGGTTAATGACCAAAAAGAAAGTTCGATACTCGGAAATCGTACCCAATAAGAATGACTGGCCAATTGTCCAGCTTTCTAAAAACCGCAAGAAATTCATTCAGGATGTGGCGCACAAGGTATACGAAGATATCCTTCGCAATAAGCGAGCGCCGCTGCGAGAGGAAATAGAGATGACCATCCATCGGGAAAAGCTAAGAATCAAAGCAAATCCCTGGAAGGTAGATCCTCCAAATGAAAGAGCCTATTGGAAGAGTGTTCAACACCGGCTATTGTCCATTGACCCAGACAATGAAGAAGATGCAAGGCAGAAAGAGGAAGAAATCTTGCTGGAAATCATTGAGCGCTACGCCAACGAAATAGCGGGGAATTTCAAGAAATCTGCTTATCGATTTGCCCAGAGATTTGTGACGTTCGGATTTGCCAGGCTTCTCAATGCAGCAAGAGTCAAGGGACTACTGGCCTTGTTTAGTCGGCAGTTAGACTTGGACGATAAACTACATGTAGTCGGAGAGACGGAGCACATTCGAAAACTTGGAAAACTTGGCACAGTCGTCATGGTTCCGACACATTTTAGTAATCTGGATTCGATCCTGATTGGATGGGTGATTCAGTTTTTGGGACTACCTCCGTTTATCTATGGAGCTGGGCTTAACCTTTTCAACATACGAATCCTTGCCTACTTCATGAATAGCTTAGGTGCTTATAAAGTAGACCGTCGCAAGAAGAATCCCATTTACCTCGAAACGCTCAAAGCCTATTCCCGGATGGCGATTGAGCGTGGAGCTCATAGCTTGTTTTTTCCAGGGGGTACAAGGTCGCGCTCAGGGGAAATTGAATCTCAGCTAAAGTTGGGTTTGCTGGGTACAACCATTGAAGCTCAGCGAGAGCTTTACCAACAAGCCGGAGAAGGTGAAGAGGTTCGGAAAGTTTTCATTGTCCCTGTGGTAATTAATTATCATTTTACGCTAGAAGCACCGTCACTGATCCGAGAGCACCTAAAGCGCACAGGACGAGAGCGTTATTACGTGGAGGCGGATGAATTCACTACTTCCTACAAAATAGCCACCTTCATGTTCAAGTTTTTTTCCAAGGGATCGGATGTGTCGGTAAATATTGGTAGAGGGATGGATATCCTGGGCAACTATGTGGATGATGAAGGAAATAGTTACGATAAAAACGGCACACTCATACATACGAAAGACTATTTCTTGCGCGACAAAGAAATAACCTATGATCGGCAGCGGGAGAATGAATATGTGAGGGTTCTCTCCACACGAATCGTGGAAGAGTATCACAAGTACAATCGGGTGTTTGCGAGTCACCTGGTGGCATTTACCGCATTCAAGATGTTGGAGCGAAAGCATCCAAAGCTGGACTTGTACAATGTACTTCGTTTGCCTGATGAAGATTTGGTGTTGGATTACCGGGAGTTCAAGGCTAACTTCAAAAAACTAAGGGAGCGTTTGTTTAAATTGAATGAAAAAGGGAAAGTGCAGCTCGCTAATCACATGCGAAAGAAGGCAGAGCAGTCAATTTTAGAGGGACTGAATAACGTAGGGTTGTACCATGATCAACGTCCCCTGGTTCGGAAGAAGGATAAAATCATTGTCAACGATACAAATACACTCCATTATTACCACAATCGAATGAATGGCTATGGGCTCGAAAAATACATCTGACGAATTCATTGGAGTTGTAGGTGCCGGTAGTTTCGGAACGGCAATCGCGAATATTATTGCTGAAAACCAAGCCAATGTTCTTCTTTATGCGCGAGATCCGCAAAAAGCAAAGCGGATTAGCAAAGAGCGTGTTAGTTCTGGCCAAAAATTGTATGATAATATTGAAATCACCAATGATCTTCGGGAGATTGGAGAGCGCTGCGAAGTGATTTTCCCAATGGTGCCCTCGGCCAATTTTCGCGAAATGATTGTGGGCTTATCCCCGTACCTAAAACCTTTTCATGTGCTCATACACGGCACCAAAGGGTTTGATTTATTTGTTCCGGAGAATGAGAAAATATCAGAGCAAAATCCCTTGACGCGGGAGCACGTCAAAACCATGTCCGAAGTAATTCGTCGGGAAACAAGTGTGTTAAGGGTGGGGTGCCTGGCAGGCCCTAATCTGGCACGCGAACTTGATGAAAGAAAGCCGGCTGCAACGGTCGTAGCTAGTCACTTTGATGAAGTGGTGCATATTGGCCAGCGTTTGCTAAAGAACGAACGTTTTATGATCTACGGTAGCCAAGACTTGATAGGAATAGAGCTTTGCGGGATCTTAAAAAATATCATTGCGATTGGTGCCGGATCTATATACGGTATGGACCTTGGTGAAAATGCCAAATCGCTCTTCATTAGTCGGGGCCTGGTGGAAATGATTTACATTGGTACTGCGCTAGGAGGTAACACGCAGGCCTTTCTTGGACTCGCGGGTGTGGGTGATCTGGTTGCCACCTGCACTTCCAAACTAAGTAGAAACTTTACCGTTGGCTACCGACTTGCCAAAGGAGAGACTTTAAAGCAAATCACGGATTCCATGGAAGAAGTGGCAGAGGGTGTCAAGAGCATCGAAATTGTTAAGGAGTTGGCAGCGTCCTACCGGGTAAAATGTCCAATCACCATCGCCTTGTATAAGATCATTCACGAGGAGATGACTATTAAGGAAGCCCATGAGTATTTGATGAGCTTTCCGTTTAGATCAGAGATCGATTTTCTGGAAACCAGCGACCAATAATGCAATCTTATTGACTTAGTGCTCTGACTCTTTCCCGTAAGGGAGGGTGAGAATAATGTACAAAAACAAATGCCGGATGTGGCGTAAGGTTTGAAAGATGATCTGACGTCATTTTTTTCAAACTGGTAATAAGTGGTTCAGCTGCAAACGTTTCTCTGGCATAAGCATCTGCTTCATATTCGTTTTTTCTTGAGATGATGTTACCAAGAATACCCAGCAAGGTGGATACTGGTGTATACAGAATGCCAAAAGCCAATAAATTCAGGTGAAGCGCAGATACTTGCCCGCCTAGAGCCCAGCTGACTTCAGCGTTGAAGGTCATTCTGGAAAAAAGGAACAACATGAAGCCCATCAGGCTAATGCTAAATAGCGTCCCAAATAGGATGTGCTTTTTCTTAAAGTGCCCTACCTCATGTGCAAATATCGCAGTCAGTTCTTCAATCGAGTGCTTCTCGATCAAGGTGTCAAAAAGTACAACCTTCTTTTTCCTTCCAATACCACTAAAAAAGGCATTCCCTTTACTTGACCTCTTGGATCCGTCCATGACAAAAATGTTGGTCAAAGGGAACTGGACTTTTTCACTGTACTTTTTGATTGAGGTTCTTAATTCGCCGTCCTCTATAGGTTTGAGTTTGTTGAAGAGTGGCAAAATGAGTGACGTATAAAACAGATTTGCGAAGAGTGTAAATCCAGCCATTACAGCCCAGAAGTAAATCCAGAAGCTCTTACCTACTGTGTTGACAAGCAATATTAATACGACGAGGAGGATGCCGCCAATGATCACCGTAAGCAGGTAGCTTTTAATCTTGTCCAGGATAAACGTTTTGACCGTCATCTTATTGAACCCATATTTTGCTTCAATGATAAAATTCCGATAGAGCGCAAACGGGGTTCCAATCAGATCGGAGATCACAAATAACACTCCGAAGAAAAGTAGAGGTGTTACAAAGCTAAGGGGTGAAAATCCCCTTACCCATTGGTCTAGCATGCCAAACCAGCCAAGAGAGACCGCCAGAAAGAGGAAGACAAAACTGAAAATAGCTGAAAAGTTGCTGAACTTGGATACCTCTGATTGGTAGGCCTGGGATTGTGCGTATTTTTCTTCATCGTAGATCCCAGTCAATTCTTCAGGGATGGGACTTTTGCTACTCTTGCGGTTCAAATAGCTGAGCGTGCGCTCTAGTACAAAATCGAGACTGATTATGCCTACGAGTAGGTAAAGGATGGTTTGTTCACTCATCTTGTAAAAATATAGGAGGGTAGCCTAGAATATAAACGGGATTGGACATTTCAAGCGGCGCACATCGGCGGAAGGTTTGTACGGATCACCTAAGCTAAAGGAATACGAAATACTTATTTCGTGGGCACCGCCAGTACCAATACCTAAATCTGAAATGGTGTAATCAAAACTATATCCAAAGGTTGTCCGGTTGTTTTGCAGCCCTATCATAAAGATCACCGCTTCATTATTCACGACCCCATCCAAGTTTTTGATTGGAATTCCCCGGTACCATACGCCCACAAGAATGGGCTCCAAGGTTACGTATGCTCCCAGGTCCAGTTGATCAAATTGCCCTTGTGTTCGATAACTAAAGGTGGGCGTAATGCTTCGTTCACCTAGATCGGTACGTAGCGATCCTGGGCTTAGCGGGAAACGATATCCCCCATGGATTGAAATTCTTCGTGGAAGCGGTGCATCTCCTCCGGCGATGCTCTGATTTGGCTGCGTGACGTGGTGTACTGCACCACCAAGCCACAAGGCCGGATTGTATAAGACACCGCCAAAGGATAGATCAAAGAAGGAGGCACGCAAGCCGGTATCAAATGTTTCTGCAGTTATAGGTCTAACCAGTCCCGAATTATCGAACTGATCTCCAAAAGTCAGCTTGTCAAAGTTAAGATCGCGAATAAAGTAACCTGCTTGGACTCCGGGTCTAAAAGTCCATTGATAATTGAGTTGAATCTGGTAGGCGTATTGCAAACCAATCATTGTTGATTGAAGTCCTGCAATACCTTCGCTATCCCGCGTAAATAAAAGCCCAGCGCTACTGTAGTAATCTTCAAAATGGTAATCGATGTATCCGGAGAACGTTTCGAAATTAGCATCAAGGTTTGGCCACTGTGTCCGATAATTGATGCCCATACTGCCTTTTTGATTGATACCAACGAGGCCAGGGTTTAGGTACAATGGAGCAGCATAGTACTGGGAGAACTGAGGGTCTTGAGCTTGTGAGGTGTTTTCAAAAAGAAACACACCCATCAATAATAGCAATACGGGAAGCTTTTTGACCATTGAAAATTGATTACGAAAAACCTGAGGCAAATTATACAATATATCCAAATCGGAATGAGTTTTGTTCAATAAGGTTTGTATGATAACGAACATACCATCGTTAGTATTTTGAAATGGATTAAACCTATTTTTACAGGTGTGTTATGCAAAGAGAAGGACATTTTTATGAGTAGTAACCCTTACTTAGTCAAAGTACGATATCTCCTGACCTTCTTTTTCTTCTTGCTGATGCAGGGAGCCTTTGCGCAAGGGATAACGGACACGCGATGGTATTTTGGTAATTCCTCTCAAAGCCTTGTCTTTGACTTGGAGGGCAGAGAAGTGCTAGTACAGACGGACCAGTTTACTCCCTTCGGGAGCGCGGGATCTGTTACGATTACAGATCAGTTCACGGGCAATCTGCTATTTTATTCCGACGGTGAAAATGTGTATGATGTGTCCCATACCATTCTACCGGGGGGCGCGGGCCTGAATGGAAACGCTTCCATCAACGTGCCGATCGTAACGTGTCCTGTAGTTGGTAATCCAGGACAGTACTACCTTTTCACAAATTCAGGCTCCGCTGGTGTAAATGAGATACAGTATACCATTGTAGATGCTGATCAACCAGGAAATGGCTCCGCGCAATTCCCTTACGGGGATACGCTCTCGTTTAATCAAAGTATGGGGTTGGGTAATCCCTCAGAGGGCATGGCCCTGATAGCGCAGGGTGAAGGGGAACTATTTTGGCTAATTACCCAGGACCGGAGTTCTTTTGAGTTTAGGGTGACTTCTATCAGTAACGGAGGTGTGGGACCTACCTCCGCCTTTGACTTCGTTGATGGAAGCACCCCAGGATTTGAAGCGGCGCATTTTTCCTTTAACAGA
This sequence comes from uncultured Roseivirgaceae bacterium, assembly GCA_964593185.1. GTDB lineage: Bacteria > Bacteroidota > Bacteroidia > Cytophagales > Cyclobacteriaceae > Ekhidna. The sequence continues at coordinate 5,915 of CAZQJU010000063.1, forward strand.
GACTCCTCTTGGTTAGTTGCAGCACCTAAGACCGCCAACCGAAATCTATGGTTAATGAATTTTGATATAGCGTCCGGTAATCTGGCGCTTGATTCTGTTATCACCGGGACAGGTTTTGATGACGGTGCCAATGAATCAGTTTACGATGTTGAATGGTCGCCCGACGGAACGAAACTGTATCTCTCGAGGTTTGGCGGCACAGGGATGGTAGGTCAAATTTATCAGCTCGATTTTGTTGATTCAACTTCCACCGGACGAATTGAGCCGATACTGGCAAATCCGATTTATCGCAGCTACGGGCTAAAGCGTGCAATCGATGATCGAATCTATCACCTTTATCAGGAATCGGACATGAATTCTCCTTTCACTATTGGAAGAATCAACCGACCCGATAGTTTGGCTGACTCGGTGCTTTACGAACCGGTTGTTTTTCAAGAGAATTTTAATGGAACGCAATTTCCGGAATTTACCTCGGCATACGATTTTGAATTCGATCAGCTTACCTTCCACTGGATTGACAGCTGTGAGTCTAACGTTACGAAGTTCTTTCCCATGGTAGACCCTGTGCCCAATACGCTAGAATGGAATTTCACAGAGGAAAGGTCTGTTGAGTGGATTCCGAATTTTACTTTCTCAATTTCAGGAACGTATCAGGTAAGACTTAGTGCCACTGTTGCTGGTATCTCTAAAGACACAACTGCTACGATCTCGATTCTTGAGAGTGATCTAGAGGCCGATCTAGGGAACGATACCACCATTTGCATCGATGCGGTTTTGCCATTGGATCCCGGAGCGGAAGGAGACGGTCTCACGTATGTTTGGAGTACCGGAGCGACTACCCCGACAATTGAGGTAGATACCACCGGGACCTATTGGGTTGAAGTGACCAATAACATGGGTTGTACTAGTTTTAGTGATATCGAGGTGCTGGAATATGGCGTGACCGAACAAATCTATAATCAGTGGTATTTTGGAGAACGGGCCGGGATCGATTTTAACACTGGCTTGGCCATTCTGGATGCCAATAACCAACAAGCGGATGAGGGCTGTGCTACGATCTCAGATGTCAATGGGGACCTGCTGTTTTACACCAATGGGGTGACCGTCTGGAATCGTGAACACGATGTGATGCTGAACGGGGAAGGTATTGGTGGTGATCTCCTTTCTGCCCAGAATTCACTTGTAATGCCCTTTGCCAACGATGCTACTCTGTATTACATCTTCACAACCGAGGAGGTATATGGTACGGGCGAATATGCGCTGAAGTATGCCATTGTGGACATGAAAGAAGATGTGTCCCTTGGAAAGGTCATAGTGAAAGATGTAAAGTTGATGGAAAACAGTACCGAGCGCGTGACAGGATCAGGCTTTTCCGGAAACGATGTCATTGTTGCGCACGAATTTGGGAATAACACCTTTCGAAGTTTTACGACCAGTGAGAATGGATTGAGCGGCGCAATTTTTTCCCCCATCGGGGAAGTACATGCATTTATGAATGAACTAAGTGCAACAGGGTACATGAAGATCTCACCTACATTCAGTCAGGTGGCTGTCCTAATCCCGGGAACCAGTCAGGTGGAAATATTGGATTTCGATCAGGGTGTCATCTCAAATCCGAGACTGATTGATACCGGCGAAACGAACTTGTATGGCTTGGAGTTTTCGGCGGATGGCAGAAGACTGTATTTGACAACTTCTTCTGGCAGCTCCAAACTAATTCAGTATGACCTGGATAGTTTAGACTCCGACAATCCGGTTACAGATATTGAAGCAACCAAATTTGACGGCTATACACAAGGACCTTTTTATGGCGCCTTGCAGGAAGGTCCGGACGGTACGATCTACATGGCGGTTGACAATTCGGGAACAGTAGGGACGATCACTTCTCCTGGCGGTGATGACGATGAAGTAGGCTTCGATCCTACAGGCTTTGATCTCCAAGGGCGTATTAGTCGACTGGGATTACCCAACTTTTCGCAAGTCGAAAGCACACCTGTTCAGGAGCCAAGCATCACCGTTGAGCCAGGTTGTGTGGGGCAGGAGACCACCTTTTCAGCGGTGGGTAGGGATCCAAACAATTCGATTGAAAATTATGAATGGATATTTGGAGATGGATTCTCTGCGTTGGCTCAGGACACCACGCACGTATATGATGAAGCAGGGACATACACCGTGCGACTCAGACTATTCCTGGATCCGCAATGCGACGAGGACACAGTACTTACTACCACGATTACGGTTAACACGATTCCTGAAGAACCCACAGTACCGACAGATACTGCTTTGTGTGATCAGCCAATTGTATTAGAAGCCTGGCCTATTGACAATCCAGATTTTACCTACCAGTGGTCTACGGGTGAAACCACACGGCAAATAACCGTCAGTGAGCCACGCATCATTAATGTAACCATAACGAACATCACCACAGGGTGCCCATCTGAGACCGCAACAGTGGTAGTCGGAGATGGCAGGCCAGCCGTTGACCTGGGAGCTGATAGAGTATTCTGTCAGGACGATCCACCTGAGACATTGGATGCGCTGGTGCAAAATGTCTTGTTTTATGAATGGTCCATTGACGGAACCGTGAGCGGAAGCAATAGGACGCTTGAGGCCATTACATCGACTCCGGGAGTGTTTGAATACATCCTGAGAGTGGAGAACTCCTTTGGATGCATTGGAAGAGATACATTACAGGTTACTGTTTTAGCGTCACCTGATATCACGTTTGTTGGAAATGCTACGACTGGCTGTGGTAATGATGACGGATTTGTTGACGTCACGTTCAACACCACAGGAAGCTATGCCTACGAATTGACCGGCCCGGCAAACAGCGGACCATTTAATGTTGACGGACCCACTTCGGTTTCTATTCCAGCTGGTGCATCAAATCCAGGAGATGGGAATTTGCCTCCTGGCAATTATCTTTTGGAAGTTACAAACTTGGTCACCGGTTGTATCAGAACCGAAATAGTTCAAATTGAGGATCCCGGCACCTTGGGACTCCAAGCAAGTGGTCCGGATGCTTGTATTGGAGACGGTGAAATCAATCTTGCTTTTACAGGTACAGCTCCTGCAAACTTCAATGTTTCAATTGACTATCAAGATGGTACAAATCAACTCAATACGAACCTATCGTCGCCGCATACCAACCCCGTTTTGCAGAATCTTGACACTGGAACTTATTTTATACAAGTCAGTGAAATCGGCGGGTTGGGTTGTGTTGAGACAGACACCGTACATATTTCATTATTGGCCCCACAACCTGATTTTACTTTTGACGCGACCCAAGTATTTTGTGGTGCAAGCGGTGAAATATTCATCAACGATCCGACAGGCGGAGCCGTGACCTACAGTTGGTCCGGACCTGGCATCGTCGGAATGGATGCCAATAACAATGACACCATAACGGTAGATCAGGCCGGTACATATACGGTTACTGCCGGGGATGGGATTACCTTTTGCCCGCAAAGCACAGAAATAACGGTTCAGTTCAACGGAGATCCAAATGTCACGATTGAAGTTCTGGGAGATCCGTGTGAGGGAGAAATTGTACTCAATGCCCTGGTTACAAATAGTGACGGACCTTTCATTTTCGATTGGAGTGATGGGTCCCTTGCGCAGCAAAACACGGTGACAACATCTGGCACCTACAGTGTGACGGTCATTGATCAGTTCACGGGCTGTTCCAATACCGCCACCACAGATGTCACAGTAGAAGAGGAATTCGAGGTCAACATTACCCTGGAACCTGACTGTGAAAATAATGGGCAGGTCTTTGTGATTGCCACAACAAACACGTTTGATCCAATGATAACTTATCAGTGGCAAGACGGTGCTGGAAATGTTTTGGGTGTTACAGATTCAGTGCTTACGGTCGCTGTTTCGGATACCTACACCGTCACAGCCACGAATCCTTCCGGTACTTGCGTGGTCACAGATATGGCTGATGTCACAACCGTACCGATCAGTCCAGAAGATTTGATCTTGCCAGAAAGAGCTACGTATTGTAGAGAGGATCCTGAGAATCCAACTGCTGAGCTAGATCCTGGTATTTTTAACACATATGAATGGCGACTGTCACCGGAAAATGACATTATTTCGACAAACCAGATTTTTCAAGCGAGTGAGGCAGGAACGTACGTAGTAACCCTTTACAACGGGTTTACATGCGTCACTGATCAAGTTCAGGTGGTTGAAGACTGTAGACCGGTGGTGGTAGCTCCGAATGCATTTTCCCCCAATGGGAACGGACTTAACGATGAATTTTTCGTATTCCCCAACGACTTTGTAGACAACTTCGAGATATTGATATACACCCGATGGGGGGAACTGGTCTATAGATCTGAGAACGAAGATTTCAGATGGGACGGCATCTACAGAGGACAATTGTTGCCTCCGGGTACCTATGCTTACATCATGAAGTTTTCGAGTTCCTTAAATCCGGTGTTAGGAACTATTGAGCAATATGGATCGGTTACTTTGATACGTTAATGTCTTTTTTTGATCAAATATATGCCCGGCTGTTCCAAAATGAGAAAGAATCAGGCACCCCGATGGTGGTTGACAATCTCTTAAAGAGGAGTGAGTCCTTTAAAAATGGCTTTAACGAGTGGAAGCTTTCAGATCGGTTTGAGACGATCATCCACGACGCAAAGCACGCTTATGAAAGTGCAAAGGAAGGCGTAGGAAGAATTCCGCAGGTAGTTCTTCATCAATCAAAGAATAGCAATGGTTTTGCTATTTCATATGACGAGGAGTATGACAAGTCCTCCTTCCATTACTTGTTCGATTATCTGGCAGATCAAGTGAAGCAATTGGATTATCGGCTTGTGATGAGCAAGCAAACCTTGAAGGAAAAAGGAAAAGATGTGGAAAGGAAGGAGATGCACTATCTGAAACCAAAACCTGGTTTCGTTGAACCAATTGATCAGAAATTTGGCAACATACAAATCGAATACATTGAAAATAATAACAAACCTGCCCGGATCAAGTTTTTAGCTAACTCCTATGCCGACAGGAAGTATACCGAGGCAATTGATTTTGAGACGCTGGCAAGGCAAGTACTAATTTGAGGTTAATCATAAAATAGCAATAATGAGAACAATAGCATTACTAAGTATCCTTTTACTAACAGGAGTTTCTACGGACGTTGAGGCTCAGCTTTTACCCACTAAACTTCGTGTTACCGTTATTGATGGGTTGGGAAATTTTGTGGAAGGAGCTACAGTTGCCTTGTACGAGAATGAGAAAGACTATTTAGCAAGTGAAAACCCGATAGCCTTGTTAAAAACCGACAAGAAGGGAAGAGTGATGTTCAAAGAGCTTAAGACAATTTCATATTTCATTGAGGCAAAAAACGGAGAGCAGACAAACGATGGTGAGGGAGTACAGACTGCAGTACTATCAGAAGGGAAAGTAAATCGGGTAAATACGATCATCGAGTAAATCTTGAGGTATTTCAAGTTCGCTGTTCTTTTTGTACTAGTCGGTTTCTTAAGAAATCCCGTTGTTCAGTACACCATTAACGTGACTGCTCCTCCTTCAGAGATTGCGGGTCGAGAAGATTTGATGGGCAGATTGGAATTCGAACAATTGATGACCGCAGACCCTGTTACAGGATTGGTACCTCAAGGAATCCACGAAGCTGAGCTACGATTCACGGAACGGCTTTTATTGGAAACCAGGGGACTCAGGACTGAGAACTTGAACTTTGAATCTGCTGGGCCTTCCAATGTAGGAGGAAGGACCAGAGCGGTCGCTTTTGATGTCAGAGATGAGAATACGATTCTGGCAGGTGGGGTCTCAGGAGGAATGTGGAAAAGTACCGACGGTGGAGAATCTTGGACCAGGAAGTCCAATCCTACACATCGAAACAGCATCTCTTGTTTGGTGCAGGATACCAGACCAAATCGTGAGGACACGTGGTACTACGGTACTGGGGAAATTTATAGTGGCGGGGGTTCTGCCAGAGGAGGTGATGCGCCCTTCCGAGGTGATGGCATTTACAAATCGGTCGACAATGGAGAAAGTTGGTTTTTACTGCAGTCTACTGCTGAAGCCGATCCCAACAATTTCAATAGTCAGTTTCAGTACATCTTTCGAATTATTGTCAATCAGGAAAATTTAGTTGAAGATGAGCTTTTTGTTGCTGCATTTGGGGGAATCCTACGGTCAAAAGACGGGGGTGACTCATGGACTTCCGTGCTAGGTGAAGAGAATTTTGATCTACCTGACTCCATCAGCTTAAATGAGCAATCGGCCTCATTCTATACCGACATATCACAATCTGTGACGGGCATTTTTTATGCGACACTATCTACTACAACGCCTGGCCCTGCCGACCTATCTGTATCGCCCAATGCGGGAATTTTCATTTCAAGAGATGGAGAAGCATGGGACAATATCACCCCCTTTACGCAAGAGTCTACGTATCGTAGAATTGTGATCGGAAACAGCCATTCTCATCCTGAGATTACCTATTTTCTAGTGGATTCAAATCCGATCTTTCTGCTTAAACACACTATCCAAGTTTACAATGAGTCAAATTTGGTAGATGCTTTTGATCTTCGAGTGACGCCAAATTTTGGGGGAGAGTTAGGGAATTTTGATACGCAGGGATCATACAATATGGTGATAAAAGTACATCCCGAAGATCCAGATATTGTCTACGCAGGCGGCACTAATTTGTATCGTTCCACAGATGGCTTTGAGGACGAAGAAAATACGAAGTGGATCGGCGGATACGGTCCTGGGGCTGGGGTGAGTATTTATCCTGGTCATCATCCCGATCAACATGATTTACTGTTTTACCCAAGCGACCCTAACAGAATCTTGTCAGCCAATGACGGCGGTCTGCGCGTAAGCGAGGATGGGACGGCGGATTCGGTCTCCTGGGCACCGTTGAACAATGGCTACGTAACCAGTCAGTTTTTTACGATTGCACAATCCAAGATCGAAGGTGATCCTACCCTCATTGGAGGAATGCAAGACAATGGCACCGACATAACATCTAGTGGAGGTTTTGCTACCTGGGATGGCGTAATCGGTGGAGATGGTGGATTTGCAGCCACCACTTCCGGTGATTTGTGGTTTGCTTCTTTTCAGCGAGGTCAGACATTACGACTTACGTTGGATGGAGATTTCGGGATTGCTTCCTTTGGTCGGGTTGATCCAGGCCGCTTGGTGGAACAGTCAGGATCAATCTACTTGTTTGTAAATCCATTTGTACTGGATCCCAACAACGAAAATCGAATGTTTGTCGCAGGTGGAAGACATCTGTATTTCAACCAGAACGTATCTCAGATTCCGGGAGGGTCGCAAATTCCAGTCAATCTGGGATGGCAACGATTAACCGAAGTCGATACCATAAATGGAGGCTCTGTGAGCGCATTGGATATCGCGCGAGATTCTGAGGTTTTGTACTATGGAACATCCGAAGGTCAGTTGTTCAGGTTGAATCATGCAGATGATCAAATGGACTTTGAGATACAGGAACTGACTACTTCGAGTTTTCCAACAGGAGGTTATGTGTCGTGTATTGCCATCAATCCCAAGGATAAAGATCATATCATCGTTGTTTTTTCCAATTACAATGTTCCTTCACTATTTGAAAGTCTTGATGGTGGGTCGTCTTTTCGAGACGTTAGTGGAAACTTGGAACAAAATTCAGATGGCTCTGGGAATGGACCTAGTCTTCGATGGGCAGAGATTATACCCACCAACTCGGGAACGCTCTTGATGGTAGGTACGAGCACAGGCCTGTTTTCTACGAATGGTACGGCAGGTTTTGAAACAGTATGGCTTAAGTCGTCGGAAGATCTCATTGGCAGCGCTGTGATTCCCATGATGGATTATCGGCCCTCCGATGGGAATCTTGTTATTGCGACTCACGGAAATGGAGTTTTCACCACCACGGTTGCAGATTTTGAACGCATTGTACCCGAAGATGCTGGAGTTGATCGTTTTGCCATTGCTTCGACGTATCCAAATCCATTTGAAAGCCAAACGAGAATTCGCTTCACAATACCTGAGACGGGTACGGTTAGGATAGACGTTTACGGTCCTGGGGGTGAGCTGATCAACAATATTCTTTGGGCACCCCAATTTGCAGGCACAAACGAAGTGATTTGGGATGGTAAGAATGCTGCAGGTACACCACTTGTCAATGGCGTATACTTTTACAGCGTCTTCTACGAGGATGAAATCCTGTCAGGTAAACTGTTGCTACAGCGCTAACGACTACTGACGACAAACATGAAGTAGGCGATGACCATCACCCAAAAATGTGGAGTAACCCAGTTTGGGATGATTCCCGTTTCCATTAGTATCATGGTGATAGCCAAAATGATGGAAATAATCTTGAGAATATTTTTTGTCTTCTTATCCATAAAGAATTGATTTAGTCCTAAGATAATTATTTGCGCCGCAGATTTCAAGAGAATAGGGCAATCAACTAATCTTGCACCTGTATAGATGGCACTGATTGGAAAAGATATTGAAAAAGCCAAGACCCTTTTAGCGCAGGATGAGGTGGTTGGTATTCCTACTGAGACGGTTTACGGTTTGGCTGGAAACGCACTGAGTGAGCATGCGATCCTAAAGATTTTTGAGGTTAAGAATAGGCCAAAGTTTGATCCACTCATTGCCCATACGGATTCGTTTGTAAAAGTAAAAGAGCTTGTAGAAGACGTTCCCCAACAAGCAGAGCAGCTAGCTAAGCATTTTTGGCCCGGCCCACTGACCTTACTTTTAGAAAAAAAAGAACACGTTCCGGATCTCTTGACCTCGGGACATCCAAGAGTGGCTGTGCGTATTCCAAGCCACCCGGTCACGCTGCAACTACTTAATTCAGTAGATTTTCCTCTAGCAGCTCCGAGTGCAAATCCTTTCGGGTACGTCTCGCCGACCAAGGCACACCACGTATCGGCACAGCTTGGACATAAGCTCGAATATGTTTTGGATGGGGGAAATTGTAGCGTAGGCGTTGAATCCACCATCGTTGGATTTGAAAATGGGGTCCCAACCGTGCATCGCTTGGGAGGCATATCGCTAGAATCTCTCGAGGAGGTCGTAGGAAAGGTCAAACTTGAACTAAATACCAGTTCCAATCCCGCTGCGCCAGGGATGCTGAAGTCGCACTATTCGCCAGGTAGAAAGCTTGTACTTGGGGATATCGAGGGAAATTTGAAGTCAAGAGACCCTGCAGTTACGGGTGTGATTTCATTTGCAACAACGTACGATCTTCCTGATGAGAATCTTTTTGTGCTTTCTGAAAAAGGGGATGTAAACGAAGCAGCTAAGAACCTTTTTCATGCGCTCAGGTCTATGGATAGACCACATATAAAGGAAGTTTTGTCGGAACGCGTACCTGAGCATGGACTAGGGCGCGCAATCAATGACCGTTTACGAAGGGCTTCGGCAAGAGGTTGAATTAGAAAAGTCTAAAGAATCGAATATTCAGGCTTGGAAATATGAATGGAGCGTCCTCCCTCCGATTGGATGCCGAGTTGGTTTCTTCCACTTCCAAGACATGTAACAGGATCCCATAGTCAATAGAAATGCCGGATTTTCTAGAAATGTGATGGTTCCGACCAATGGTGAGGGTAGAGAATCCGTCATGCCGTCGGATTTCGCCTAGTTGATTACTGTTTAGATAGATCAACCGTGTTCCAAAGAACCATGTTTTTGCCTGTTGGAACTTTTTTGAAGTTCCAAAATACCGTCGGAACTCAAGTCCTGGGGTGACTGTTTTACCTGTTCCATTTATTAGAGCTGATCCTATTTGTACTCCAAACTCGTTTTTGTCGGAAATTTCGTATGACACTCCTACATGAAACCAGTCGGGCACTCCAACACCTGCGTATGTTCTGATTTCTTGGGAAGAACCCTCAAAAACTGGAGCGAATAGACCTGTGAGAAGAATGAATGTTTTTCTTTGGATCATCGATTTTAATAAGCTTGACACAAGGCTACGTAAATTTTTGGTTCTACTCAGAGGAGACTCGTAGGCCTCCCTTAATTGTATACCTTTGTGCCCTTGATATAATTAACATATGAAGGCGAAAATAAACGACAAGGTAAAAGTTCATTACACGGGTAAACTGACCACAGGAGAGGTCTTTGATTCTTCTCAAGGGCGGGCACCACTTGAATTCACCGTTGGAGGCGGACAAATGATCAAGGGGTTTGATGAGGCCGTAAATGGAATGGCAGTGAACGAACAAAAAACCGTCACCATCCCATCCAACGAAGCATATGGAGATAAGAACGATGCGTTGGTACAGCAGATCCCGAAAGATCAGCTTCCCGCAGATATGCAACCGGAAGTAGGCCAAAAACTAATGGCAACAAATGACCTGGGTCATCAGACGCAGGTGCTCGTTACGGCAGTGTCCGAAGAAGCGATCACAATTGACGCAAATCATGAATTGGCCGGAAAAGATCTTGTATTTGATATAGAGTTGGTGGAGATTGGCTAGTCCGCCAACGGATTCTGTAAAAATTTTAAAGCTCCTTCATAGGAGCTTTTTTTGTGACATAGGGTTGTCACTACACCAACTATTTTTGGGAAATGGAATTTATTGAAAGTCCGCTTGTCAAAGAGAAGCTAGCCCAGTATCCACCTACGGCTTCTCAACGACTTTCCGAGCTTAGAGCACTCATCATTGCCACCGCGAATGAATTGGAGCTAACGAAGCTATTGGAAACAACCAAATGGGGCGAGCCTAGCTATGTCACCAAGACGGGTAGTACCATCAGAATGGATTGGAAGGCACACACTCCTGACCGATACTATTTGTTTTTCATTTGCTCGACCGATTTGGTCAGCACCTTCAAGATACTTTTTGGTGAGGAACTAGCATTCGAAGGAAATAGGGCCATTTCCTTATCACTTGCAGAGCCCATTCCAATCATGATTAGGAAGTGCCTAGAACTCGCAATGACCTACCACAAAGTGAAGCATTTACCACTATTGGGAGCCTAATTTGCTTCATTCGAGCTTAAATTCGTATAAGCTTTTTTGCAGGGAGTTTGCAATTTCCTGAAGTTCATTCGCTTTTTGCATATACAGGTCCATTCCGGACGACAATTGTTGGGATGATGTTGCTGCTTCCTCAGCGCCTGCAGATGTTTGTTCCGCAACCACCACGATGGATTCCGTAATGTTCACTACTTGTCGAGTTTTTTCAGACTGTATTGTACTGGATTGAAGTACCGCGTCAGATTTTTCCAGCGTCTCTGTAGAAGAGAGAGAAATCTCATTAAAAATGCCAGATACCTCGGTCGAAGCGCTGACGCCTAGGTCTACTTTTGAAGACATTTCCTTTATTTCTTTTACGGCTTTCTCGGTGTCAGAAGTGATATTCTGTACTAGGACTCCGATATCTTCCGCTGATTTTTTGGAGTCCTCCGCCAGTTTTCGAATTTCATCCGCCACAACCGCAAACCCTCGACCAGATTCACCAGCCTGGGCAGCTTCTATTGCCGCATTTAGCGCTAGAAGGTTTGTTTGTGACGCTATATCTGTGATGACGCCTAGTACCCTACTGATCTCCTTCGAATTCTCAGATAGGGTCTTCATGGAATCATTTGCATTCTCGCTGATTTTAAGTATTTCATGAATGCTAGTGGAAACCTTAGCAACCACTTCTACACCCTTTTTACTATTTTCTACCCCTCTTTTTGCAGTGTCGTTGATGTCATTAGACTTTTCTGACATTTCGATCGAACGGTTTAAAATCATTTCTATTAGAGTAGAAGATTCGTCCACTTTATTCATTTGTATCCTAGCTCCATTACTCATCTCTGCAACCGCCGAAGTGATTTCTGTGGCACTGTTGTTCATTTCTTGACCCGATACAAGCATATCGTTAGCTGAGCTATTCAGCGTAGTGGCGACATGTGTAATGTTGTAGAGCATTGTTTGCTGATTCTCTAATGCCAAGTTTAGCTGATCCACCATTTTTTTGATATCTCCTTTGGCATTCACATTACATCGTTGTGTCAGATCTCCCTTAGAAAGGGCCTCCAGTACCCTTTCAATTTCGGTTACCGGTACCAGGATGGATTCAAATAGATTATTGACTGTTTGACACAGATCAGCCCAAGCCCCATGGAAACGATCATTTTGGAGTCGTATCGCAAGACGTCCTTCATCGGTGACACCTCCAACAGCTCGGTTGGTTTCTTCAATAAGCAATTGAAGATTGTTTTGCATTCGTACCAGCGATTTTCCAATTTCGTCTGCTTCACCCATAAGATGATACTTCGCATGTAGGTTTCCATTACTGATCTCGTTGGCAAACGTGGCAATACCCAGGAAACTATCCGAAAGTGCTTTTAAGCTTTCCAGTGCTTGTCCCACTTCATCTTTTGAGTAGTTCAATTTGGGGAAGGATAAGTCGCCCCTTGTCATCTTGTTGATAATGGAAGTGAGCGTGAGAATTGGCTTTGCCATCCCATGGTTTACGTAGAAAATAACCGCAATAAAGAGTAGAATATTGAAAAGTAGCAATGCAAGTAATTGAAAGTCAAGCGATGCGTGTTTAGTTGAATTGGTGCGAACGATGGCTTGTACCAGCTCGTCAAAACTTTTCAACATGGACGAGGCATTCGCTTCGAGGTATGCTACCTTGGTTGGATCATTTGTCAGGGCGATTGCATTTTCATGGTACTTCCGCCAAGTGTTCATTGCCACCCTAAATTCTGAATTCAGTTCCTTGTCTAAAGGGGGTATTTCCTTTTCCGACATATTCGGAGGTATTCCTCCATGCTCTAAGACCATCATGGACTGATCACATAGTCCGATGATTTGCCTATACTCCTTCGTGATTTCGTGATCGCCTTTGGCAATACGTTCTGCGAAGAAGGCAATTCGCTGCGATAGCATCCGCTGTCTTCCGGCGAGATTGACAATTTCAGTATCGGAAGTGTGTGCGCGTTTGAAGTTGGTAATTAAGGTGAAGTTTACAAGCCCGATTATTAGGAAGAGCATGGGAATAGCACCAAGCTTATATTTCAATCGGAGGTCTCCAAAGAAACCCCTTTTGAAAAAAGGCATAGATCTCATGTCAGTGTTAGGTTTAGGTTAAGTTCTTGGATTTACCCCCAAGTTGGTTTGCCGATTGCAAGATAAGTTATCAATTGATAATGCAACTTATCAATGTACTGAAACGAGAGTTTTTGCTTATCGCATAAAAAAACCGATCCCTCGGAGAGGGATCGGCAGTCATTAAAACCTGTATTAGGTCGTGAATAGATTCGTAAAGTAGTGTGAGGCCGTCAAAGTTGTACATTCTTTCGATAGACTCATGGAATTTCCAGTTGGTAGCCAGTATGTCTTCGAGTAATCGATATTTTACGAAATAGCTAGTGGAAGGCTAATCGCGAAGGTAGTGCCCTTACCTTCTTCAGAGCGCACATTTATTTCCCCTGCGTGTTTCTTGATAATACTGTAGGAAACCGACAGGCCAAGCCCAGTACCAATGCCGGGTTCTTTGGTCGTAAAGAATGGGTCAAATATGTTGCGAACGATCTCATCGGGAATCCCGCAGCCGGAATCGAGAATCTCAATGGAAACGCGATCCTCCAGCCGTGCGGCATTGATGTTGATGAATCCGGCCCCATCTATCGCCTGTGCTGCATTGGCAAGGAGGTTCATGAAGACTTGATGCAGTTGACCGGAATTCCCCTTAACCGTTAAATTTCCCTGGAATGACTGATTAATGGCTACTCTGTCTTTCAATTCATGCGACAATATCTTTAAGCAATTCTCGATGATCTTCTTGATATCACAGTGGTCATCAAATGAAGTGGAGCGATAATTGAAATGATTTAAGCCACTGACAATATCTTCTATCCGCCTGATCCCTTCCTCAAAGACGTAGAGATACTCACCTATTTCCTCATCTTTTCGCTCTTCTGCTAGTTTCTTGAGGTTTTCGAGACCACCTGCCATGAAATTGAGCGGATTGTTGATTTCGTGATTGATACCTGCGGTCAACAATCCAAGTGAAGCCATTTTTTCTGTTTGAATAAGTTGATCCCTGGTTTCGTGTAGTTCAGCGATTGCATTTTCTAAGTCCTTCTTTTGCAAAAAGAGCAGTCTATTGAGTTTTGTCCTGCTTTGAATAATCACAACCAGTAAAAAAGTGGTCACCGCCAGGCTAACTGCTGCGTGTACTTGATCGGTTTGGCTGGCAATTTCCTCGGACAAGATCACCTTCAAGAATTGAAAGCGAGGAGAAACTAAGCTCAGAACTAAGGTAATCGCGGTGAGCGATAGGGAGACAAAAAAGGGTTTCTTATCTACATCAAAATTGAAAATGAAAAGATGAGCCAGTACTATGGGAAAGAAGATGGTCAATATGGAATAGCCAATAGTGAACGTGTGAAAAGTCACCATTAGGCTCACAGCAGTCGATGTGATAACCAGTACCTTGGCTAAGGACTCACTAAAGTAGCTTGCGATGTATGCACTAATACCGCCAATCGTGTAGATAGCACAGATTATGGAAATTGCTTCGACCTGTACACCTAGTCCGTAGAACACATAGAAAAGGTTTACAAGGACTGCGAAAACACAGATGATCCTTAGGGACCTTAGCGAAAAAGCATGGATCACCTGTTCTTCAGAGATTGTTTCAGTCGAATAAAACATACGGGGTTAGGTGTATGATCGGCTAGTTTAATGAAAAATTATCAAATGATAATTTCAGGAAAGCGAAATGTCTTGTACCCGTGATGGTCGGCTTGAGATTGCGATTGGATTATCCTCGAGATTCGAGTAGTTAATTTTTTCCATTTTGGATACCTCCAATGAGAAGAAGTCAAATTCCTCTACCACCTTTCCGTTCAGGAGATAAATACCGTTGCCACGGAATGGATACCGGGTTGCAGATGCAGGAAAATGTACGGTATCAATGAAGTGTCCTTCGCGATCGATAAAGGTGCCGAAGTACATTCGCTTTCCGTTAGAAGTTCCTGTGTTTTTTATGGTTACTAAATAGCCTATTATCTGAACGTTTTCATGAACAAAACTGGATAGTTCTCGCGAAAGTAGCCCTTGTTCAGGCTTGTCCAACAGGTCGAATGGATTGCACAAGGGAAATCCCAACAAGTCCATTTCATCAAATGCATCTTCTCGTTTGTCCTGATGTAAGGGAGGTAGTTTCCATTGCTTGATGGGAACTTGGAAGAGCCCCTCTTTCGCCCGGACAGTTCCTGCTCCTAAAGCGAAGTGCACCTGCCAGAGGACATCTTTCTTTGAACCAAATACCCGAAGTGCCCCGACGCGCACTAGCAGCTTTATTTGTTCCAAAGAAGCTTCCGTACGATGGATGAAATCTTCGAGGTCTAAATATTCTCCATTGTGCTCGCGTTCGGTCACAATGCCATTGATCAGGGTGTTGTTAAGGTCTTTGACCATGCCAAAACCAAGGAAGATTGCCTTCCCTTGTATGGTCGTAAGCGCTTCACTATGATTAATGCATGGTGCTTGTATGGTGGCACCGCACATGCGAGCTTCGTGCACATAGAATTCGGTTCGGTAAAAGCCACCGCCATTGTTAATGACCGCTACCATGTACTCCAGGGGATAGTACGTTTTAAGAAATAGCGCTTGGTAGCTTTCAACGGCATAGGAGGCCGAATGCCCTTTTGCAAATGCATAACCAGCAAAACTCTCGATCTGTCTCCAGATCTCTGATGTCAATTCATGCGGGTGTCCTTGGTCGATACAGTTCTGAAAAAAGGTATTCCTGACTTTTAGGAATTCTTCTCTTGATCGGTACTTCCCGGACATTCCCCTTCTTAGCATATCCGCTTCTCCAAGATCAAGCTTTGCAAATAAATGCGCCACTTTGATCACGTC
>CAZQJU010000064.1:0-21450 GCA_964593185.1 uncultured Roseivirgaceae bacterium
TGGGTTAATGTTGTTTATTTTAAGGTCTTGGTAGGGGTGCCAAGGCCTTTTTTTTTGGTTCCCCCAATCACCTTTAACATCCAAAATAGCTAAAAGTATGAGTACCTATCCATGGCATAAAAGTTATCCCGAAGGAACAAAGCATGAAATAGACCCGGATGCTTTTCCCAGCATTCCCAGTATGGTCGATGAGCAAATTGAAAGGTTCAGTGACCTTGTAGCGTTTGAAAACATGGGAAAGGGGATGACTTTCGAAGAGTTAGGAAAGAATATCGATGCTTTTGCCTCTTATTTACAAAATCATACGAATCTAAAGAAAGGGGATCGGATTGCGATTCAGATGCCGAATCTACTTCAGAACCCAATTGCCATCTATGGGGCATTGAAGGCTGGGATGGTAGTGGTTAATACAAATCCATTGTATACTTCAAGCGAAATGCTCCATCAATTCAATGATTCTGGTGCCAAGGCCATTGTAATTGTTGAGAACTTTGCCAGCAATCTCGAGGAAATTCTAAAGGAGACCCAGATTGAGACAGTCATCCTCACCAAGATTGGAGACATGGTCGGGGGGTTGAAAGGTAGCATCGTCAATTTTGTTGTCAAGAACATAAAGAAGATGGTTCCTGCCTATTCGCTACCTAAGGCCATTGCATTCAAAGAAACGTTGAAGTTAGGGAGTACCAAGAGTCCTGATAAAGTTGAGATTACGAACGATGAGTTGGCCTTCCTTCAATATACAGGTGGGACAACAGGTGTTTCTAAAGGTGCGATGCTGACCCACAGAAATGTAATTGCCAATATGGAGCAAGTATGCGAATGGATGCGGCATGGTGGACTGGAAGAAGGAAAGGAAATTTTCATTACAGCCCTGCCACTCTACCACATTTTTGCGCTGGTTTTGAATGGATTAATGTCCATTCGGATTGGTGCACTCAATGTCCTGATTACAAATCCCAGGGACATGAAAGCTTTCCAGAAAGAGTTGGCCAATCATCCGTGGACTATTCTGACTGGCGTCAATACGCTTTTCAATGGGCTGTTAAACCAACCCAATTTTAAGAATCTTGATTTTTCCTCTGTAAAATTCTCTTTCGCAGGGGGCATGGCGTTGCAAAAATTTGTAGCGGAGAAATGGTTGGAAGTAACCGATACACCTGTCGTAGAGGGGTATGGGTTGACAGAAGCTTCACCGGTGCTTACCATGAACCCTTTGCAGCGGGGAATTGAGCCTGGCTTTATCGGACTGCCAGCGCCCAGTACAAACATAAAAATCATGGATGATGACGGGAAGGAAGTAGGTATTGGAGAACGCGGAGAATTGTGTGCTCATGGGCCTCAAATCTTCAAGGGGTATTGGAATCGGCCTGACGAAACTGCTAATTGCTTAGAGAATGAGTGGCTTAAGACCGGAGACATAGCGCAGATAGATGATAGGGGATACTTTAAGATTGTTGACCGGAAGAAGGAAATGATCCTGGTCTCGGGCTTTAATGTCTATCCAAATGAGATAGAGGACTGTATTGCTCTCAACGAGAAAGTACTAGAAGTAGGTGCGATTGGGGTTCCTGATAAAAAATCAACTGAAGCGGTCAAGGTGTACATCGTTAAAGGTGAGGATTCGTTGTCCGAAGAAGAAATCCTGGCGCATTGCGAGGAGAAGCTCACCGGTTATAAGCGTCCTAAGTACATCGAGTTTGTGGATGAGCTCCCAAAATCAAACGTCGGCAAAATCCTCCGGAGAATACTAAAAGAGGAGGATATGAAGAAAAATACCTACAACTAACAAAAAAAGGGGTGCCAATTGGCACCCCTTTTTTTGTTCATCCTATCCTCTCTAAAAAGAATAGCTTATTCCAAAGATCCAAAAGGATTGGAGTTCGTTATCCACGTTTTCAAGCGTCACCAATTCTGGATCTTCCATTAATGTGTTTAGAGCGTAATCCAATGCTTCCTGCTTGTTGCTGCGCAATGCAAAATCGAAGCCTATACCGAAAGACTTCCAAAGTGTATAGCTAAATCCATTGGTCCAGGTAACATTGTTAAGGTCAGATCCCTCAAAACTCAAGAATGTAGACAGGTTACTTTTAAAGCCAACAGCGCCAATGCTCTTGGTATAGTCGGCTACAATTTTGGCACCCAGTGAAGATTCATAGATGTTATCCTCATCCGTAAAGATGAAATTGTAGTTGATTGGATGAATGACAACAACGAGGTCCTGAATGGGCGTCCATGTACCTCCGATACCAACATCCAGGTATCCGGGATTATTGAAATTGTTTATAAGCGTCGTTCTGTATTCAGATAGCGTTGAAACGGCAAAGCTTTTTGTCAAATTCCAGCCGAACAACGAAGTGAGCTGAAATACATCGTTGGTAGGTTTGAATTTGTCAATGTCTTCGTCCGAATCTCGGTTATCTAACCGAACCCAGCCCAAGTTGATGTTGGCTGTGTTCCTCCAGAAATAGTTTTCCTGCTGCAGGTTAGCAAAGGTATTGAAGGTAAAACCGATGTTTCCAGAGGTATTGTTGGGTACGGACTGCGTATACCAATTGGTAAAGCTTGAAATGCTTCCGCCTATCGTTCCAAATGCTCCTACACGCCATCCCGGAAGCGCATCAATCTGTGCTTGAATTGCATTGGCTCGTGCTTGAATTGCAGCAATCGAATCTTTTTTTGGATTCAGTTCTGCCAGCAGCTCTTCTTTAGTCTGTGAATTAACTACAAAAGATACAGCCAATGTTAAGATAATAAGTACCGTTTTTTTCATATGATTAAGGTTTTACCGCAAAAGTAACAATGGAAAACCGATTGTTTTGTGCGAATCATTTCGCAAAAAATAGATTTGCGTTCTATTGATCATCAATTCCTAGCCAATACCAAATGAATAATCGTGGTTTTCTAACGCTTTCGTTGCTATTCATTTTTGCTGAAGCCCTCTCACAGCAGGATACAACACAGATCGAATCTGACACCAGTTATTGGAAGATTGGTGGCAATGCATCGTTGACTTTTTCACAAGTTTCATTGACAAATTGGGCCGCTGGAGGACAGAACTCTATCGCGATCAATTCCAACTTCGGCATTTTCGCCAATCGGATAAAAGATCGAGGCAAATGGGAAAACTCTATGGACCTTGCGTACGGAATCATTAATCAGGAGGAGTCCTCTGGATTCAGTAAATCTGACGACCTGATAAACTTTGTTACCAAGTACAGCTACAAAATGAAAGATAGCGGCAATGGGAAGTGGTTCTTTACCGGCCTTCTTGATTTTAGAACTCAGTTTACGGATGGATTTGCTACCACGGAGGAGATCAAGCGGATATCTGACTTTATGGCTCCAGGTTACCTGACCATTGGAACAGGGATCTCCTACGACCCAACTGAGCAGCTTAGTTTTTCATACCAACCGGTAACGGGTAAGTTCACATTTGTACTCGATCAGGAAATCGCAAATCAAGGTTTGTACGGAGTTGAAGGTGCTGTTTTTGCGGATGATGGGGTAACCGTGTTGACTCCAGGCAAGACGTCCAGAGCGGAATTTGGTTCTTTCTTCCGTGCCAAATTCAAGAATGATGCCTTCGAAAGTAAACTTGAGCTATTTACCGGTTACACGGAAAATCCGGGAGAGATAGATGTCAACTGGCAAAATGCGCTTGTGGCAAAATTGACAAAGT
The DNA here is from genome assembly GCA_964593185.1 of uncultured Roseivirgaceae bacterium. Lineage (GTDB taxonomy): Bacteria > Bacteroidota > Bacteroidia > Cytophagales > Cyclobacteriaceae > Ekhidna. The sequence goes on from CAZQJU010000064.1 coordinate 3,680, forward strand.
TCATTTCAATGAACGTATTCACCCATCTGATCTACGACAAGGATATTCTGATTGGCGAAGACAACGATAATGATGGTCAGTTTGATGAAGGAACTGAGAAGCCGAGGGTACAGTTCAAGAGCGTTTTGGGTGTAGGATTTGCGTATAAGTTCGGGGCAAAAAAGCCAGAATAGAAAATTCTTCAGATTCATTCTTATTCTTATTGAATAAAGTTTATTCTTGCTTGATCTCAAATTTTAATATTGAAATAGCAAATGCCGGAGTTTAATGTAGGTGATAAGATGATTTACATATTTCCCATTTTATTGGGATTTATGTTGGTTGAGTTTTTGGTGGCAAAACATGATTATGAGCTGAAGGATTCCCTTGCCGGTTTTGGGATTGCCTTAGGTGCAGCTTTTATATCCTTTTTCACCAAGGCGTTTACCGTTGCAGTTGTTTTTACAGGCGTATTCAACTTTTTTGAGCAGTTAAGGATAGATTACTTTGGGTATTCTACCATTGGCTGGGCCTGGTGGGCCTGGGTATTGGCAATTCTGGCGGATGATTTCAATTTCTATTGGCACCATCGTTGGAGCCACACGGTGCGATTGCTTTGGGCGGCTCACGTTCCGCATCACTCTTCCAAAAATTTCAATCTCGCCGTTAGCATCAGAAATGGTTGGTTCATTACCTTCTACAAACCCATCTTCTGGTTGTGGATGGCTGCGATCGGCTTCGAACCCATTATGATTGGCTCGGCGCTCATCATCAATGCTACTTATCAATACTTTTTGCATACAAAATTGCTTGGAGATTTAGGCTTTTTTGGAAAGATCTTCAATAATCCGCATGTGCATGCGGTGCATCATTCAAGCAACATTGAATACCTTGATAAGAATCATGGAGGGATTCTATTGATCTGGGATCACCTATTTGGTACGTGGCAAAACATTGTAAAAGGTGTGGACCCACACTACGGGATATTGAAAGACCCTGGCACTTACAATCCTGTAAAGCTCAATACGCACATCTTCGTGGATATTTTCAACGATGTGAAGAAAGCTAAAACCTTCAAGGAAGCATTTATGTATGTTTTTGGCCCTCCAGGCTGGAGTCCGGACAATAGTTCTCTTACGGCAAAGCAGATACAGGAGCAGTTCTATGCAGGAAAGATGCAAGCAGGTGCTCAATTTGAAGGTGTGACACTTAATCCTGATTCTGAGAAAGCGGCGTAACCTCTACGGGTTGAGTTTTGATATGTAGGTCTCGTTGAGGGAATGGAATCTCAATGCCTACTTTTTTGAATTGGTCAAAAATCTCAAAATACAATTCACTCTTTAATCTTCGGGGTTTATCCGTATAGGTGGAGGTCCATACTCCTAACGTGAAATTTAATGAGCTGTCTCCGAACTCATCAAAGAACACAATAGGTTCCGGATTCTTCAACACATGTTGGTTCTTCTTTGCCACCTCCAAGAGCACTTCTTTGACTTGAGCAGGGTCTTCATTGTAACTCACACCAAGGGGTAAATCAAACCGAATGTTACGGTTGTTGTGGCTCCAGTTAATCACACGTGAGGAGATGAATTCTGAGTTAGGGACAATGATGGAGATGTTTTCATTGGTAAGAATGGTGGTAGCTCTTACGGAGATATTTATGACGTCTCCTTCGGTGCCTCCCACGACGATACGATCACCTACTTTGATGGGCTTTTCAAAAAGGATAATGATTCCTGAGATGAAATTGTCAGTGATGTTCTGAAGTCCGAACCCGATGCCTACGCCGAGCGCACCGGCCAACAAACTCAACGAACTCATGTCAATTCCGGCTGTCTGAATAATGAAGATTGATCCCACAAACATGAACATCACGCGTGTAATCAACCCAATGGAATTGCGTGCTCCTTTATCCACATTGGCTTTCACCAGAATTCGATTGATCAAAATGTCTCGAAATCGTCTGGAGACATAGGAGAGAACAATGAAGCCAATGATGAAGTAGAAAATGGTTCCAAGGGTAATGTTACTTTTCCCAAGGGTAAAAAGACTGGTGGTAAAAATGTCACCCACTTTCGTCAGGAAGCTGATAATACTATCCCAGGCGCTTTCCAATGATTCCATCAGTGAGGAAGTTAGTAAGAAAAGTCAAATACTGTCCGGGAGCTGCAATCTGTTTTCATACTGTTCGATTGCTTTAAGATAGTTTAGGGCTCCCTCCATGGAGAGGTCGTAGATGAATCCATCTAACTCCGGATGGTTTTCTTGGATCCACTTAACCAATGTGTCTCTTTCCTGCTGCCAGGTATTCCAGTCCGGTTCAACGTAGTCAATGACCTCAAGTTTGGTTATATCGTCGGCTTTAAAGGAGATCTTGTAAACCGTAGTCAGCGGGTCATTTTTTAAGAATTTGTAGCGAACGGAACTGGAAGAAACCGTAGCTATGATCTGATCACCTTGTTCAACTAAATCTACAATTTCATATGTGGGTTGAAAGACAGAATCCCACTTGAACTGTTCATAAAAGCTCTCCACATCGTAGGGGCTTACGAATTCTCCTTCAATGATCGTGATACTGTCTGCGATCAAAGTGCTTAGTCTTTCGAAGTCAGCGGCATTGAATGCACTATAGTATTCAGTAACGAGCTCTTGGTGGGTGCGTCTATTGTCAGTGCAGGCGGCTAAGCAAGCCCATAAAAGTAAAATAACAGTGAATCTTCTCATGGTGAAATCGGATAGTGTGAGTTTCGAGCGATAGCTCTAAAATGGGAATTCCTTCGATCTCTTGCAAGAACACTTCGTACTTTTCCTTACGGTTGTGATGGATTACACGGCCTATGAAAAGGGTTAGGGTACCGTTTCCTCAATCACTTGTAGGAATTTATCCATGATGTCCAAATGTCCCCAAGGTTCGTGCTGTGTCATAAAGATTGAAACAAAATCCACCTTAAAATTTACCACGAAAATGGTATTGAAGGCACCTGTCCAACTGATGGCTTGTGTCCTCCCATTGTTTGGCCAATTGCTGACACCCACGCCAAACCCATACGCTCCCACCGGAAAGGACCGTTTAACTATCCCACCGATTTGATTTGAAATGAGGAGTTCTACGGTCTGAGATTGAAGTATTTCTTTTCCATTGTACTGTCCGTAATCAAGGAGCATGTTGCAGAATTTGGCAAAGTCAGCTGTGCTGGAAAGCAAAGCGCCATCAATGCTACGACCTAAACCTCCTCCGCCTGCGTACAAAGTAGGAGGTTCTTTGTAGTTGCTTACAAAGTCCGGCACCGCTGCCAAACCGTCAGCCGTTTGGACATAGAGGTTGGACAATCTTCCCATGTCTTCGGGATTTAAATAGAATCCTGTGGATGTCATTTCCAATGGACCAAATAGGTTTTGCTTCAAAAAATCATGCAGGGTCATCCTACTTATCTTTTCCACAAGAAACCCAAGAACGTCCAATGCGTAGCTGTATTCCCACTGACTTCCTGGTTGGTATTTCAGTGGAATTTCCGAAAGGCGCTCCAAAAAGTCCTGTGATGTCCTGCTCATATCAAGTTCTTTGCTTACGTACAGACTGTCAACACTATTTTGAGCTTCCGTCATTTGATAGGCATATCCGAACCCAGCAGTATGTCGAAAAAGATCTCGGATGGTAATACTTCGAATGGGAGGGACCAGCTTTGCCGAATCCGTTCCAATGTTTTCTAAAACCATTAGTTCACCTAATTCAGGAAGATACATTTCGATTGGATCATCTAGTAAGAACTTGCCGTCCTCATAAAGAATCAGGGCACCAACTGCTGTCACCACTTTTGCCATTGAAGCAATGTTGAAAATGGCGTCTTCTTTTAGCAATTGTTTTTGCTCGACATCCCGAAAGCCATATGCTTTATGTAAAAGCACCTTTTTGTCCTTTTGAACATATGCTACGCCACCGTGTAATTCCCCAGCGTTGATATGGTGCAGCATCACACTATCCATTTTGGATTGCAGCGACTGGGACCATAAGGTGCTAGTAACACAAAAGAGTAGCAATGCAGGTAGCGTTCTCATAGTATGATGTTTTTTGTTCTATCATGGTCAATCTTCAAATATCTTAAACACCATGAAAGTTAGGAACAATTTCAGGGTTGGGAATGATTTGGGATATTGCATTAAAGCATTGCAAACCCTCATGAAATAAAGCATTTTTCGTTGACTAAAACACGTTCCTACAATAGCGTTGTTTATGACCTCATTTTAGGATAGGCTATTAAAGGAATCTAAAACCAATTGAGCATTGCCAGACGCTTGACAGCAGCTTTGTTCCTAGGTCATCGTCAAGGATGGAATAGACCCCTAAATTATATCGAATGGACAGCATGGCGTCTTTGTATTCGTAGCCAAGTCCCATGATAGCTGAAGCGTTTTCACCAAGGTAACGTTCTTTGATATCTTCTTTCTGATTGCCTAAAATCGACTTGGCTGAAAGGAGAATCCCCAATTGAAATCCAGCTTCCAGATTTATTCCAGACTTGCCAGGAAAGTACTTGATCAACACCGGAGTCAGATTTAGGTAGTCAAAATCGTCCCGCAAGCCTGCAATGTCCTCAAATTCGTTCCCCTCTCGAGAGAAGGTAACTTCAGGTTGGTATGTAAAATGACTACCCAGCGGTAATGAGGTTAAGATACCGACATGAAAGCCGGTCTTAGGGCGAAGCCCTTCCGCAGCCTCACCCGTGAAGTCGCTTCGATTCACCCCCCCTTTAAGGCCTATCAGTTTATCCTGTGCGTACATCCGGCACTGCAAGAGGACTAAGGTGGTGTATACCAGGAATCGCATGTTTCGCAAAAACTTTCTCAAGTGACTCGATGACGTTTGCCTAAATTTTGATGAACCCATTTTACTATGTGGAGATAACGACTTTCTTATGAACCAGTTCTTTTCGGGACAAAGTATGAATTAGAAAGTTTGCCACACTTGCTCTGCTGATTAGCAAGTTCGGTTTTGGGTGGCCCTCCATGAATTCTCGAATGCTTTCCATCCTCTTATTGTTGGTGAGCCCTACCGGACGCACAATGGTCCATTGGAGCGAAGAGTCTTTCAGTAGCTGCTCTTGCCTTTCGTGATCGGCGTAAGCAACTCCGATGTTACTGTAGTCTATAAGCCACCTAAACCAGTTCGGTAAATCATGCTTTGTCTCGGCGACACCCCAGGCAGAACAAAGGGTAATTCGATTTACCTTTAACTGCTCAGCCACGACAACGATACACTTCATGACTTTGGAAAGAAAGTCTCTTGGCGTTCTTAGTGATGCCCAGGGGATGTCTGAGTTTCGAGAGATGTTTAAGACACTGATGACTGCATCGCAATTGAACATGGCTTTTTTCAGGTCCTCTCTTTGTGTCGGGTTTCCTTCAAAAATTTTCAATCCTTGCTGCGCTTTGATGCGTGAAGTATTACGTGCCAGACAGTTTACTTGATGGCCCTGGTTCAGTGCTTTTTGAAGAACAAGTCTTCCTGTTCGGCCTGTCGCTCCGAGTAAAAGTATTTTCATGGCATCGCTTTAGGTCTTAAATCCAAGCTGCTCGCTATAAGCAACTGCGAGTTGTCGAATATAGTAAATCCATTTACAGTAAAAGTGCTTGCTTACACTTCAAAACTTAAGCCGCAGCATTGCCTTAAGCTCAGACGAGGTGTTTCCCTCAGCTAAGTCCAATCCGGAACCTACGGTGCTTTGCCCTCCGAATGATCCGGGAAAAGTGGTTCTTGCATAACGCAGCCAAAGCGATAGATTTCGTACCGGATTGTAACGGATCATCACGTAGTTACGAATACCGGACCCCTGGTATGCTGGGATTGAAAAGGCATACAGCACGTCGTTCTCGTAGGCATACTGAGCGTTGTCAAAATCGTCCGTTTCAAATAAGGCGGTGCGCGTATGCAGTCTTAATTTCCAGAACCTGACATTAACATCTTGAATCATTGCGAAGCCTCGTGTCTTTACACTTGCTTCATTCTGCATGCTGCCCTGAATTCGTGTTTTGAGGGTAAGCGCAGTTCCTAACGTGTAGTCGATATTGAATAGATAGTTGATTCTAACTTGATCGGCTAAGATGTTCAAGTTTTCATTGGCAATGGTTTCTTGCCGAGTCTGTTGGCGAAGTTGTCCGTACAGCTTTATCTTTCGACTAGGAAGGTGGGTGTATCGAATGAGCCACTCATTACCACTGGAAGGTGCTTCCGTTCTAAATTTCAACCATGGGAAACTGAAGCGGTCATAATAGAAGTTTAACCGATGCCTGCGATTGGGTTTGATGGCAATTCCCCAGTAGGTACCTCGCTCATTAATATTTCGAGAACTTTCTGCGAAAGCGTTGCCATAGAAAGAATGAAAGTCACGATCATAGTTTCTAAAAACAAAGGCGAAGTCCACCTTACTGGATAAGCTAGTAACCAGGCCTCCAACGGCACCTATGCCACCCGATGAAGACCGTGCAATCTCACCAAAGAAGGAGAGGTTTTGCCAGGTATAGTTACTAAATGCTGAGGCAATTTGATTGCGCTTTCCACGAAACTCAAATTGGTTATAGTTATTGGGAGTCCTCCCAATGGGTACCGAATAAGATGTTTGCATGCCACTCAACCCTACCATCCAGTTTCTTTCAGGGGCAAAAGTCAATAGCCCACCAAACGACTCTTCTTTGATTGTGTGTCTGCGTTCTACTTCCCCGGGAGTTCGATGAAGCCCACTTGTGATAATGGAATTGGCAAATTCCTCCGCAAACACATCTGAAAGGCCACCACTGGCAAGTGATAAATTCTGTAATTCGTTGTTGAAGATAAAAGCATATTCAAGCGAATCAATTTTGACGTTTCCATCCTGCCTGGTTCTAGAGTAGAATCCAGTGACTTCAAAATCACCTACTTTTTTTGTAAGTCCAATACCGCGGAAAAATCCAGATTCAAGTACAGAGGTGTAGGGTCGCAAACCAATCGTACTGCGTGTGGTGGTATTGACGGTCTCAGCGCCTTTTCCCGCATTGAACCCTGCTCCGAATACAAGTCCCTGACCGGCCTGTAGTTGAAAATCTCCCAGCATGATCTTATCTAAGCCTAACTGTTTTTCCAATAGCAAATGATAGGAGACGAAATCAAATCCGGCTTTGCGATCTGTAAAGGCGAAGGATTCCCCTGCATCTTTTTCGAAGGTAAACCCCAGGCTAAAATCATTCTTGTGGCTAGTGCGAAATCGTCCATATATTTTGGCTGGAGAGCCAAGATAGCGTTGGGGAGCTGTGACTGCCGTATCAACAACTACACCTTGTTCATTTGCAATAAGCGCAGTATCCAAGGGTGTCGCTGATGTATATCCGAGTTGCTTTTCCAGTCTTTGCGTATACCTCAGCAAAAAGTAATTATTCTCTTCATCAATAATTCTCTGGAGTACTGAACGGTTGTCCGTGTAACTTTCCTGAATGGTCACGAAAGGGATGAGGGATCTAATCGTTTGAAGGTCAAAAAGAGGAACCGCCTGTAGTTCATTTATGGAAATGAAATTCCCAAACCGCTCGCGGTAATCGAAGAAGCTTGTCAGTTGTCCGGGACTCAAGATGTAAAGGCTTTCAAGATCTGATCGACCAACCTTGTTGAGATTCAATTTATTGGTGTAGTACAGGAAGAGCGATTCGTAGATGTCTTCATAGGGGATGTTTTCATCCTGGACCTGAAAGAGGTATTCTGAAAACTGCTCCAGATCTATCTCTTCATTTTGGCTGTAGGAGATGAGACTACTCGTCAGTAATCCTATGGTCAACCATTTTCTCATCCGTTGAAGCCGTAAGCCAGCGACAATTCATGAATGGTTCCTAATCCAGCACGGTTGCTGAATGCATAATCAAATTTGAAACGTTTAGGATGAAATCCGAGTCCAAAAGTGCCCAGGAAGGGACGCGTGTTGAATCCTGTTCGTATAAAAATGTTTTCGACTATCTGGTACTCAATTCCCGCCTTGAACACCTCGTCAAAATCCAGGTCTTTTTCCACTTCAGCATTGAGCATAAGTTCATTTGTGGGGCGATAAGACATTCCAGCTTTCATCACCGTTGGTAACTGCTCTTCCGTCTCAGAAATCAGTGTAGCTTGATTGATGTTGAAAATATGCGCACCAAAGAGTAATTGAGGTTTTAGCTCCGCAATACCGCCAAATTGGATCGCCAGAACCTGCTGACTACCAATGGTTTCAATATGATATTGTATCCAATCTACTGCCAAGCCTAGGCTAACCATCTGGAAGCTATTTCCAATGGCAAAATGTAGCCGCTGCTGGCTGAATAGGTCATCTCCAAACTTATAATAACCAATGCCGGCATTGCCAAGGCGATGGTGCCAAATACCGCCACCTCCAATGACCTGAAATTCGGAGATGGAATACCGGTTTTGGTAGCTGGTAAACACAGCATGATTTTTGACACCAGCCAGTCCGCCAACATTGTTAAAAAGACTAAATTCGTCGTTGAGGGTAACAGAAGTGCCGGCAAGGCCTGCATTCCTAGCGCCTAATGAGAAGGTTCCATCCTGCGCGTGCAAGAGAGACAGAAATGCGCAGGAAATTAAGTAGTAGAAGAACTTCATGAGAGCAATGTAATGCTTTTGTTGCGTTAACTACAATGGTTCATATACTAAATAACGTAATAGTGTTAAAATGAAGTCTATTTTTTTTGGTTTGCTTGTATTGTGCGCACGTGTGAGTAATGGACAGCTCGATTCCATATTCTATGCATCGGGCGCCTTAAAGGCTGCAGGGATGATGGAGATTTCCGGTGCCAAGACCGGGGATTGGAACTTCTACTATCCAGATGGTAGGATCAGCGGAAACTTTACGTATGTTGATGGCGAATTGGATGGGAAGCAAGTGTACTATTATCCGCAAGGACAAATTCAAGCAATTGAACACTGGAGCAAGGGCATACCTGAGGACAGCTCTAGCTATTATTATACGAACGGGAATTTGGAAAAGGTAGGAGTTTTTCGAAGGGGACTTTATCAGGGAAGTTGGAAATTCTACTATGAGGATGGAAAAGTGAAGAGGGAAGGCTTCTATGATCAGGGGTCACCAGTTGGCTTCTGGAAATTTTATCACCGCAGCGGTCAGTTGAATCAAGAAGGCCTGCTGGTCGACGGAATGGAAGAAGGTTTCTGGACTTACTACAATGAAGCGGGAAGCAAAATGTTTGAGGGATCTTGGAAAAACGGAAAGGAAATAGGGCAGTGGTATAGCTACAAGAAGGGTAAAAAAAAGAAGTGGAAAAATTTTGACTAGATAAGTGCGATGAAATTCAGAAAAAAGTAGTTCTGTCTCTGTGCATTTCTGGAGAGCTCAAAACGCATGGTGATATCGTTAACTAAAACTAAATCAATGCCGGTTCCAAAGCTGTAAAGGTACGTATCGGACAAAGGCTCACTACCGGTGTAGTTGGGATACCCCTGCACATATCCGTGGTCATAGAAGACCTTCCAAAAAACATTGAGCGGAAAGGTCTGAAATTGCCTCACAGGCATGAACGAACTGATATCGTATTGCTTACCAATGACTTTGTATTTCACCTCGTTACGTTGAATCACATAAGCGCTACCTTCTACTACAGTGAGGTCGTAGCCCCGAAGTGTTTCCGGAATTACACCTATTCGGTAAAAGTTGAAATAATCCCTTCTCCTTGGGAAGGTCGAAAGTGCTGATACATCAGCAGCAGCGTACCAGTTGTTTCTCAAATCCCAGTGCTTAGCTGCTTTGAGGGCAGTCAGCCAATAGTCGACTCCATCTCTATAGATACCAAGTCCGTATTTTATCAGTCCAACCGAAAAGCGCGTTCCGTGCAAGGTATAATTTACATTATCACGCTTATCATACCGAAAGGAATGACCAAAGTAAAAGTGACTTTGAGCGGTTCGATCCCCAGCAAGGTAGTTCTCATTTAAGGCTGCCAGGGTATCTGCAATCTGCACATGATAGTGTCCAAGTGTCGTGCTATGAAAGGTATAGAACGAAGATCGATAGGTATGTCGCGCCCTATTGAAATACACGCGTCTTAGTATCTCTTCGCTATCGAATGTGAACCGAGGAATATTGCGTACGGTATTGAAAGCAACATTCCGAGCCTGAGAATAGCTCGTACCAATAAAAAGTCCGTGATTTTGCTTCTTGTCCAGATTTGGTATCCAATACCGGATATTCATTCCTGTGGTAAAACCAGATTGCATGATTACCCTCAATGTTTCGCCCCGACCTCTGAAATTAAACTGTGCCAGTCGGATGCCATAATTGATTCTGCTGAGGTCTCGATCGCGATTGACCCACCAGTCACTTAGGTTACGATCAATGAGTTTCACAAAGGGAATGGGGTACAGATACCAACGTTCGTCCAGCGTAACCTTGACATCGGCCTCGCTATTATCCTCAGCTTCATTGGTCAGGCTTAGCGTTACGGAGTTGAATAGATTGGTATTGTAAATCCGATTCTGGTCCCAGACGAAGATGGAATCAATTTCAGTTTTCGTGAAACGATCCCCCTCTTGTAAACTCATTTCCCTTCGAATGATCCGTTCCCTCGTCTTGCGATTTCCTTCGAATACAATGTTTTTAATGAGAATCTTCTCTGACCCTTTTTGCGAATAAGAAGGGACTAATGTGCAGATGAAAAGAAGAAACAAAAAGTATTTCAAGACGGTAAAGAATCTATAGCACTGCCAACGCCACAATAGTGAGGCGACAAACAGAACCATTTTTCTTCTGTCATGCAAGTTTTGATGAATACATTTGTCCGGTGAATCGGATAATCAAGAAAATACTTATCGCGCCAATTCTTTTTTACCAATATGCACTGTCGCCCTTGTTTCCAAGCACCTGTCGATTCACCCCTACGTGTTCGCAATACACCAAAGAAGCCATCCAAAAGCATGGATTGAAAGGAGTTTGGTTGGGTATAAAACGCATTGGAAAATGTCATCCCTGGGGAGGAAGCGGCTACGATCCAGTGCCCTAACACGCTCAGACGTACCGCAGCTATTCGATTCGTAGTATATTTATAGAAATCAATCACCGTATTTATGGACAAATTCGATGTTTGTGTGATCGGAGCAGGACCAGCCGGCTATGCTGCTGCGATGCGTGCACTCGACTTCGGAAAAAGAGTGGCATTAATTGAGAAAGATCGACTTGGTGGAGCGGGTATTCATCAGGGAGCTCTTTGGAGTAAGACTTGGTGGGAAATTTCCCGTGAGGCGAGAGCGATCAACATCAACAAGCAGGCACTCGGTTTGAAAGAGCCCTTTTTTAAGTATCACAAGATCAATGAGGAGGTCATGGGCGCAGTCAATCATCGCGTTGATTTGCTTACCCAGCATTTGAATGATATCAATCATAGTTTTGGTCGAGATACGTTTAAATACATTCAGGGTATTGCCAAAGTGGTGGACAAGCACCGAGTTGAGATCGTGCATGAGCAAACGAAGGTCGAGGTAGCAGCCGATTACATCATTTTGGCTACCGGGAGTAAGCCCAGGAAATTACCACAATGGCCCATCGATGAGCAGACGATCTTCACGAGTGATGGATTGGGTAATTTGGATGACTTCCCGAAGTCGATTGTGATTGTAGGCGCAGGGGTGATTGGATGTGAATTTGCCACCATCTTTTCCAATTTTGGTCAAACCAAAGTTCATCTAATAGACAAGGGGGATCGGATTCTACCCTTTGAAGATGAGGATGTCGTGAAAATCATTGAAAAAAATCTGGAAGCAAAGGACGTTTTGATCCATCGGAATTCGAAATTGATCAACATTGAAATTGAAGACGGACATGTGAAGTATGAATTGGAATATACAGACGGATCAAAAGAGGAATTCGAGGTGGAGAAAGCACTTGTCTCCATCGGCCGTGTGCCGGAATACGAAAATCTAGTAGATGAACGCCTCGGCCTCGAGGTTGATGCAAGAGGAATAAAAGATGACCTCACCCAAACGAGCGTTTCAAACATCTTTGCCGTCGGTGATATTACCGCCGACATCTCGTTGGTGAATGTCGGAGAGCTTGAAGGCCGCTATGCCGTTGAAAGGATTTTTGGCAAACCTGAGCAGCCTTTGATCTATAGCAACATCTCTACGATCATGTTTCTTGATCCGGAGATTGCTGGTGTTGGGATGAACGAGATTCAGGCGCAGCAGGAAAATTTGGCTTACCGCATTGTGAGCCTAAATTACGAAACGATTCCCCGAGCCACGGCAATGCGGAATAACGAAGGGTTCATCAAGGTGATCGTCACAGATGATGATGATATGAACATCTTGGGTATGCGTGTAATCGGCGAACATGCGTCCAGCGCGATCCAGGCCGTTGCACTGTTGATCTCTCAAGGAAAAAGCATCAAAGAACTTGCCGAGTTAATTCACCCGCATCCCTCCATCATCGAAGGCATTCAAGAATGTGGTCGTGTATTAATGGGTAAACCGTTGTTGAAACCGAGGGTTTTACAAAGCGCTATCCGATGCAAAATCTGGTACCAAGGTGTTTATTCCGACCTGCATCCACACTAGGACAGGACTTCTTTTACCCTGCCCACTGTACCGCCTTCCAGCATTACTTTGATTCCATGGGGATGTGCGCTTGATTTGGTGAGAATTCGGGCTACTACGCCTTCGGTAAGCTCTCCGGTGCGTTGATGATGCTTTTGGACTACGTTGACCACGTTTCCTACTTTGATGTCACTTCGGTTTTTGCCGTCTTTCATGCGCGTTTTTGGGCCAATTTTATGCCGGAAAACACCACCCAAACAAAATTGACAGCTACAAATGGAAAGGCTCCATTTTGATAGGCATTGTAAAGCAGAAGCAGGGAACCAACTAAGTTAAGGAGTAGGTAAGCGGTGGAGTTTGCGGTGATCTTCTGGAAAAGATTCAATGCAAAGCCTAAGAGCAGTAGACCTGCTCCCATCCAACCAATAAGTTCTAAACTATCCATGCTGATGGACGAAAGTACATAGGTTGTTGGAGAATTCGATTTAAACCGCTTGAATTAAATGTTCAAGGCTCTCTTTCGTGACTGCGCTGAATCTATCGATTGAAATGACTAAGTTGCAGGTAGTCACAGTCACGGGTTCAATTAACTCCACGCTACATGGAAAATCAGAAATTCTTCAAAAAAATCATGGTTGCCAATCGGGGCGAAATTGCGATCAGAATCTTGCGCGCCATCTCCGAGCTGCACATTCGATCTGTTGCAGTATTCACGCATGAAGATCGGTATTCATTGCATCGCTATAAAGCGGACGAAGCTTACCAGATTGGATCAAGTGACGACCCCTTAAAACCTTACCTGGATATTGAAGAAATCATATCCGTTGCTAAAGAGAATGAAGTTGAAGCCATACATCCAGGCTACGGCTTTCTTTCGGAGAATGTATATTTCGCAACGCGATGTAGGGAGGAGGGGATCACGTTTATTGGTCCACTACCGGAAGTGATGGGTCAGCTTGGCGATAAGGTGATGGCAAAAAAAGTGGCACGGGCAGCGGATGTCCCCGTGATTGAAGACAACCAGGAAGTGTTATCCGATGAAAACATCGCCAAGGGTGAAGCCACGAGAATTGGTTACCCTGTAATCATAAAAGCTTCTGCTGGCGGAGGTGGTAGAGGTATGCGAGTGGTACGAAATGAGCAAGAGCTCGTCAAGTCTTACAATGAGGCCAAGTCGGAAGCCGGCAAGGCATTTGGTGACGACACGATATTTCTGGAGAAATACGTGGAAAATCCTAAGCACATTGAAGTGCAAATTCTAGCAGATAATTATGGCAATACGGTCCACCTATTTGAACGTGACTGTTCTGTTCAGCGAAGATTTCAAAAAGTAGTAGAGGTAGCGCCCAGCTTCGGATTAAAGCAGGAGACCAGAGAAAGACTATACGCCTATGCCTTGAAAATAGCACGCCAGGTCAACTACAACAATGCAGGTACGGTAGAGTTTTTGGTCGATCCGGAGGAACACATCTACTTTATTGAGGTAAATCCAAGGGTGCAAGTTGAACATACGATTACAGAGGAAATCACCGGTGTAGACATTGTTAGAACGCAGATTTTGATTGCAGCAGGATGCAAGCTAGAACATCCACAGATCTACATTCGCAGTCAGGAAGACATCGAAACCAAAGGCTTTGCGGTGCAATGCAGGGTCACAACTGAGGATCCTGAAAATGGATTCAAGCCCGACTATGGGACGGTGATTGCGTATCGCAGTGCAGGTGGGTTTGGAATTCGACTGGATGCCGGGAACGTGTATCAAGGTGTGAAAATTTCTCCTTTCTTTGATTCCTTACTGGTCAAAGTCACGGCAAAAGGAAGAACGCTAAAAGGAGCTTCCCGTCGATTGCACCGGGCACTTAGGGAATTTCGAATCAGAGGGGTAAAAACAAACATTGGCTTCCTGGAAAATGTGATCTACACAAAGGACTTCTTTGAAGGGAAAGCAACTGTTAACTTCATTGAAAGCAATCCTGAGCTTTTTACGATCAAACGTTCACAGGATCGAGGTACAAAGACACTCAATTACATTGGGAATGTCATCGTGAATGGACATCCGGATGTGAAGGCGAAAGATCTTGATCGAGTATTCAGAGTACCTCAAGCACCCAAGCTTGCCAGAGATGAGCAAATGCAAGAAGGGTCCAAGGATTTACTGAGCAGGTTGGGAAGAGAGAAGTTCATTGCCGCTATCAAAAGTGATCCTAAAGTGCACTTTACCGATACCACTTTTCGTGATGCACACCAGTCGTTACTGGCCACACGCTTCCGGACGGAAGACATGCTTAAAGTTGCGAGGAGCTATGCCATTCAGAATCCGCAGGTTTTTTCGTTGGAAATGTGGGGAGGTGCCACCTTTGATGTGAGCATGCGCTTTCTTAAAGAAAGCCCATGGAAGCGCCTTCAACTAATTCGGGAAGCGGTGCCGAATATTCTGTTGCAGATGCTTTTGCGTGGATCCAATGGGGTAGGGTATACCGCCTATCCCGATAACCTTATTGAGACCTTCATTGAGAAGTCTGCCCAGAACGGCATGGATATTTTCCGAATTTTTGACTCGCTTAACTGGGTAGAAAACATGAAGGGGAGCATTAGGGCTGTGCGGGAGCGAACGGAGTCGTTAGCGGAGGCGTGTATTTGCTACACCGGGGAGCTAAAGGATGATGCACAGAAGAAGTATACTCTGCAATATTATCTTGACATGGCTCGCCAGCTGGAAGATGAAGGGGCACATATGTTGGCCATCAAAGATATGGCGGGACTTCTCAAGCCCTATAGCGCTTCACTTCTGGTGACTGAACTCAAAAAAGCGGTGGATTTACCCATTCATTTACACACCCATGATACCTCATCCATTCAATCTGCCATGTACCTGAAGGCAATTGAGGCCGGAGTTGATATAGTAGATTGTGCATTGGCTTCCGTATCCGGACTGACGTCTCAACCCAATTTTAACGCTCTGGTCGCTTCGCTGCAGTATCATGAGCGTGGTAGAGATATGAATCTTTCCTCATTGAATGCCCACAGCACGTATTTCGAGGACGTAAGAGAAATGTACTACCCATTTGAGTCCGGTTTGAAGGCAGGGACCGCAGAGGTATATGAACATGAGATCCCAGGAGGGCAGTACTCAAATTTAAGGCCTCAAGCGATTGCATTGGGACTGGAGCATAAGTTCGAGACCATAAAGAAGAATTACGCAGTTGTAAATGAGCTCTTTGGTGACATTGTGAAGGTAACACCCTCTTCCAAGGTAGTCGGAGATATGGCCATGTTTATGACTGCGAATGATTTAAGCGCGGCCGATATTTTTGAAAAGGGAGCATCGCTTTCATTTCCTGAATCTGTTATTGGCTTATTTAAAGGTAATCTAGGTCAACCGTACGGAGGATTTCCGGAGGAGATAAGTAAACTGGTGCTTAAAAATCAGCAACCAATCAAAGGAAGAGCCAACGACAGTATGCCTCCGCTGGATATTGACGCAGAATTTAAGGCCTTTGAAGCCGAATTTAGTGACAGTTCTTTTGAAGATTTCCTTTCATACAAACTCTACCCGAAAGTTTTCAAGGAATACTATGAGCACTTCAAGGAGTTTGGAGAGGTGACCAAACTTCCTACGACCGCTTTTTTCTACGGAATGAAGGTAGGAGAAGAAATTCTGGTAGAAATAGGGAAGGGCAAGACGATCATCATTGAGCTGGTGGGACTTACGGATCCGGACGAGCACGGAGTACGCCTTGTTGCCTTTCGATTGAACGGACAGATTCGTAGGATTGCGGTCCGTGATGATAGTGTGGCGGTATCGACAATTTCCAACACAAAAGCGGAAGGTGAAAGAGAAGTTGGCTCTCCGTTACAGGGAAAAATTGCAGAGGTGAAAGTCAAAGAAGGTGATACGATCCAAAAAGATGATGTCTTATTTATCATCGAGGCCATGAAAATGGAAACGACCGTATCGTCAAACCTGGAAGGAAAGATCAAGAAGATTCATCTTGGGAGTGGGGAGCTGGTAGAGCAGGATGATTTGGTCATTGAATTTGAGTAGCATTTGGTTCCGGAAGAAAAGGGACTAGAACCCTGCATAAAAACCGATCGAGTACAGTTCTGCGCTTAGTGATTTAGCATCTAAACCAGTATACTTGAAGAAAAGATCTGTTTTTGTTTTACTTCGATCGAGGATGGTAGCTCCGAAGCCATAGGTAAACCCTATATTCATTCCTTGATCACTCCATTCAGATTCGTCAGAAACCACCCTCACAAGTCTATTGGCGCTGAAGATGGTAAATCCTCCAACAAGTCCGGCTTCAATAAAGAATTTTCGGATGTAAAATCTTGGTTCCACTCCAATTAGGACCATCTGTGACTCCTGGCTTACACCCCCTCTCAAGTCAGTCGTGTGCTCGTGTTGGTTGAAGAAATTGAAGGAAATCATGGTACTTGTGCCCTTGAAAGAAGGGTACTCCAGCTTCAGGCCAAATGTATAGCTGGCTACAGGATCCAGGTCCAATGATTGATTGTTGCTGTTCGCACTGGTTCTGAGAAAGTAGGTGGAGTAGTTCGTTTGAAAATTGAATCCTTTCGTTTTTTTGGCGGACTTGAACTGATCGGATCGATTGTAGCCCTTAATCAGGTGCACCAAGTAGCTCTTCGAGCTTTTTAATCGCTCCTTATTGTACCGCCAGGTAGGCTTGCTAGCGTACAACTCCTCTAGTGTCTGGTACAAGTTTGATTCGTTGATTATGATCAACTCATCGTTTGATTTGACAAATAGTGAATCACCGATTTCGAACAATGACACTTCCCCGATAGCTAATTGAATGAGAAAGATTTCGCTGTCGTTTAGAACTTCCTTGGAATAGACGTTCCTTTCATCCTTAAACGCTAAAACACGTTGACGATCCTCGATCTTCCATTTCTTGGCACTATCTGCTTTGAAATAGATTTCTTTCGTGATCGCGTTGAATTGAATTGAGCCCAATTCTTTGCCGGTGTCTCTTACAATGTATTCAAGTTCTCTAACCTTTTTTACCCCCTGGCTAAATGATGCAAATGAAAGACTAAATAAGATTACTGTAAACAAGGCTGTGTTCCATGCGCTGCTAAACCCCTTCATGAAATCAAAGGTAGACCTTATACCCTGATTATCGGATGTAAATTCCAATCTCCTGTTTACATCGTACTTGTCTTGCGCATTCCAATGCTACTGGCACTTGTTAGTTTAATTTTTATTTATACATAA